>CALGRI010000390.1 GCA_937880875.1 uncultured Pseudomonadota bacterium
TTGGAGATATCACCGTCAGGGATGGATTCCAGCATCTTGAAAAATTTATTTCAACCCCTGCTAAAATCACCTATCTTGAAGAGTTGATTTTTGCAGGATGCCGCAATATTGAGGTCACAAATCTGGGAAATCCCAGAAGCATGCCCCAGTTCAGTGATGCTGAAGAATTATTGGCCCATCTCAGAGGTACTGATTTTGTAGGACGGACAGCCAGAAAAGGCATTAACATGGATGATGTGGTATTGACGGCCATCACCATCCGGGAGCAGGCCGTTGACCGGGCCATTGAACTGAAAAAAAGAGGGGTGGGCCCGGACAGGGTTTTGATGATGGTCTCCACTGAGGAACAGCACCATTTTGCCAATTCCGGCACCAGTCTTCCGAATTATTTTAAAGAAGCTGAAAGATGTATTAAAAAGTGTACGGATGCCGGCATTAAGATGTGCGGTACTGTCAGCACTATATGGGGAAGCCCCATTGGCGGCGCCACCCAGTTAAAGGATGCCGTTGAATTCACCAAATACTGGCTTTCCATCGGGGCCAGCGACATTGAGCATGCCGACCACGACGGGTCTGCATCTGCGGCAGATGTGTACCGGTATTTTTCCATGATCCTTGATGAAATGCCGGATACAAACCTTCATATTGCCCATTTCCATGAAACAAAAAGAGTGGCTTCAGCATCTGTTCTTGCCGCACTTCAGGCAGGCATCTGCCATTTTGAAGCCACCCTGGGCGGTCTTGGCGGACAGCCGGCCAATTTCCTGGATGACCGGCCCATCAAAGGCACAGGGGATTATTATTATGATGATGCAAGATATGTGGGACTGGTCTGCCTTGAAGATACCCTTGTGCAGATTGATGAAATGGGTATAGAACATGGATATGATGTTGACAGAATCCTGTGGCTTGGAAAACAGCTGGAAAAAACCGTTGGTACAAGATTAAGAAGCGAGGCCATAATCAATGGCAGAACCCTTAAGGAAGGTCATATGGAATATGCCAGACCCGGACTTGCAAAACTCAAGGAAAAACTGGGTGAAGAACCGAATCAAAATTTTCCCCAATAATGATGACAAGGAGATGCTATGGAAAAAAAGGATAAAATCCCTCATATCAATCTAGATTATTTTGAAGATCTCACCGGAAATATTAAAAACGGTGAAAAAGGCAATGTAGATGAAGTGGGAAACCGCATCAAACAATTAAGAGAAGAAAGAGGAATTTCCATTGAGGCGCTTTCCGATTTGACAGGATTTGAAATTTCCCGGCTTAAAGACATTGAAAACGGCCGAGAAAAACCCCAGCTCGGAACGGTGATGAAACTGTCCAAGGCATTGGATGCTGCAGTGGGGCATCTTGTCTCGGGCAAGGGAAACAAGCTGTATTCCATTACACGAAAAAACCAGAGAAAACCGATTTCCCGTTCCTCTTCAAAAACCGGCAGCCAGAATGCTTACTCATACATGAGTCTGGCACCTGAAGTCCAGGGCCGTCACATGGAAGCTCTGATCGTACAATTGGAAAAAATGGATGACAAGGAAATATCTATCCATAGTGGGGAAGAATTTATATTTGTTCTTGATGGTGTTGTCAACCTGACCATTGGAAAAGACACCTATGATATTGAACCCGGAGACAGTGCCTACTACCTGTCCACCACTCCCCATTTTATTACTGCAAAAACCGATAAAGCCACCATACTTGCTGTTTTGTATAAATAAGGAGGAAATACCCATGTCAAAATGTTTGTGGCAGCCCTCTGAAGAGAGGATTAAAAGCACCAATATGTATCGTTTTATGACCCGTGTAAATGAAAGATATGGCACTGAATTTACACAATATCCCGATCTGTGGGAATGGTCTGTGAACAATCTTGAGGATTTCTGGACAATTACCTGGGAATTTATTGATATCAGGGCCTCCCAGACCTTTGACAAGGCCATTGATGATCCAGCCAAAATGCCCGGTGCAAAATTCTTTGTCAATTCAAAACTCAATTTTGCCGAGAACCTTTTGCGCTTCAGAAACGACCGGGTGGCCATCATATTCAAGGGTGAAGATTCTGTCAGAAGGACGTTAACCTACAACCAGCTCTATGATGAAGTGGCAAAAACAGCAGCCTCATTAAAAAAAATGGGTATCCAGAAAGGCGACCGGGTGGTGGGATTTGTCCCCAACATGCCTGAAAGTATCATTGCCATGCTGGCTGCTGCAAGTCTTGGCGCGGTCTGGTCTTCCTGCTCTCCTGACTTTGGCATCAAAGGAGTTCTGGACAGGTTTGGACAAACCCGGCCCAAAGTATTGTTTACAGCGGACGGATACTTTTTCAAGGGCAAACCCATGGACAGCATTGAAAGAATTGCCGGAATTGTCAAGGAAATCCCTTCCATTCAAAAAATTGTCGTGATTCCCTATGTATCAACAAAACCCGATATCAGCAGCCTTCCCAATGCCGTATTGTATGAAGAATTTAAAGATCCATCTGCAAAAGAAATTGATTTTTTGCAGATGAATTTTGATGATCCCCTTTATATCATGTATTCTTCCGGAACCACGGGCCTTCCCAAATGCATGGTACAGAGTATGGGCGGAGTTCTTTTACACCAGAAAAAAGAATTGGTTCTGCATACGGACTTAAAAGAAGAAGACATTATTTTTTACTTTACCACCTGCGGGTGGATGATGTGGAACTGGCTGACTGCGGCTCTAAGCACAGGCGCCACCCTTGTCCTTTACGACGGCAATCCTTTTCACCCCGGTCCTGATGCCTTGTGGAAAATGGCCCAGGATGAACGAGTCACGATTTTCGGAACCAGTGCCGGATATATTGAAGCCTTAAAAAATGCCGGGGTAAAGCCAGGCAAGCAATTTGACCTGTCTGCATTAAAGTCAGTTCTTTCAACGGGTTCCCCGCTTTCAGATGAAAATTTTGAATTCATCTATAATGAAATAAAACAAGATCTACAGCTGGCATCCATATCCGGCGGATCAGACCTGAACGGCTGTTTTGCCCTGGGCAACCCAATGGGCCCTGTCTATACGGGAGAACTGCAATGCCGGGGTCTTGGCATGAAGGTATATGCCTATGATGAAAACGGAAAGCCCACGGTGGGACAGCAGGGCGAGCTTGTCTGTACGGCCCCCTTCCCGTCCATGCCCATATTTTTCTGGGGAGATGACGACGGTTCCAAGTATCATTCTGCCTATTTTAATGAATACCCGGGAATCTGGACCCACGGGGATTTTATCATGATAACGGAACGAGGCGGTGTCATCATGTACGGCCGATCCGATGCCACCCTCAATCCAGGCGGTGTGAGAATCGGCACGGCTGAAATCTACCGTCGTCTGGATGCCATGGAAGAGCTTGAAGACTCTGTGATTGTGGGACAATCCTGGAACAATGATGTCAGGGTCATTCTCTTTGTAAAAACAGCTCCGGGCTTTGACCTCACAGATGAGCTTCAAAACAAGATCAAAGCAGACATCCGGGCCAATGCCTCTCCACGGCATGTCCCGGCTAAAATCATTGCATGTCCGGATGTTCCCTATACCCTTAACATGAAAAAGGTTGAGCTGGCCGTTAAAAAAATGATCGAAGGCAAAGAAGTAAAAAACAAGGATGCCTTAAAAAATCCAGAGTCCCTTGATTTTTTCGGATCCATTCAAGAACTTAAATCCTAAACTCGGAACAGGGTCAGGCTTTCCTTATTGTAGTTATTGCGCAATAAGGAAAGGGGTGACCCCACTCTTAAACTATGGAATCACAAATAAAAAACCACTATAATTCAGACAATCTTACCCAAAAGATTAAAACCGCATTAATCAATGCCGGTAAAAATCTTTCAACCCTTAAACCCAAAGATCTTTCAGCAATTGATCAGCTCCACACGGGCGGAGCTGTGGCCAGTCTTGAACTTTTAAAAAAAATAAATTTATCGCCGGATGCACTGGTTCTTGATGCCGGCTGTGGTATTGGAGGATCTTCAAGACTTCTTGCCAGACAATTTGACTGCCGGGTGATAGGCATTGATCTGGCAGACAAATTTATCCCTGCGGCAAATTTTCTAACCCAATGTACAGCACTTGAAAACCTAGTGAGTTTCCAGCAGGGTTCCATTCTTGATCTGCCCTTTGAAGAAAATACCTTTGATGCCATTTTATGCCAGCATGTTTTAATGAATATTAAAGACAAATCAAGGGCAGCCAAAGAATTTTTCAGGGTATTAAAACCAGAAGGAAAACTGATTTTACATGAGATTACCAAGGGGCAAAACAACACCCTTGTTTTTCCCGTTCCCTGGGCTGCATCCCCGGACATATCCTTTCTTGAACCCTGGGACCTTTTGTCCCCAATCTTTGAAATACAAGGCTTTAAAACACTTTCCTATTCCGATGAAACCCCCGGGGCATGTTCATGGTGGGAAAAGATCAAAGCTGTCTCTCAAAAGGCAAGCCAAGCCGTCAATATTCTGGGGCCAGGCATTGTTTTGGGAGAAAATGCGCGCTTCTTTGGCAACAATATGCATGCTAATTTTACGAATAATTCCATTTGTCTTGTTGAAGCCGTTCTAAAAAAACGCTATGATAAGTGATCATTGTTTTGTTAATTTAATTCCTTAAAAACAAAGGGGGAAAAATGAAATATTTTAAAATGGCTCTGGTGATTTCCGTTGGACTTTTTTTGCTGACAGGCTGCAACACATTAGGAATTGGCATTCAAGGACCGGGAGTACATTCTCCGAAAACAAAGTATCATAAGCCGGGACCTCCCCCCCATGCTCCGGCCCATGGATACCGTCATAAACACCATGGAAACCATGATATGGTATATGATTCGGGAATAGGTGCTTACATTGTTGTAAATATACCGGAAACTTATTTTGGGAACAATTTATATATCAGGTTATCAACCGATGGGAGATGGCTGGTTGCGGCAACACTTGAAGGGGGATGGCGTGTTGCTGTCGGCAGTGAAGTGCCTTATAAGTTAAAGGAATACAAAGAAAGAAAAAAAACTAACAAAGGGAAGGGGCATAAAAAAGACCAATGAGAAACGGAGTTTATATCCGCCCAGGAAATATTTGAACTGGCATATGAACATGAACAGCTGGTTTCAAACGAACTTGCCCAGCGGGTATTTACCCCGCCTGCAAAATAAGTCCAATTAATTTGTCAAACTAAGAACCGGGCTGATACTCATAAAATGGATACCTTTGGATTTACAAAAAAAAAACTGATATCACTTTACCCCGAAACCCGGAACAAGCATATTATCAGCTGGTTGTCCGGGTTTTATCAGAAATTAACCACCAATCGTGTCAACCCGGACACTTTAGATCTCTTTACCCGCCAATACAACGAAGTCCTGAATTGGATGGGAATGAAAGAATTTATCAGGCCTGAATCCAATACCACAAGATTATGGATTGAAAGTATTTCAGACAGAATTCACTTTCACAGGTTAGCCACAAGCATTATAGTCCGTGACCCTGATTTGCTTGAAAAAGTTCAAACAAATGATGTTCCGCTTTCTCCCCGTCAACCCCTTTTTCATTGTCACCTGGCCCTGGATGGTCTAAGAAGCCTTTTTAATGTAGGATCTATTTTCAGGACCTGTGAGGCTGCGGGCTTTAAATCCATTATTCTTGGGAGCACCCCAGGCAAAGAACATCCTGGGGTTAAAAAAACCGCCATGGGGGCTCATAAATGGGTTGAACAGGAAAAGACAAACGATCTTGCAGGGACTTTAATTGAGAAAAAAGAAAAAGGATTCCAGATCATTGGTGTTGAAACCATTCAAGGTGCCTGTCCTTTTTATGACATGCCATGGAAAGACAAAACCATTCTTGTATTTGGAAATGAAGAATATGGAATCTCGTCACATGTCAGAAAAACCTGTGACTCCTTTGTTCATATCCCCATGTATGGCCGGAAAAATTCCCTTAATGTTGCCAATGCTGTAGCTGTCATTTGTTTTCAGGTAGCAGGGTCATTGCACCGCTGATAAGTCTTCTATAAGTTTTATTTCAAGGACCAGATCATTGATTTTAATAATATCACCGGGATATATTTTTTTGCGCTTCTGCGTTTCAATACTCCCGTTCACTTCCACAAAACCATCATTTATCATGAATTTGGCTTCTCCGCCGCTGGAAGCAATATTTTCAAACTTTAAAATTTTATACAATTCAACGGGTGCCTTGTTTATCTTAACAATTCTTTTTTCCATAATACGTCCCTTATCTAAGGTATTGCTATTTTCTTAACATTAGTCTGGCTTTTGCACTGGCCTATCCCCAATATCTTTGCAATCCTGCCCCGGGAGAGATGCCAATGCTCTTGCATTAAATGTAAAATATTTATAATAAATAAAAAATAAAAAGGGAATTGAATAAATGAAATATACAAAACTCATTATTTTTTGCATTTGCCTGTCTATTTTTATTTTCCATTCAAATGGGCTTGCTGCTCATTTTGGACAGGAGTATACCCTTTCCGGCAAGACCATGGGAACCTATTTCACCATAAAATTTATCACTGCTAAAAAACCATCCCTGCCCCTGTGGCAGGCAAGGGTGGAGAAACGATTAGAGGAAATCAATAAAAAACTGTCCATGTATGACCCGAAAAGCGAGCTTTCCCTTTTTAACGATCAGAAAATCGGAACCTCGGTGAAAGTATCTTCTGACTTTTATGACACAATGTTAACGGCTAAAAAGCTATATGACCTGACAGACGGTTCCTGGGACGGGACTGTTAAACCCCTGGTTGATCTCTGGGGATTTGGGACAAAAAAAAGCATCCACAAGATCCCTGAAGCCGATAAAATCGCTTTGGCCTTATCAAAAACCGGATTTCATCACATTGATATCAAAGCACAGCAGACCCTTTTAAAAACCGCTGACATCACCCTTGACCTGGGATCCATTGCAAAAGGCTATGGCGTGGATGCCCTGGCAAGACTTTTTACTGCATCAGGCATCCATGATGTTCTGGTGGAAATAGGCGGAGAGCTTTATGGCTCAGGCACAAACAAAAAAGGAAAACCCTGGTCCGTGGGTATCAGCGAACCTGATAAACAATTTGTAAACCAGAACTTGTATAAAATTGTCCGCCTGAATAACCATGCCATTGCCACCAGTGGGAATTACAGGAATTTTTTTGAAATAAATAAAAAAACCTATTCCCACATCATTGACCCTAAAACAGGATTTCCAGTTGACAATCAAATCGTCAGTGCATCTGTTATCTCAAAGGACTGCACCTTTGCCGACGGCCTTGCCACAGCCCTGATGGTCATGGATGTGCAAAAGTCCATAGCCCTTGTGAACCGGCTTGAGGATACGGAATGCATGATCATCCAAAAAAAAACGACCAAATTTATCAGCCATATGTCTGACAATTTTGATCGCTTTGTGGTGAAATGATTTTTTTTATTTATACGGTTGGTGCCGGGCTATTTTCAGACCCATTATCCTTTTTTTCATACATTTTGCCTTGAAAGCTGTCTCTGGTTTCAAGGGTGGTTTGAATCATGTTAAAGGTTTCCCTGTATTGAGCCGCCCACAGGGGAGCCCGCAGTTCATCTACATGGGGGTCGCCTGTAATTCGCTGAATAATAATTCTTTTGGGCAAAAGTTCTAAAAAATCGCAAACCATATTCACATATTCCTCCTGGCCCATGGGAACATAATTGCCGGTTTTCCACATTCTGTCAAGAAAGGTTTCCTTGATGACATAGAGCAGATGAATTTTCACCCCGTTAATCGGGCTGTCTGCCAGTATTTTTGCGGTTTGGAGCATCATATTTCTGTTTTCTCCGGGAAGCCCCAGGATAACATGGGCACAGATATTAATCCCCCTGCCAGAGGTCACATTCAGGGCCGTGAAAAAATCATTAACCCGGTGGCCCCGGTTAATGATTTTCAAGGTGGCATCATGGGCGGACTGAAGGCCATATTCAAGCCAGACCAGATATTTTTTTGCATAGGAGGCAATCAGGTCAAGCTTTTGTTCATCAATGCAGTCCGGCCGTGTTCCGATTGCCATTCCCACAACCCCTTCACAGGAAAAAACAGTATCAAACATCTGCTTCATATAGTCGCAGGTGGTGTATGTATTGGTATAGGATTGAAAATAGGCTAGAAATTTTTTGGCCTTATATTTTTTCATCGCACCGATTTTGCCTTGTTCAATCTGATCTTTTATGGAAAACCCTTTTGCAAACATGCCGGAACCAGACCCCTTTAAATTACAATAAATGCACCCTTTGTCGGAAAGCGATCCATCCCTGTTGGGGCACGAAAGGCCAGCATCAATTGAAATTTTTTGAACCCTTTGACCAAACAATTGTCTTAAATAGGTATTATAGTCTGAATATCTCTTTTTTTTCTCCATCCCCTTAGTCCCGTCCCAATAGAGTCAACTATTCTTTTTAAAATAGCCTGTTTTCATTCAAACACTATTTACCATTAATTACCATC
>CALGRI010000391.1 GCA_937880875.1 uncultured Pseudomonadota bacterium
ACAATTGACAAGCGGTTATTACCGGATAAGATCATCCATTTAAAGGCAGATCAAGTAAAAATTAAAAATTTGACCCTCACCCATATTGACTCTCTATTATATTTAAAGCAAGACCCTTCCCATATCAAATTAAACAAAGCCTTTTTATGTGATTTGGAAACAAGCGGTTATATCAATTTTAACAAAGATAGCCTGAATGCCGATATTGCTTTTAAGGCAACGAATAAAGACAATATTCAGGATCTATTTGCCTGTCTTTTAAAAAAATATGAGTTTATGGACGGGCAGTATTCTTTAACCGGTAATCTTAAGTCCAATAGCTTTAAAAAAGATTTTTTAAATACATTAAACGGGGCAGTCATATTAAATGCTGAAAAAGGACGGATATATAAATTAACGCTTCTTTCAAGAATTCTCTCTGTTTTAAATGTTTCAAAAATTTTTAAAGGCAAGATTCCAGATGTGACACAAGATGGGTTTGCATATAACAAGATTTCCCTGGAAGCTGATATCAAAGACAGTATAATTTACCTTAACCGGGCAATCATTGATGGTCAGGATATGACCTTGATATTCAGCGGCTGGATCGATCCTGTAAACGATACTCTGGATCTGACCTGTCTTGTGGCACCGTTTAAAACCATTGATCTTATTATCAAAAACATTCCCATTTTAAACACACTTCTAGATGGACGACTTGTATCTGTTCCAACAAAAGCAACTGGAAAACTTTCCGATCCCCTAGTTGTCCCTCTGCATCCGTCTGCCGTTGGTGAAGGGCTTATAAACATGATGTCTGATATTTTAAAAACCCCTGTAAAATTGTGGGATAAAATTTATGTTGAATGAGGATAAAACAATTACAAGAGCTTTGAACATGGCTTTAAACTATTTATCCTATCAAGCCAGAACAATTCAAGAAATGCAGAACTACATAAAAAACAAAGGATTTAGTGAAGACATTGTAGAAAAAATAATTGAAATTTTAAAGGATCAAAATTATCTGAATGATAGAAAATTTGCACGGCAGTTTGTAGAAACCAGAATAAAAACCAAAGCAAAATCAAAATTTGCCCTTGAATATGAACTCAGACAAAAGGGAATTAAACCTTGTGATATTGATGATCTTTTAAAGGAATATGATGATCAGAATCTGGCTTTAAAGGCAATACATCCTAAAATAAAAACATGGCAAAATCTGGATATTGACAAGCTTAAAAAAAAAATTATAAACTTTTTACGCTACCGGGGGTTTAATTATGATATCTGCCTGTCAACCCTGAACCTTTTTTTAGAATCAAAATTAATGGAAAAGGAGGATGATTGTGAAAATTAAATTTTTTGCCGTGGGCGGAACCATTGATAAAGTATACTTTGATGCTCTTAGCAGATATGAAATAGGAGAATCCAATATCTTTGATATTTTAAAAGATGCAAGGGTAAATTTTAAATATGATGTCTCTTCTTTATTAAAAAAAGATTCTCTTGACATGACAGATCAAGATCGCTCCATAATCCATCAGGCTGTAGAAAAAACTCCCTATGAAAGGATAATAATTACCCATGGTACTGACACCATGATTGAAACTGCAAAAGTACTGGTTGCTGTAAAAAACAAGATCATTGTTCTTACCGGTGCCATGGAACCGGCTAAATTTAAATCCAGTGATGCTGTTTTTAATCTGGGATCAGCCGTTGCTGCAGTCCAGACATTACCCCATGGCGTATACATTGTCATCAGTGGCAGGGTTTTTACTCCAGACAATGTTAAAAAAAACAGAAATTTAAAATTGTTTGAGGAAAAGATGTAATATTTTATGAAAAAAATTTCTTTTTTCATAACTAATTGTTCCTTTATTCACAGCAATTGCTTGAAATAAAAAATATAAATTTTCATCTATTGATTTTCTTTAGCATATATATTAAGACCTTATCTTAGAATAAGGAATAACCATCAACTAAATTTTTTAATGGTATATTTTGTGCATCATTTAAAATAGAAACCATGGTTTAAATGAAGTAAGACAGATAAAGGAAACATAGAATGGTGGGTAGGAAAAGAACGATTGAAAGGCGAAAAAGCAAGCGATACAAAGCTGTTGAAGGCGCATACGCAGCCATAAGCCCCAGTTCTCACAAACTAGGGCAGATCATTGATATCAGCATGGGCGGACTTGCTTTCAAATATATTGATACAAAAAATGATGGCACAACAAATCAAACTCAGGCAGAAGAATCCATTTTTTTAAGCAGTATGGGATTTTATGTGGGTAATCTTCCATTTAAAACCATTTCAGATAATGAAGTCACAAACACACCCTCCTTCAGCGCAATGAAGGTTAGAGAAAGACGTGTACAATTTACCGACTTAAGCTTTAAACAGCTTTTTGATCTGGATTTTTACCTTAAGAATAATATTACTGACCACGAGTAAAAACCTTAGCCCTTAGCAAGAATATAAGTCATAGTATTGCCATATGGTTTAAAACCCTTCTTTTTATAATTTTCCTTTAATTCTTAAGGAATATTATAAAGCTCCTGCTTTTTTAATCTGCACTATTCCCAGGCCTTATAACAATCAATGCACTATCATCAATGTTTAAATATTTTTTTGCGAGAAGCATCAAATCATCTTGGGTAATGGCATTGTAGTCATGCATTATGGTATTGGCCCAGTCAAATTTTTCCGGATAAACTGAAACATTTGCCATAACAGAATTTAACCAATAATCATTGGTCTTTCTAATAACTTTTAAATGATTCAGAACAGGCTTTAATGCCAGATCTGTTTCTTTTTTTGTGATACCATCCATGATAATAGAATTAACAATATCTTTAATTTTATTGTAAACAAATGTGTGCTTTTCCGGGTTCACCTTGGCAACCACATGCAGTATCCCATAATTTTTAAATATCTTTGACGGATCATTATAGGCATAAGGGGAATAAGTTGCACCTAAATCTTCTCTAATAACGAGTCTCAGCCTTTCTGAAAAAACCCTGGACAAAACAGTCAACTGACGGGTTTGTCTGATATTCCAAAAATCATCCGTTAAAAATGCAACCCTAACAACACCTGAATCAATTTTGGTCTTAATTTTCAGTTCAAGCTGTTCTCCTTTTGGGAAAATTATTTTGCCAGCAGGGGTGAATTTATCTGGAAAATTTTTCCTTTTTTCCAATGCCCCTAAATATTTTGAAGCCAGGCCAATGATATTTTCTTCATCAAAGTCTCCAATAATGGATACTTCAACAGGTGAATTTTGAAAATATGGGGCTACCCAGTTTTCAATATCATTCAGTGTATACTGATTTATTGTATCTGGATGGGGCAAACCAAATCGGGTATCATTTTTGGCAAGAAAAGAATCCCCTTTTATCTTCATGATACCTTCAGGCATTCGCATAAGGCTGTCATACTTCTGTTTATAGAGCGTTTTTGTAAGATCCAGAGCTTCACCCCTGTATCCTGGGTCATTCAAATAATGATCGATAAGTTGAAAAATAAGCTCTGCTTCCTTTGGATCACCGGAACCGGATAAAGAAAAATAATTATCATTCAATTGGAACCCGATACTTACCTTTTTGCCGGCCAAGGCTTCTTCCAGTTGATCTGTATCAAGATTTCCAAGCCCGCTTGCCTTTAAAACCTCTTCTCCCAAAAAGGCTAAACCAGGTTTAGATAAAGGCTCGGATTTTTTGCCATCTCCAAAACAAACCTTAAATAAGAATTCATTTTCCTTATAATCTGTTTTTTTTAAATTTAATCTAACATTATTATTAAATTCAATTGATGTAATGCCAAGATCTTTGACATTTTCTTGTTTTGACCGTATCCCGAATTTTAAAGATGGCAATTCAAGATAAGGAAAATTACCTGATTCAAACCCTTTATATTTGCCTGCCCTATCAGCCTTAGCTTTAGTATAGACTTCAAGAACGGTTGATTCAGGGTCCTGGGTAGTAATTTGAGCATTGCCCGTCAAAAGTATTAGCCGATATTTTTTTGACCATGCTGTTTTTAGTGCCTTGTGGGCATCCTGCAGGGAAATCGATTCAACATAGGGCTTTAAAAGGTCTTTTTTCTGTTGTGGAGATAACATCAGTTTTTTCCCATTCACGGCTTTTAAAATATCTTTGGACAGATCATGACTTTTTTGTGTTGCAGCCTGATTAACCTTTGTTTCAAGTGAAGAAATGAAATCAGCTTTAACTCTATCCAACTCCTTTGTGGTGAATCCATATAAAAGCCCCTGTCTCAATGCTTTTTCAATCTGATTAAGCCCCTTTTCCCACTTATCCGGCTCACATCTTGCACTAATGGAAGACATTGAAATATGACGTAAAAACAGGCCGGAAGAAATAGCAGCTTCTGAAAAATCAGCAGTTTGCCTGGTGACCATTCTGGACAACCGGTTTTGCAATATTGAATTGGCAAGATGTGTTAAAGTCTTTTCCTTAAGCATATTCTCGGTTTCTGTTTCAAAGGGTTTCCAGGAAATGGCCTCTATTGTAATATCCGTACTGCCGGCTTCCGGTTCATAATGATAAAAAGACTTTATCCCCTTGTGTTCCTTCCATTGGGTTGTTAATGCCGGTTTTATAAAAACGGCCCGGGGTTTCAGTTTAGAAAATCTTTTGACAATCATGGACTGAACCTTTTTGACATCAAAATCACCAACAACAATCAACGCCATATTATCCGGTCGATACCACTGGTCATAATATGATTTTAACAAATTTCGATCAGCAGTTTGAATGACAGAGTCAATCCCGATGGGGAATCTTTGATTAAAAAGAGAATCTGGAAGTTCAAATTCCAGTGATTTTTTAAAGGTCCTGTAGGAGACCGAGTCTCTCTCTCTTTTTTCAGCTAAAATAATTCCCTTTTCACGCTCAACTTCTGACTCCAGAAGAAGGGCTCCCTTTGCATAATCCTGGATTACAACAAAGGCTTCATCCATATGTTTATGATCTGCCCTTGGCAAAGACAGATCATAAACAGTATTAAAAAAAGAAGTGCTGGCATTGGCATCTGCACCAAAATCCATACCAATGGATTGAAAATATTCGATTAATTCTCCGGGTTTAAAATGTTCTGACCCGTTAAACAGCATATGCTCCAAATAATGGGCAACCCCCTGCTGTTCATCTGTCTCATGCATTGACCCGGCAAAAACATTCAAATGGATATTAACCTGGTCCTCAGGGGTGGAATTTTCCTTGAGGATATATTGAAATCCATTGGGCAGAATGCCATAGACAATACCAGGATCGGCTTGAATCCCCTGATCAGAAACAATAATCCGGTGCTGGGGAGCAGCACATGAAAGTATGAGCAGGAACCATAGAATGGAACTCTTAAAAACAATGCTTTTGTAATTCATATGGAATATTAATTCAAAATTTCAGGATCATAATTGATTTTACTGTGACTTTTCAATTCATTGATCCATGCCTGATAATATTGTGACTGCTTGTTCCAGGTGATTTCATCTTTAATGGTTTTTATATTTTCGATAATTTCAGATTCTTCAGGTATTTTTTTTTCTTTAAACCCGACAACATAATACTTGGACGAAACCTCAATTATTTCAGGATGGATTTTATTATTTTCATTTAATAAAAAACTGGCCTGGACAAATTCAGGAGAATTTCCCACCTCTTCAACCCTGCTGTTTCTTGTGAATAATTCTGTGGATTTAAGAGTTAACAGGTTATCTTTGGCCAGCTTTTCCAGTGTTTTTTCGTCACTGGTTTTGCTGACAATCAATTGAGCGTCTTCTTTTGCTTTTTCGATTTGAAGTTTTTGTGTGAGCTCACTTAACACCTTGTCTTTAACAAGATCAAAGGCCTGAAGTGCAGGTTCGATTTTTTTAACAACCTTGATCAAATAATAAGAACCACCAATTTCTTTTACATCACTGATAGCATCCAGGGCAAGGCTGAAAGCTGCCGTTGCAAAACCTGTATTATCTTCGATTTCAAGGCCTTTACCATTGATGTCAAAATCTTTGGTTGTTACAAGTTTTTTATTAACGATGAGGGCTACTTGTTCAAAATCATCTCCGTCAATCACTGCATCAAATGCTTCTCCGGCTTTATAATAGGCCAAATTCTGCATTTCCTGCTGTTCTAATTCTTTTTTTATTGTTTCTGAGGCCATGGCCATGGTCTGGACAGAAGCATCAAATTTAGCGACAACCTTGATGATGTGCCAGCCAAACATGGTTTTTACCGGTTCGCTGATGTCACCGGCTTTCATGGAAAATGCCTTGTCTGCAAAGGGCTTCACCATGCTTTGCTTTTCAAACACACCAAGATATCCTCCATTGTCTTTTGTTGGGCCTTCTGAATATTGTTTGGCAAGCTCTTCAAAATCCTGGCCCTTTTGTGCCATATCAAAAATATCCTGTGCTCTTTTTAGGGCCTCATTAACTTTTTCTTCTTCGGCATCTTGTGCAACTTTAATTAAAATATGTCTGGCTTCAACTTTTTGAGGTATTTTAAATTGTTCCTGATTTTGCTCGTAAAAATCTTTAATCCTGGCATCAGTGACCATTATTTTATCTTTGTAATCCTCTGGTGAAAACTTTAAATACACAGCATTAAGTTTGGGTTCAGATTTATACCTGTCTTTATTTTCAGCATAAAAAGATTTAATCTGCTCTTCATCAGGGCGAATATCAGAATAGTCATCGGGGTCAAAAACCAGGTAGTCCACCGCTATTTTTGTATTTTTAAATACATACCAGTCCCTTGCTTCAAGGTCTGATACATTAACAGTGCTTAACACCAGATCTTTAACTTTTTGCTGTCGCATTGAATTGAGTTGGTTGTATTCAAAAATTTCAGGATTTAAAGAATTCAAACTTAAAACTTTTTTATACTGATCCAGATTAAATATCCCATCTTTTTGAAAAGCTTTAATGGAGAACAGGTTTTCTTGAAGTTCTTTTTTAGAGACTATGATTTCCAGCTTATCTGCCTGGGCTAAAATCAGTTTTCGTTCAATTAATGAATCCAGCGCCTGTTGTTTTACATTTAGCGCTTTCAAGATATCATCATTCAAATTTTTTCCAAATCTTGAACGCATCTGATCAACAATGAGCTTATATTCCTGCTGAAATTCCTTTATGGTAATGGGTTCATCATTTATGGTGGCAATAGAATCATTTCTCTTTGATCCAAATGA
>CALGRI010000392.1 GCA_937880875.1 uncultured Pseudomonadota bacterium
CATTGTCTGTACATATTTTTCTGATTCGTTCAAAATATCCAGGGGGTGGAATGATTATGCCGCCGGTTCCAATGATCGGTTCGGCAACAAATGCGGCAACCTTATCCTTGCCCCGTTCTATAATTTTTTCTTCCAATGCCTGTGCACATTCAAGACTGCAGGATTCCACCTGCTTTCCCCATGGGCATTGATAGCAATAGGGCGGTTCAATATTATCAAAACCCGGCAGCAGCGGCTCAAATCCTTCATGGAAGCCGGGAAGCCGTGTCGCGCAGACAGCACCGCATGAAACACCATGATAGGCCCGGTTCCGTGTGATGATATAATCCTTGCTGTCCTGTCCTTTCAGAAACCAATAAAACCTGACCATTTTAAAGATGGTATCATTGCTTTCTGATCCGCCACTGGTGAAAAAAATCTTGGCATCTTTGACCGGAACCATCTGGCTGACTTTTTGCGCCAGACGGATTGCCGGTACATTTGCAAATTCATTAAAGGAATGGTAGCTCTCAAGCTGATCCAATTGTTCTTTGGCTGCCTGGATAAGATCAGACCGGCAATGTCCCACAGAACTATACCACAACGCAGCCGTGCCATCATAATATTCTTTGCCTTCCACATCCCATACCTTGCATCCTTTTCCCCGGGCAATGATTTTAGCCCCTTTTTTCTGAAGGACCCAGAGACTTGAGGTGGGATGAAGATAACAATCCTGATCCGCTTTTTTTAAGGCCTGGATTTCAGCGACACTGAATTTTTTTTCTGTTCCCATAGTAATCCCTATTATAACAATGGATTTAGAGCAAAATTAAAAAATTAATGGTAAAAAAACAAAACTTAAACGATTAATTAGATAATATATGATGTATAGTTCAAGAATAATTATCTTGTCAAGTCAATTAATATGGATTTTGTATTGGCAGGATCAGGCAAGGCACGATTGCAGACAATGAACCAAAGCCATGCGCTGGTTAATTGATCCCGTCATGGGATGTGAGATAGTAAACTTTTTTTATTGAAAAAAGTTAAGATATTTTTTGTTTTGAACTTGACAAAAGTGCTATGGGTTATGTTAAAATCACTTTAACGATTAAGCTGTTATAAATATTCTCAATCAACAAATGCTATGAGGAGAGACCAATGAAGGGTTTTTATGGAAAATTATTATCTATTAACCTTACGAATCAGGGGTTTGATGAAAAAATCATTGAACAAGCGGTTTTAGAACAATATTTAGGCGCCAAGGGACTGGGGGCCTATTTACTGAATACATACAATCCTCCGATGGTTGATGCCCTGGACCCGGCTAATAACTTGATTTTCAGCACAGGACCTGCGGCTTCAAGCCCCGTATGGGGGTCAAGCAGGTACGGGGTGTTTACCAAATCTCCCTTGACCGGGTTTTTCTCTGAATCCTATTCCGGGGGCAGGGTACCCGAGGCCATTGATGCTGCAGGGTATGATGCCGTCATGATCCATGGGCAGTCCAAAGATCCTGTGGTACTTTCCATAGAACCGGGCAGGGTTGTTTTTAACAATGCCGAACATTTATGGGGCAAAGATACCTTTGAAACCGAGGCCCTTATTACAGCCGAGTTTGGGAACAAGGATAAATCGTTTAAAAAAAGCGGGGTTCTGGCCATAGGGCCTGCAGCTGAAAACGGGGTCTGTTTCGGCATTATCCAGAATGACAACTGGCATTGCGCCGGACGAACCGGTGCCGGAACGGTAATGGCGGCCAAAAAAATAAAGGGAATCCTCTTCCAGGGAAGCCAGAAAAGAGAATACCATGATGAAAAAGCTCTGAAATCCTTTGTAAGGCATATTGCAGATGTGGGCCGCGACCATCCTGCAGTCAATGCCTACAAATCAATGGGCACATCCCAGATGGTAAAGGTATTGAACAGTAAAAAGGCGTTTCCCACACAATACTGGTCAAAGGGATATTTTGAAAAATGGGAGAATATCAGTGCTGAAGCATTGCACACCCAATGTGATGTGACACCCACAGGCTGCTCCAAATGCTTTATATCCTGCGGTCGAAAAACCACCATATTAAAAGGGCGCCACAAAGGTATGGCCCTTGAGGGTCCTGAATATGAAACCATTTATGCCTTTGGCGGGTTGTGCATGGTTGACAGCATTGAGGAAATCGCTTTTTTCCATGTGTTATGCGATCGCCTGGGAATGGATACCATCACGGCAGGCAATCTGTGTGCCTTTGCCATTGAAGCTGTAAAACGAGGCAAGATCGACCATGATATTGATTATGGGGATGTGGAGGGCATTGAAAAACTGCTTCATATGATCGCCCGTCGACAGGGCATAGGAGATGTTCTGGCTCATGGCATTAAACATGCGGCAAGGCTTTGGGATTTAGAAGAGATAGCCGTGCACGCCAAGGGCCTTGAGCCTGCAGGGTATGATCCCAGGGTATTCAAAGGGATGGGGCTTGCCTATGGCGTTTCTGACAGGGGGGCCTGTCATTTGAGATCCACTTTTTATAAACCGGAACTGGCCGGTATGAGTCCCATGGACATATTGCAAGGCAAAGCGGAACTGCTGATTGATTTTGAGGATCGCCTGACCATTTTTGACACCCTGGTTCTGTGCCGCTTTTTCCGGGATTTTTACACCTGGGAAGAACTGGCAGTCATGATCCAGTCATTAACGGGTCTGAAATCCGATAAAGCCTCGCTCCAGGAAAAAGCCGGCAACATTGCCGGGGAAATCAGAAAATTCAATATTCAGGAAGGCTTGACCCGTGATGATGACCGGCTGTCAAAAGGCCTGTTCAGAAAACTCAGTGACACGGGAGCCGAGATAACCCATGCAGAGTATGATTTGATGCTGGCTGAGTACTATACAGCAAGAGGATGGGTATTATAGTGTTTGAACGAAAACTCACCCATCTACTGCGTTGCTGCAAAATCCTGAAATCCTCATGTACAGTAGTACACTCCGGTTTCAAGATTTTTTGCGCCTTGTATATGGGCAACTTTTCGCCCAAACACGGGGTTTTCGGTCAGGCACTGTTATAGAATGGTTAAGGGGGTTTTTCAGGGGAAAAATATGAATAGAATCACTATTAAAGATATTGCAAGGCAGTTGAGGGTTTCCACCACAACCATTTCCAATGCCCTTAACGACAAACCAGGAGTGGGTATGGTTGTGAAGGGGAAAGTTGTGCAGATGGCAAGAGATATGGGATACCAGCCCAATTATTTTGCAAAAGGCCTTGTCAGCAAACAAAGCTTTGCAATCGGTTTAATTGTTGCCAGTATTGCAGACCCGTTTTTTTCTGAACTTGCCCTTGGGGTAAATGAAAAAGTAAGCGATTTGGGTTACACCATGATGCTTTTCAATACCAGCTACAACTTTGAAAATGAGAAAAAAAGCATTGAAATGCTTAAGTCCAGGGGAGCTGACGGCATTATTTTATCAACAATACTCCAGAATGACCCGAACATTGATCTATTGAACCAGATGCAGATTCCCTTTGTCCTTGTCAACCGTTTGATCCTCAATCCAAAGAAGGCCAGCCAGATCGATTCTGTTTCAGTTGACAATTATGGCGGGTCCTATAAGGCTGCCAGGCATTTGTGCCGGCTGGGCCATACAAAAATAGCCGTTATTGCCGGGGATATGGAAGCCTCCTCGGCTATTCTGCTTACACAAGGTTCAAAGGATGCATTTGCTGAGTTTGGGATTACCATCCAGCCGGATTTATTTGTTGAGTGCGGGTTTAATAGAAAAAAGGCATACCAGGCAGCCTTAGATATATTGGTCCGAAAAAACAGACCCACGGCTTTTTTAATCCAGGGAGACAATATGGCTCTTGGCGTCAGGGAAGCGGCATATGAATGCGGGCTCAAAATTCCTGAAGACCTGGCAATCGTTGGATTTGATGATATCAGCATATCTTCTTTAGCCGGGATAGAACTGACCACGGTCAGTCAAAATCAGTATAAAATGGGCATGACCAGTGCTGAGATGCTCATCAACAAAATAAAGAATAAAAATCGATCCGGCAGCAGCAGTAAAATAGAGCTGGAAGCAGAATTGATCATTAGAAATTCCTGCGGTTTTAATTTGAAAGGATATGTCAGGTAATCGGACGGATTAAATTTAATCAAGTGTTACTGGCAGGGTGACTATAAAGCACATCAGAAATTGAAGACAAACTTAAATTAAAGGGGATGGATTATCAAATGAATTCAAAAGAACGCGTGATGGCGGTAATCAATCATCAAAAGCCTGACCACATGCCTTGTTTCGGGGCAAATTGCATGGTCACCTATGAGCAGATGGAGGCGGTTGCGGTCTTCTGGCCCCAAGGCCATGAAGACGGAGAAACCATGGCCAGACTGGCTCTTGCTTCCCATACCGTTCTTGGGTTTGATGCGGTAAGGGTTCCTTTCTGCCAGACATTTGAGGCGCGTGCGTTAGGCGTTAAGATAAAATCGGGAAAACTTCCAGGCAATATGGAAGGAATTCCAGGCATCGATCATCCCCCCCTTTACAAGCTTGACGACACACCCGTATTCCCAAGTGACTTTCTTTCCCTGGGCCATATCCCGGAATTACTCAAAGCCGTCAGGATTTTAAAAAAGGAACTGGGTGATAAAGTGCCTGTGGTTGCAGGGATTATCGGGCCTTTTACCCTTGCAGGCTCCCTTATTGATACGGTTCCGCTGCTTAAGGCAACCTTTAAGGCGCCCGATAAAATCAGGCACTGGCTGGAACTGGGGGAAAAGGTCGGCACGACCCTGGCAAAAGCTCTCATTGATGCCGGGGCAGATATCATTTGCTGTGAAGATATGACGGCCTCACCTGAGCTGATTGCGCCTAAAACATATAAAGAGTTGGAACTGGAATTTCAGACCAGACAATTTGACGCAATATCTGTCCCGACGATCCTGCACATCTGCGGCAGGGTAGACCCTATTGTGGAATGGATGGCGCAAACCGGGGCGAATATTCTCAGCCTGGACACCAAATCAAACCCCAGGGATATCAGAG
>CALGRI010000393.1 GCA_937880875.1 uncultured Pseudomonadota bacterium
ATGGTATTATAATTCTTTACACTATTTGATGTTAATTTTCTCTATCAAAACAATCAGGCCCCAAAGAAATTTTTCATTTGCTTTGCTTTGTGTATTAAAATTAGATATATATAGCAAACAAATTTTTAGGCATACAATAAATGATATATATATAATTTATGACCAGATATTTTTTGCAAAGAACCCTGTCAAAAAGTGTCTCTGTTTCAGGGATAGGGGTTCATTCCGGGAAACAGACCCACCTGAAAATACACCCTGCACCGGAAAACCATGGTATAAAATTTCGACGGGTTGATCTGCCCGGCACCCAGGATATCCAGGCGCTTTTCAAGCTGGTGGTGGATACCAGTCTTGCAACAGTATTAGGAACCAATGGTGCCATTGTTTCAACCATTGAACATCTAATGGCCAGTTTTGCCGGCCTTGGAATTGATAATGCCCTGGTGGAGGTCGATGATTATGAAATCCCGATTATGGACGGCAGTGCCAGAGTTTTTACTCAACTCTTCGAGAATGCCGGTATTGTGAAACAAGCTGCTCCAAAACATTTTTTAATCGTTAAAAAACCGATTAAAGTAGTGGATAATGATAAATCGGTTATGATCTATCCAGAACCCTGTTTTAAAATAACCTGCCAAATTGATTTTCAACACCCTTTGATCGGAAAACAGGAAATTACCTTTGACAGGGCTAAAAACAATTTTGAAAAAGAAATCAGCCGGGCCAGAACATTCGGATTTATCCAGGATCTGGAACTTTTAAAAAAATTCAGCCTTGGTAAGGGCGGAAGTCTTGACAATGCCATCATTATTGATAAAGATAGAATTTTAAATGAAGAAGGGTTAAGATACCCTGATGAATTTGTCAGGCATAAACTTTTAGACAGCCTTGGAGATTTTTCCCTCCTTGGCATGCCCATCAAGGGACATATCATTACCTGCAAATCAGGGCACACCCTGAATCATTTATTCATTAAAAATTTTTTAGATAACAAAGATGCCTGGGAAACAGGGCCGGCAAAAATGGAATAATATTTTTATAATGATGATACGATCCGCCTTCCATAGAAAAATGATTATGCTTGTTTTGAGCGTTATGCTCTGCCTTTTTTTTCCTTTAATCGCTTTTGCAGAAGAGAATGCTGCCATTGAAAATATCAAACTTGCGAATACACGAGATGACCTTTTAGTATATTTTGATGTAAAACAGGCATTTACGGAAAAAATAAATCATGCTGTACTCAATGGTGTTCCAACCGCTTTTTCATTTTATATTACCTTATATAAAACTGATGGCTCCTGGTTTGACAAAAAAATATCTGACATCCAGATTAAATCCACTTTAAAGTATAATTCCTTAAAAAAAGAATTTTCTATTTTACGGCCCTGGAAAAATGAAAAGGCCGATGTCACACAATCCTTTGAAGAAGCAAAATCTTTTATGGCCGAAATTGATAATTTAAAAATCATACCATTGAATCAACTTGTAAAAGGAGACAAATACCAGCTCAGGATCAAGGCCAAGCTTGATAAAGTCACCCTACCCTTATCACTGCACAATATTTTCTTTTTTGTCTCTTTTTGGGATTTTGAAACAAATTGGTATTTAATCAATTTTACCTACTAGTGTTCGCAATGTCTTAATCTTGCCTGAAATTAAAATAATGGCTGAACCAAAACATATAAAAGACGAACAGAGCCGGAAAAAAAAAGAAGGCCTTTTAATCCTCATTATCCTGATTGCGGTCGGGGTCCTGACATTTATTGAAACCCGCATCACCGATTTCGGCAGTGATTTCCCCATGTCCAGTACTGTATTGATGTTTATCCTGATAAACACGAATTTGCTGCTGCTGCTGGCGTTGCTTTTATTGGTCTTTAGAAATCTTGCAAAGCTCTACTATGAAAAAAAGAATAATATTTTTGGATCTAAACTCAAAACCCGGTTGATCTCTGCATTTATTGTACTTGCTCTTTTGCCGACAACTGTTCTCTTCTTTTTTTCCATTCAGTTTATTTCCACCAGCGTTGCCTTCTGGTTTAATGCTCCTGTTGAGCAAACCCTGGAGAGTTCATTGTCTGTTGGCCAGAAACTTTATGAATATATTGAAGAAACGAATGAATTCTATGCCAAAAGAGCCACTTTTCAAATAGACTCCCGAAAGCTTTTAGACAAAGAGAATAAAGAAAAACTGACCCGTCATTCCCAGGTCATACAACGCGCATTTAACAGGCATGCTGTTGAAATTTATACCTCTGATGGCAAGCGTGTCAGCCTGTCCCTGGCAAATGAAGTTGAAAATCTTCATTTCGGCCTTTTAACCAGTAATGATTTAACCGGCATACCTGAAGGACAAAATAGCCATACGATTTCACAGAATATCAATGAAGGGGAAATTTTAAGAACCATTGCAGCCATACCCTTTGGTACTGATCCGAAAAAAGCCCGGGCGTTCATTGTTATCACCACCTTGATATCATCAGAATTGTCGGAAAACCTGCAAGCCATTTTAAAGGGCATTGAGGAATATCATCAGCTTAAGCTGGCCAAAAAACCCGCACAGATAGCCTATTATATTGCGCTGTCGATTGTTGCCCTTCTTGTTGTTTTCTGTGCTATCTGGTTTGGGTTTCAGCTGGCAAAATCCATCACAATTCCCATAATGAAATTCGCCGAAGGAACCAAACGGGTTGCAGATGGAGATTTGAACTATCAAATTGACTTTCAAACGGATGATGAAATCGGAATTCTTATTAAATCATTTAATTTAATGACCAAAGAACTTGCCACAGGAAGGGAACAAATTGCACTTTCCGGTGAAATGCTCAAACAACAGAATGCCGAGCTTGAAAAGAGCCGTCAATATATTGAAATTGTTTTAAAAAATATTTCTGCGGGTGTGATATCCATTGATAATAAAGGAACCATTACAACCATCAACAAGGCTGCCGAATCCATGCTGGATATTGACAGCCATGATATTTTAAACCAGAATTTCAAAGATGTTTTAAAAAGCGACTATTTACAGATTGCCAATAAAATTTATGACCAGGTGGCCCAGGGCCAGAAAACACTTGAAATTCCACTTTCCGCAACTATTTCAGGAACCCCCAAGCACTTCTCTTTAAATTTCAATACTCTAAAAAATGACTTGAATCAAGATGTGGGTGCTGTTTTGGTTTTTGACGATGTCACTGAACTTGAAAAGGCCCAGCGAATTACTGCCTGGAGAGAGGTTGCCAGAAGAATTGCCCATGAGGTGAAAAATCCTTTAACACCGATAAAATTGTCAGCTCAACGGTTAAAGCGTAAATATGGTAAAAAAATAAATGACGAAATTTTTACAAATTGTGCTGACACCATTGTAGAACATGTGGATCTGATCAGAAATCTTGTCAACCAGTTTGCCGCTTTTGCCAAATTCCCGGATGCAAACGTTACCAAATGCAGAATTGAAAATGTTGTTCTTGAAACCATTGCTCTGTACAGGGAAGGTCTTGAAAAAGTGGATATCAGATCCCGGTTTGCCCCAAATATCCCAGTGCTTAAACTGGATCACCAGCATATGAAACAGGCCTTTATAAACTTGGTTGACAATGCCGTCTATGCGGTGAATAAAGAGGGGCAGATTATGATTGATGTCTCTTTTGATGAAATTTTAAAAATTGTAAGAATCGAAATTGCAGATAATGGTAAAGGCATATCAGATAAAGAAAAAACCAAATTGTTTGAACCTTATTTTTCCACCAAGAAATCAGGCATGGGACTGGGACTTGCCATTGTCACTTCTATTATTTCTGATCATAATGGTGTAATAAGGGTTCAGGATAATAAGCCCAAAGGTGCAAAATTTATTATTGAACTTCCGGCTTGATAACTAAACATATTACAGGAGAAGTAAGCATGTATCCTGCAGTGTTAATTGTTGATGATGAGGCAACCATCATAGAGTCCCTTAAAGGCATTCTTTCAGACGATGGATTTGAAGTCATACATGCCTTTAACGGGTATGAAGCATTAAAAAAAATTGAAATCGAATCCCCGGACATTGTTCTGCTTGATATCTGGATGCCTGGGATGGACGGGATTGAAACCTTAAAAGAAATAAAAAAAATAGCCCCCAATCTTCCCGTGGTTATGATTACAGGCCACGGGACCATTGAATCTGCCGTTGATGCAACAAAATCAGGAGCTTATGATTTCCTTGAAAAGCCATTATCCATTGACAAGGTCATGGTCACCATCAATAATGCCCTGAACTTTAGAAAACTTGAAGAAGAAAATATTTACCTGCGGAAAAAGAGTATCGAGAAAAACTCCATTACGGGAACCAGTCCTGCCGTCCAAAAGCTGTATGGAGAAATCATGAGCGCTGCGCCTTCAGATGCTTCTATTCTGATTACCGGAGAAAATGGGACCGGCAAAGAAATGGTTGCCAGAACCATCCATCAGCTCAGCTTAAGACCTGAACAACCCTTTATCATAATCAATTGTGCAGCCATCCCCAAAGAAAACCTTGACAGTGAACTCTTTGGCCATGAAAAAGGTGCTTTTGAAGAGGCTACATCAAAGAACAAAGGTAAATTTGAGCTTGCCTCGGAAGGAACTCTCTTTCTTGATGAAATCGGGGATATGAATATCAATACCCAGGCAAAAATCTTAAGATCCCTTGAATCAAAGACATTCCAGAGAATCGGAGGTGGAAGAACCCTTCACATGGATGTCCGCCTTATTGCTTCATCAAATAAAAATCTTGAAAAAGAAATTGAAACCGGTAATTTCAGGAAGGACCTTTATTTCAGACTTAACGTGATACCCATTATTGTACCGCCATTAAGGGATAGGAAAGAAGACATTCCAATGCTTGTGGACACGTTCCTTGAAAAATTATCCAACCAGTCTTCAGAAAAGAAAAAAACCATCTCTGAAAATGCCTTGAACCTTCTTGTTGATTATGAATGGCCTGGCAATGTAAGGGAGTTGAAAAACCTTTTGGAACGGCTTTCAATTATGATTGAAAAGGATCATATTGATATGGAGGATATCCCCCAGCCCTATAACCCTGGATGCAAGCCTGTCAAACTGGCTGAAAAAGAGCTCCTCCTTTATGAAGACGATTTATCCCTGGCTAAAAAACAATTTGAAAAAAACTTTATTAAAAAAAAGATTGATCTTGAAGGTGGTGATTTGATATCTGCGGCTAAAAAACTTGGGACATCTGTAAAATATATCAAAAAAATAATCCATTAATTTAATGAGAATCATTAGCGGCCATTGCAAAGGCAGAAAACTCGTAAAACTCCCGGGTCAGCAAATCCGCCCCACATCTGATCGAACCCGGGAGGCTATTTTTAACATCCTGGGTCAAAAAGTAAATAAGGCAAGGGTGCTGGATCTTTTTGCCGGAACCGGTGCGTTAGGCATAGAAGCCTTAAGCCGGGGGGCCTGCCGTGCCACCTTTATTGATCTTTCCTGTGATATCATCCACAAAAACCTTGAACTTTGCCGGTTTAAAGAAAATACCAGGGTGATCTGTTGTGATATTGTTAAGGCTCCCCTTCCGGAAAGTCTGAATGGAAAGCTGTTTGACCTTGTGTTCATTGATCCGCCTTATGGTAAAGGGTATATTGAAGTAATCCTTGAAAAAGAATCATTTACTGACCTGCTGGATGATAATTGTATCATCATTGCTGAGCAATCCTGCAAAGAAAATCTTGAAATTAAATTTCCAGGCCTTGACATTTACAGACAAAAAAAATACTCAAAAACAAATATTTATTTTATAAAAGAAACTTAAAACTTAAAAAAGGATAACTCCTCAATGACAGGCAAAAAAAAGACAGCCATCTACCCCGGTTCTTTTGATCCCTTAACAAACGGCCATATTGATATTATTGAAAGGGCTCTTGATATTTTTGACGAAGTTATTATTGCAGTATTGCATAATCCTTCCAAAAAAGCATTGTTCACCATGGATGAAAGAGTGAAAATGATCAAACAAAGCTTTAACGGCAGAAAATCCGTTATGGTAGATTCTTTTGGCGGGCTTCTTGTGGATTATGCAAAAATGCAAAATGCTGTGGCCATTATCCGGGGGATGCGGGCCCTATCTGACTTTGAAAGTGAATTTCAGATGGCATTGATGAATCGAAAACTGAACAAGGAGGTGCAATCTGTATTCTTAATGACCGGATTCAGATGGATATTTACCAGTTCATCCATTATCAAGGAAGCTGCACAATTTGGAGGAGACATCAGTGATATGGTCCCGGAAGCAGTCCATCTAAAAATGATGGAAAAATATCCAAAGATAAAACAATAAAAATGGACTTATGGCAGCTTCATATCTTTATTTCGGTTGTTGAAAATAAAAGCTTTTCAAAGGCATCTTTTGCCATTAATCTTTCTCAACCCACGGTCAGCCTTCATATTAAAGAACTTGAAGCACATTTTCAATGTCGCCTTTTAGACCGGTTAGGAAAAATAACAGAACCCACAAAAGCAGGTGAACTCCTATATCAATATGCAAAAAGGCTCTTAAGCCTAAGAGACCAGACAGAATCTGCCCTGCAGGATTTTTTAGGAAACGCCAAAGGAACTCTTTTTATCGGGGGCAGCACCATTCCCTCTGGATATATCATCCCCAGACTCATTGGACCTTTTTTAAAACAATTTCCTGATATTTCAATTGAATTGGCAGCAGGCGACACCATGCAAATTGTTCAGCAAATCAAAAAAGGAAAAATAGAAATCGGCATTGTCGGTGCAAAAGTTTATGACCCCCTGATCAAACAGGAAAAACTTGTCAAAGATGAAATGAAATTAATTATTCCCGCAAACCACAAATGGGCAAAAAAAACATCTATTGACTGCTCAAAACTCTTTGAAGAAACTTTTATTGCAAGGGAAAAAGGTTCGGGGACATGGCAATCCATTCTTAAAGCCTTGGATGATGCAGGGTTTAACTCAAAAAATCTTAAAACCTGTGTCACCATGGGGAATACCGTCTCTGTCATTCAAGGCATTTTAAATCATATCGGAATATCCATACTTTCAACCATTGCTGTCCAGGATGATATTGATAAAGGGCGTTTAAAAGCCTTGTCAGTAAAAGGCCTGGATCTCAACCGTTTTTTTTACCTTACCCTGTCAAAAAAAAGAACATTATCTCCGATTTGTAATAAATTCATTGAATTTGCAAGACAAGCCCTTTAACAGACTATTCACGTTTCCCGTCACCGCAAAATAAAAATTAAAAAAAATAGTGAGCAAATCATTTATCGGAAATACCAGGATTGGTATTTCCGATAAATAAAGCGATTCGTGACCATTTGGCGGATTTTGCAATATTGCCAAATCCGCTAAATACTGATTTATCCAGAATTAAAGCGTGATATTCTTCTCTTGTTAACTCTTTGAGAGGTTAGTATCGAATTATGACTTTGAATATTACAGTTGCGACTCCTCGCTTTGTGATTTGTGCTGCTGATAGACGTCTAACCAATTTAAATTAGAGCCTGTAAGAATCGTTCAATCATGTGAGTCGCAATCCGCACCAAACCGGATCTAATGTGGAAGTATCAATGTTCAACTTCCCAACTCTGTGGTTTACAACCGCATTAATTTTTGAAGATTTTCTTTTACGACCACCTGATCTTTGGCAGAAAGACCACCAATTTTTCTAATGATAAGACGGCTATCTAAAGTAAAAAGTTTCATACGAACTTTAGAAGGAGCAGGAAGACCAGCTTTTTTTATGCTGCCTATTTTCGCATCGAGCGGCCAATCAGGATTTTTGGTACTGGTTATCATTGCCAAAACACAGCTTTCAGTAAGACTATTAAACGAATAATGATCTGATAGCACCAAGGCAGGTCGGTTTTTGTCGGTATTTTGGTCAGTGAAGGGAAAAGGAACCACTACAACATCAAAAATTTTATAAGTCACAATAAGCCTCTTGATCATTCTTTGACGACCATTCTGAAAGTGTGCCTTCAAGCGCCTTTGCAAATTCAAAGTCTATCGGTGTGGCCTTGCGGATCACAACCTTTTTATTCTGGTCTACTTCAAAAGCCACTGAATCGCCGGGAATCAATCCTAAGATCTTTCTAATTTTTTCAGGAATGGTGGCCTGGCTTTTGGTGGTAAGCTTGCTTGTTACACGTATGTTATCTAAGATGGATTCCATATTATATCCCCTTTTTTAGTTTCTAATAGAACACATACGGTATTACAGTATTACAGTAATGTCAATTTAAAAATTGCCTATCCTTCAATAAAAAGATTCAAGGAATCAATTTGTTCTTTGTCATCTGTCTCCATGACCCTGATAATATCCTTGTGCATCCTTTTTTTCAGCTCACCAAAAATCCCTCTTTTTTTGATGAATGTTCTGGCAAATGCTAAAGCATCCTCCATAAGCTCTTCCTTGTTTTCGCAGGCTTTAACGATCACATGGTTATCTTCCAGTTCCTGGGCACCAAGACGCTTTCCTGAAAGGATCATCTCATTGAATTTATATTCAGGTATGGCTTTTCTGACAAATGCAATCATACCTGGAAGAAAGGGGATGCTGATATCCACTTCCGGGAAACAAAAAAACCCCCTGTCTTTTTTCATAAATCTGAAATCGCATGTACAGGCCAGCATGGCACCATTTCCAAAGGCGTGGCCATTAATGGCAGCAATTACCGGTACAGGCATGAATAAAATTCTTTTAAAGATTGTGTTCATTCCATACATAAATAATTTTATGCTGTCAAAATCCTTTTCATTCATTTTCTGGCCCAGCCATTCAACATCAATCCCCTGGGAAAAATTTTTTTCATCCGTGGAGGTTAAAATAATCGAATAAATCTCTTTGTTTTCCAATATTTCATCAAAACATTGATTCATCTGCCGCACAAACGTAAGGTTCTGTTTGTTTGCGCCATTGCACATATTGATGATTGCCACAGACTCATTTTTTCCCCATTCTATGATTGCCATAAGGTACCCCTTATAAAATAGTATCCAAACTTCTAAGTAAACAGGGTTGTTTGTAAATTAAATATCTGAATAATTCAAGTTTAAAACCAAATTTTAAGACATATATCAGATGGATTTCAAAAGAAAATCTGATTGACAAGCCTTTCTTTTTCTGACAAGCTTTGCCATGGTAAAAAGAGCAAATTTTGGGCTGTAATATATTAAGGATCAGGAATACTTCATGATTATTGGAATTGATGTTGGCGGCACAAACACGGATGCTGTTCTTTTAAGCAGCAATGGTATTACAAAAAAGGTTAAAGTAACCACAGACTCTGCAGATCTTTTTAATACGATTCTCTCATGCTTTACCCGGCTCCTGGACAATATCGATCCCAAAGATATTAAAAGGGTTGTCATCTCAACCACTTTGACAACCAATGCCATTGTCCAGCAAAATATGAACCCTGTCGGAATGATTGTTTCAGCAGGACCCGGGATTGATCCTAAAGCTTTTAACACCGGGGAACACTACTATTGTGTCTCAGGCTCAATCAATCACAGGGGAAGAGAAAAAGCTCCGGTAAACAATATGGAGATTGAAGATATTGTTGAAAAGCTGAAAAGGGCCGGCATTGAATATATTGGTGTTGTAAGCAAATTCTGCGTTCGAAATCCCAGCCATGAAATCCTTATCAAACGAATTTTGAATAAACATTTCAAAAAAATATTTATGGGCCACCATGTCTCAGGAAACCTTAATTTTCCCCGGAGGATTGCCACGACCCATTTAAATGCTGCTGTATTTTCCCTTCATAAATCATTTTTTGAGGCGGTGAAACTTTCCCTTGAAAAAAAGGGGCTTGCAGTTCCCATTCAAATACTGAAAGCAGATGGCGGCACTATGTCCCTTGAATCCTCCATGTCCTTTCCCGGTCAGACCGTTCTTTCAGGACCGGCCGCAAGTATCATGGGAGCGATTCCCTATGCCCCCAAAAAACAGGATGCCATTGTGCTTGATGTCGGGGGCACCACAACGGATATTGCCTTTCTGGTTGACAAAGCACCGTTATTAGAGCCCCTGGGAATCCAGAGAGGGCGGTACAAAAGCCTGATCAGATCCTTACAAACCGATTCAATAGGAATTGGGGGTGACAGCGTAATCCGGGTAATAGATAAAGAACTGCTCATTGGTCCCGACCGCCATGGCCCTGCCATGGCCTTTGACGGGCCTGACCCGACTCCAACAGATGCTCTGTTTGTACTGGGACTGATGACGGATGGAGATAAAGAAAATGCCCAAAAAGGGATTCACAAAATTGCCATGGGGCTGGGCCTGACCGATATTGAGGCAGCTGATCAAATATTTAAAAAATGCTGTTCCATTATTTTGAAAAAAACCTTTGAAATGATTGATAAACTTAATTCCAAACCTGTTTATACTGTGCATGAATTTCTTGAAGGGTATAAAATCAGCCCAAGAAAAATACTGCTGCTGGGAGGGCCTGCTCCATATTTTGCTAAAAAAATAGAAGAACTTTATCATATAAAAACCATTGCCTTGCCTGAATCTTCCGTGGCAAATGCCATTGGCGCAGCTCTTGCCAGAACCACCTGTGAAGTTACTCTAAATGCTGATACAGAACAAGGTATTGTAAGTGCCCATGAAGAAGGTTTTGCAGAGCCCATTTCCAAAACATATTCCAAAGATGATTTAATTGAAACCGCAATCACGCTTTTAAAAGAAAAAGCAATTAATTTTGGTGCTGATCCAGACAATATAGATGAAGTGGAAGTGGTTGAATTTCAACAATTCAATATTGTCCGAAATTTTTCACCCAGGGGTAAAATATTAAGAACAAAAATACAGATCAAACCAGGTATGATCAAAGGATTTGAGAAAATTTTGCTATAATTCAAAGAGGTATAAATGTTAAAAGCATTGCATAAAACAGGTCTTGTATTCTTCCCTGCGTTTGACTGGGCCATTGATCCCACTCATCCTGAAAGAGAAGAACGGCTCTTGTATACCCAGGATCAGGTTACAGAGGAAGGCATTTTTGATATCAACGGGATTATTGAGTATAAACCTGATCTTGTTACCTATCAGGATATCCAGCGGGCCCATTTTTGCGTTCCTGATGAAAAAACCATTACCACCCAATCCCATCTGATCAGTGCGGGAGGTGCCAAAGCGATTGCCGATGCAGTTTTAAATAAAGAGGTAAAAAACGGATTTGCCCTGGTCCGTCCTCCCGGGCATCATTCCATGAGGGTTTCCCATGGGGGCAGGGGATTTTGCCACATCAACATGGAAGCCATTATGGTGGAATATATCAGATCCCAATACGGCATTAAAAAAATAGCGATTATTGATACTGATTGTCATCATGGGGATGGTACCAATGATATTTTCTGGCATGATCCTGATGTATTGTTCATTTCCCTGCATCAGGATGGAAGAACCCTGTATCCCGGCACAGGCTTTCCAGAAGAATTAGGAGGCCCCAATGCCAAAGGGTCTAATCTTAACATACCTCTTCCGCCTGGCACATCCACGGAAGGATATCTTTATGTCATCAGAAATTGTGTATTGCCTGCTTTGGAAGAATTCAAACCAGATATTATTGTCAACTCTGCAGGACAGGATAACCATTATACTGATCCATTAACCAATATGAATTTTTCAGCCCAGGGGTATGCAGAACTGACCACCCTCCTTAAGCCCGATATTGCTGTTCTTGAAGGTGGATATTCCATTGAGGGCGCCCTTCCCTATGTGAACCTGGGCATAATCCTTGCCATGGCAGGGCTTGATTACTCCGGGGTTGTTGAACCGGATTATAATCCTGAACAGCTGAAACAATCCGTTAGTATCACGGACAAAATCAAAAAAACCACGGATCTTGTTAATTCCTATTGGCATCAAAAAGATGCGTTAAGACAAAGATCGGGAACACCCGGAGATATTGTGGTCAGACACCGGGAAATATTTTATGATACAGCCAATATTTTTGAACGGCAAAAAGAAAGAGTGAGAATCTGCCGGGACTGTGGCGGCTGTTTTGAAATAGATTCCAGCGCCAGGCCTGGGAACCATATCCTTGCAGTGCATATCCCTATCAATGCCTGTAAAGCCTGTATTGAAACCGGATATCAATTCTTTGATCAAGCAGATAAAACCAAATTCGATATTGTTTTCCTGCAGGACAGGCCAAAAGACCTCTATGAAATAAAGTGACATTGGATACAAAAAAATACAGACATATGGAAATAAGGTCCCTTGTGGTTCAAGCCATAAGGGATTTTTTTACCGGCAACCTTTATCTTGAAGTAGAAACTCCCATTCTTTGTCCCTGTATTATTCCGGAAGCTCATATTGATCCTGTAACTTCTGAAGACCAATACCTGCAGGCTTCTCCGGAACTATGCATGAAAAGGCTTCTATCAAAAGGCTTTAATAAAATTTTTCAAATCTGTAAATGTTTCAGGAAAAATGAAAGAGGGTCACACCATTTGTCGGAATTGACTATGCTGGAATGGTATGCCAAAGATGATACCTATTTTGATTTAATGAATCAATGCCAGGGGCTGATAAAATTTATAGCAGCAAGGCTCAACCTTGAAAACCAGATAAAATACCAGGATAAAATCATCAGCTTAAACCGACCTTGGCAAAAGCTTACCGTTCAGAAGGCCTTTGACCTGTATGCAGACAAATCCTTAAACGATGCCCTTTCAGATGGCAGTTTTGATGAAATAATAAGCTTCCAGATAGAGCCCCTTCTTGGCAATACAAGTCCTTGTTTTTTATATGATTATCCTGCAAGCCTTGCATCTCTTGCTAAACTTTTACCAGGCAATCCTGATTATGCCCAGAGATTTGAATTTTACATAGCGGGTATTGAGCTTGCCAATGGGTTTACCGAATTGACTGATCCTGTTGAGCAAAAATTAAGATTTGAAAAAGAAAACATGATCCGGAGTTCTCAAAAAAAAACCACGACCCCCATGCCTGATAAATTCCTGGCAGATCTTGAAAAAATGCCAGAAGCTGC
>CALGRI010000394.1 GCA_937880875.1 uncultured Pseudomonadota bacterium
AAGGATATTTGTGATTCCATGAGATCCGGTGGGGAACTGGTCCTTGAAAATCTCGTCATTAATTCAAAAGAAAATTATTGTCTTTTTCCAAAAGACCGTTATGCAAAAATGCGAAATGTCTTTTTCATCCCTGATCTTCTGGTAATGGAATCCTGGTTGTTGAGGGCGGGTTTTACAAATATCAGATGTGTGGATATTACCAAAACATCCCTTGAAGAGCAGAGAAAAACCAGATGGATCCAAACGGAAAGCCTGAAAGATTTTCTTGATCCCAATGATCCTGATAAAACCATTGAAGGTTATCCTGCGCCTGTGCGGGCAATTTTTATAGCTAATGCAACTTAAAAATTCTTTGAAACGTGGTTTGTTAGAAATTAAATCCTTCTATGCACCCTATCCTTGCAAATATTATTATGAATTGGGTTGATCCGGCAGTGGGTTTTAGGGTAAAGAAGATTTGAGGCTTTAGTGCATTGTTTTAATTAAAGCTGAGGATTGATTTGCCCTTACATTAGATTTGGATACCAATGAATTATAAAACTATCGCAAATGTCCTGGGAAAATTATTGATCGTTACGGGCAGTTCTATGGTGTTTCCATTGATCTGCTCGCTGTATTACCAGGAAGACGACCTATATGCCATTTCCATTACGGGGATCATCATAATTGGTCTGGGGGTTCCTTTGTGGTGGTTTTTTCGCAGGTATAACGATTTAACCATTAAGGACGGTTTTTTTATTGCTGTTTTTGGATGGATTTTGATTTCTGCGGTTTCAGGCCTGCCTTTTATGATCCATGGATCGATTCCCTCTTTCACTGATGCCTTTTTTGAGATGATGTCCGGCTATACAACCAGTGGTGCAACCATATTGACTGATATCGAAGTGGTTCCGCACGGATTGTTATTCTGGCGTAGCCAGACCCATTTACTTGGTGGGATGGGTTTTTTAACGTTGACCATAATCTTTTTGCCCCATGGAATGGGGGGGTTGCGTATATTCCGGGCTGAGTCAAGTCCAGGTCAGGTCATTACCAAGGAAAAATTCATCCCCCGCAACCGGGATACAATGATCTGGCTCTGGGGAATCTATATAGCCCTGATCCTGGTTGAAATTATTTTGTTGTGTCTGGGAGGCATGTCAATTTTTGATTCCATGTGTCATTCCTTTGGAACTGTGTCAACATCGGGCTACTCGCCGTGGAATGCCAGCATCGGGCATTACAACAATGCCTACTTTGACTGGGTCATCATTATTTTCATGTTCCTGGGTGGCATGACCTTCATGCTTTTTTATCACATGGCCCAGGGAAACTGGCACATTGTAAAAATCAATACTGAATTACGCTGGTATATTGGGGTTATGCTCTTTTTTTGCACAATGGTATCATGGATCTTGTGGAAGGAAAATACATACGATTTGATTAATTCGATCCGTTATGCTACCTTCCAGGTCACCTCTATTCTTACAACCACTGGGTTCACAACGGCTGATTATGAGCAATGGCCCCAGGCAGCGCAGATGTTTCTATATGCAGTGTGTTTTATCGGTGCCTGTGCCGGATCAACTACCAGTGGTATCAAAATCGTTCATTATATACTGATATGGAAATTTGGAGTAGTGCTCATAAAGCGCGTCTTTTTTAGACCAATGGCAGTGGTATCGGTCCGTTTGAATCAACGCCCTGTGGACCCCCAAATCATTCATTTGGCGTTTTGTTATTTTATCGTTAACATTTTTCTGGTGTTTGGGGGAGGGTGTTTTATGACACTTTCAGATGAAATGGATTTTACAACTGCCATGAGTTCTGTGATCTCAACATTGATGAATATTGGCCCGGGATTCGGCGGGGTGGGCCCGTCTAAAAATTACGCATTTATTTCAGATGCTGGCAAATGGTTTTTGTCCTGGAACATGCTTGTAGGAAGACTGGAAATGTTTTCAGCTCTGGTTATATTTTATCCGTCTTTCTGGAGAAGATAAATAAGTTTAGGCCAGAAATAATTTCTGGACATCTTTCAAGTGCTGTGACATGCAGACAACGATCACCCGTTCATTACTTTGAATGTGTGTGTCCCCGACGGCAATCTGCCACACACCATCTCTATGAATGCCCCCTATCATTATTTTTCCATTATAGTAAGATCCCAGTTTGGAAAGGGGCTTGCTGGTAATCGGTGAATTCGGGGCGGCAAGGATTTCTACCATTTCAGCATCAAAACCATGCAGGTGCGCCACGGAAAGAAGCTCACCCCGGCGAATGAATTTTAGAATCTTGTTGCCGGCCAGTATTTTTTTGTTCAAAGCCAGATCCGATCCCATTGTGGCCGCCAATACCATATAATCTTCTTTGTTAACCAGTGCAATACATTTGCTTTGGTTGTTTCTTTGTTTACCGTTGTTTCGGGTATTATGTGAAGTCATCAGGTGTTTGGCCAGCACGCAGCTCATGATATTGGTTTCGTTTTCGCCCGTGGCTGTGATAAAAGTATCCATTTCCAAGAGTCCTGCTGAAATCAGGATATTTGAATCTGATCCATCACCGTGTAACACTTCTGAGTTTTTCAGTTCAAAGGAAAGCTCTTGAGCCACGAATTCATCTTTTTCGATCAGCCTGACCTCAACTGTTTTGTCTAACAGTGCAGCCAGGCGGGACCCCACAAGTCCCCCTCCTATAATCATCACACGGTGGCGGTTTTGCTGTTCAACACCTGTCAGGCTCATCAGTTTGGGCAGGTTTTTGTTGCTGGCCATAAAAAAGGCTTGATCCTGTGGCAATAGCTCATCCTTACCGCTGGGGATCAGCGTGGTGATTCCCCGTGCAATGGCAACTATCCGGAATGGAAAGTCGTTATACTCTTGAGAGATATCTTTCAGTTTCCTGTAAGCCAGCGGCGATTTCTCATGAATGCGGGTGGCCATGGCCTGTATTTGTCCCTTAGCGGCAGCAATGATGTCGTTTCCGGCCCGAAGCTTAACCAGTCTGAAAATTTCCTGGGCAACCAGCTCTTCCGGATGGATAATCAGATCAATTTTAAGATCCCTGGCATTCAGGAGGGAATTTTCATTCCCGAATTCCGTGGAGCGCACCCGGGCTATTTTGCGTGGAATGCCAAAACGGTCCCCAATCATGCAACTCATCATATTCACGGCATCATTGTTGGTAACCGCGATTAGATAATCCATTTTTTCGGCGCTGGCTTCCCGCCAGCATTCAATGCTCATGGCATTTCCCTGAATCAGGCGGGCATCTATATTGCCGTCTGCATGGCGAAGCAAATTGCTGTCCTGCTCAATAGCAGTGATTGCATAACCTTCATGAACAAGACGCTTGGCCAGGTAATAGCCCACTCCCCCAAGTCCCAGAATCAGGATGCTAGTCGATTTTGCCGGTTTATTTGCCTTCATATATCAATACTATTCCCACAGCTCAT
>CALGRI010000395.1 GCA_937880875.1 uncultured Pseudomonadota bacterium
CACGACAACCCAATTCATTGTCGGCTATGAACCGGAGTTTGGCCCCAGCCAGGGACCTTAAGCAAAAAACAAACTTCACAAATTCCTTAAGCACATGGCATTCACACTAAAATGACAAAAGCTAAGAATATGGTCAAAACCGATTTCCAGGTGTTTGCCAAACCCATCGGGGATTTATGCAACATGGCCTGTCATTATTGTTATTATTCATCCAAAGGTGCCGTATCTGATTCTGCCCAAAGGATGCCTGATGATATTCTTGAGACCTATATATGCCAGCATATTCAAGCACATCCCGGGCCTGTTGTCCGCTTTTCCTGGCATGGCGGCGAACCCACGCTCCTGGGAATTGATTTTTTTAAAAAAGCCGTGGATTTTCAAAAAAAGTATCCGCCTGCAGGAGTTCTGATCCAGAACGGCATACAGACAAATGGAACATTGCTGGATGAAACATGGTGCAGGTTTTTTAAAAAAGAGGGTTTTTCCGTGGGCTTGAGCCTGGACGGTCCGGAACACCTTCATAACATATATAGAACTACAAAATCAGGAAAGGGAACCCATTCACGGGTTATGCTCGGGCAACAGCTCCTGCAGAAAAACCAGATCCCCTATGATATTCTGTGTGTGGTACATCATCATAATGTAGACCATCCTCTTGATGTGTATCGTTTCTTTAAAAAAATAGGTGCTGTTTATATTGGTTTTCTTCCCGTGGTTAATTCTCTAATGGATAGCGTTGATCCTGAAAAATACGGCGCTTTTCTTAACTCCATATTTGATGAATGGAAAGCACATGATATTGGCCGTATCAAAGTCCAGATGTTTGAAGAAGTAAGTGCAAAAGCTATGGGTCAGGATCATGCGCTTTGTATCTTTCGCAGGACATGTGGTGCAATCCCCGTGGTTGAAATAAATGGAGATGTGTATCCATGCGATCATTTCGTAAGACCTGGGTTTAAATTAGGGAACCTGAACACAACTCCTCTTGGAAAATTAATGAATCTTAAAACCATGAGAGAGTTTGGAAAGAGTAAAGAAACCTATCTGGCATCCCAGTGTAAATCCTGCGAAGTTCTCGCCTTTTGCAATGGGGGATGCCCCAAGGACAGAGTCCAGAACATTTCCGGATCAACCATGAAACTTAATCACCTGTGCCGTGGCTACAAACATTTCTTTAATCATTGTCTTCCCTTTGTTGAGCAGCTTCAAAAGCTTTTACGAATACAACAGCAAGAAGACAAACCTGTAACAACAGGACGTAACTCTCCCTGTCCCTGTGGAAGCGGGAAAAAATTCAAACGGTGTTGTATGACACAATAAATCAGGACATCATTTATTCCATTAATTTCTCCGAAAGAAATTCAATGGTTCGTTTCCAGGCCAGATCTGCAGCAACCGGATTATAACGGGATGGGTTTGTATCATTGTTAAATGCATGATTTGCACCATCGTACATGTAGAGCTTGTAATCAATACCAGCTGATTTCAGGGCTGCTTCGTAGTCTGGAATACCTTTGTTGATCCGCTCGTCAAGACCGGCATAATGGAGAAGGAGAGCTGCTTTTATTTTCGGAACATCAATTGCCGCAGGCTGCATTCCATAATAGGGGACTGAAGCCTGAATGTCCTGTGTCTGTACAGCCAATTGGTTGGCCATACCCCCACCCCAGCAAAAACCGATAACGCCCACTCTGCCGGTTGTCTTGGGGTGGGTTTTTAAATACTGGGCAGCAGCGATAAAATTTTGAACCGTCTGCTTGCTATCAAGTTTTCCTATAAGATCTCTGGCTTTATCCGGGTCAGTGGGAGTGCCTCCCAGGGGAGATAATGCATCGGGTGCTAATGCTGTAAATCCCTCAAGAGCCATTCTTCGGGTGATATCTTCAATATGGGGATTTAATCCTCTGTTCTCATGGATAACGATGACCCCAGGTTGTT
>CALGRI010000396.1 GCA_937880875.1 uncultured Pseudomonadota bacterium
AAATTATTAATATGCCGGACACAATCGAGGATATAAAAAAACGCCTGGAAGAACTGGACATACTTATCCGTGAAACAGAGGCACGCCTTCCTGCCCATTCCACCAAGCCTCCCGTAATGGTGGATCTTTTAGCGTATGAAGATGAATACGATATCCTGTTAAAAAAACTCAATGGACTGAAAAACATGTGATCAAATATGGATAATTCAAAAATATTTAATGACGTATATCCGGATCTTTTGTCCCGGGTTAAACCCATGGATTTATCCCAGAAACTTAGTATCCTTGGGATTCAAAAACAGGGCCCTTTATTTATTTTTGATTTTTTTAATCATCAGCTTGTATTTGATGGGGATGATTTTTTTGATGCAACAGGGGCTGATCTTACTCCTGCCGTTAAAGTGGTGCTTTGCACTTATATATTGATGTGCCCTGAACAAGAGCTGAAAAGCGATGGAAAGCTTGTGACATTTAGAGAATTTTCCAATGCAGGTCCTTTGTTCTCAATCTTTACTGAAAATACAGCAAAAATTATTCAAACAAGTTTCTCCAATCAGGTTGAGGCCCTCAGGCACAAATGTTTAAAATTTGGCGGAACAATACTTGCCAATCAATCCTATGACCTCAGTGTCCGCTTCAGGGCGCTTCCAAAAATTCCAATTATTTTAAATTTTAATGATGCAGATAAGCTCATGCCTGCAAATGCGGGATTTCTTTACCGCGACACGGCAGCCACATATCTTGATCTTCAATGTCTGACCATCACCTGTACATATCTTACCGGCCTTTTAATTCGAAACTAATAATGGCATCCAAGGCATGCCCTGCGTTTTAGTCCCCGCGGTTTTTTATGGACATAAAATCTTTTTGGTTCTAAAAGTATTGTTAGCAATCAATTCAAAAAATAAAGAAAGGATACCGATGAAAAATGCATACCTTATTGGTCACATTACAGTAAAAGATCAAGAAAAATGGACTGAATATCGTAATAAAGTGCCTGCTACCTTAGAACCATGGGGGGCAAAGTTAATTCTCAGAGGCAAACTTTGCTCGGTTCTTTCTGGTAACCATGAGCATATTGATACGGTTGTTATCCGCTTTCCTAATTTAGAAGCACTAAACAATTGGTACTCCTCTCCTGAATACCAATCTTTAATACCTATCAGGCAAAAAGCAGCCACAATGGATTTGCTTTCATATGAGGAATAACATGGACTACAAATCTATAAATTTTGCAGACAAATTTGAACAATTCAAAGATCAATGGTCACCAAAGGTAATTGCACAAATGAATGACTATCAATTCAAATTAGTAAAAATCAAAGGCGACTTCGTATGGCATGACCATCTGGATATAATGCGGATTAAGAAATAATGATAACCCGAATTCAAACAATTAACCAAATCAAACCCATCTTTAGAGAGTATCTGGATTATATGAGTCAGTTTTCTTTAATTCATGATGTTGAGTCCTGGTGTAAAAGCGCACTGAAAAATTTACAACTCTATTCTATTGCCGATGACCGGTATATTTACATTCTAAAAAAATCAGATACTATTATCGGCTTTGCCATGGTCAATAAGCACTTGCGGTTCAATTCAAAAGGCTTTGCTGTGGCAGAATTCTACATTCAAAAAAATCACGAAAAAAAAGGTTATGGTCGCAGATTGGCTGAGCATCTATTTGAAAAGTTACCCGGTAATTGGGAAGTTGCAGTGAGTTTAAAAAATAAATCTGCTCTGGTGTTCTGGAATCAGGTGGTATCATCTTATACAGATGGTAAATTTATTAAAGAATGGAACGCCTCTTTTAGCGGGTATGGCTTTATCTTCAACAATGGCCGGCAAGGCCAAACCTGAGATTGAAAGTCATTATTGTATTGAACAAAGATGACAGCAGGAAAAACCCTGAAATTTATCATAACTTGCGTCTTCGGTTTTAATTACCGTCAACTCGATGTAATAAGATAAATACCGGACTGCACAGGATATTTACCTTCTTGAATAATTATATTTATGGGTTATATTTTGCGTCATGATCTTTTTGAACACCAAAAGTTGAGTCTTTAACAAAACGAGGAGCCATCATGGGAAAAATTAGAACGTGCGCCAAAAGCGTTTATCGGCATGTTAGAAGGTCAAAATTTTGGGAAATTAGTCGTCCGGGTGAATGACGAA
>CALGRI010000397.1 GCA_937880875.1 uncultured Pseudomonadota bacterium
CACAACTCGCATCATTGATTATTTTATCTAAAGATGAAAATAAAAAAAAATTTAATCTTAAAAATACAGCCGTGATATTCCAGCCCATTAATATCAAATTTGCTTTCACAAAAAATTCTCCGGTTATACAGAATTTTTCAGAAAAAATAGACTATCACATGGAAAAGCTTCTTAAAGACAATAATTCACTCTATTACGGGTTACTGGAAAAATATTTTGAAACAGAAATAGCGGAAAAAACAATTGAGGTCTTTCCCATGTGGCTTAAGACTGTATTGAAAAGTATCGGGGTTCTGATTTTTTGTTTAATTCTTGTCGTTTTCATATCAAGAATACAAGTGAAAAAAAAGACAAGGGAATTAACAATCAGGACCAATTCGCTTCGTGAGAGCGAAGAAAAATATCGTTTGATATCAGAAAACACAATTGATTGTATTTGGCAGATGAATCTGGATTTGGAATTTACTTATATCAATGAGGCAGTTTTCCCTCTTTTCGGCTATACACCAGAAGAGTATATAGGAAGCAAATTACCGGAACATTGTTCTTCAGAAGAATTGGAAAAACTGCTGGCAATAACTGCTGATTTATTGGATAGCTTGTCTGATAAGACAATGACAATGTTTGAAACGAGTATTTATCATAAAAACGGTGAAGAAATCCCCTGTGAAATAAGCGGAAAGGTAGTATTGGACGATACTGGAAATCCCTTATATGCTCAGGGGGTGACGCGAGTTATCACGGAACGTAAGAAAGCGGAAAAAGACTTGCGGGATAGTAAAGAAAAACTTTTACAATCCGTTCAAGCAAATCCTATCCCAACCTATATTATTGATAGCAACCATATTATCACAAATTGGAACAATGCCTGCGAGAGTTTGACTGGTTTTTCTGAGGCCCAGATGGTGGGCACAAAAAAACATTGGCTTCCCTTTTATCCTGAAGAAAGACCGAATTTGGTAGATTTGATAATAGATGGAGCAACGAAGAAAGAAATAGACGGGTACTACGAAGACAAAATTAATAAATCTATTCTGGTTAAAGGGGCATACGAAGGTGAAAGCTTTTACCCTGACCTGGGAGAAAAAGGTAAATGGCTTTTTTCCACTGCAGCACCGTTGAGAGATCAAGATGGAAATATCATTGGCGCAATAGAAACTATTCAGGATATTACTGAGCGTAAGAAAACGGAAGCGCAACTTGTACAGGCCCAGAAAATGGAATCTGTGGGGCGCCTGGCAGGCGGGGTGGCACATGATTACAACAATGCTCTCACCGCGATCATGGGTTACACTGAACTGGCCATGATGGATGCAGATCCATCAGGACCGGTGCATACGGATCTCAATCAGGTTCTCAAGGCTGGCAGACGTGCACAAGACATTACCCGGCAACTGCTGGCTTTTGCCAGAAAGCAGACCATCGCCCCTATTGTGCTTGACCTGAACGAGAACGTGGAAAGCATGCTCAAAATGCTTCGGCGCCTTATCGGCGAGGACATTGATCTTGTCTGGCTGCCAGGAAAAAACCTGTGGAATGTTAAGATGGACCCTTCCCAGATAGACCAGATTCTGGCCAATTTGTGTGTCAATGCCCGGGATGCCATTGATGGAGTTGGCAAAATCACCATTGAAACTGACAGGGTGGTCTTTGACGCAGCATATTGTGCCGATCACACAGGTTTTGTTCCCGGCGCGTTTGTCCTATTGTCTGTCAGCGACAATGGCTGCGGCATGGACAAAGAAATACTGAATAATATTTTTGAACCCTTTTTCACCACAAAAGCTGTAGATAAGGGCACGGGCCTTGGACTTTCCACTGTCTATGGCATTGTCAAGCAGAACAAAGGGTTCATCAACGTCTATAGCGAACCGGGTAAAGGAACCACCATAAAGATTTACCTGCCAAGGCATGAGGGCAAAGCTGTTGAGATCCAGGAGGAAAGCACGACAGAAATCCCGCAAGGCCGTGGTGAGACTATCCTGGTGGTGGAGGATGATCAGCCAATCCTGAAACTTGCTCAGAAAATCCTTGAAGGATTGAATTACACCGTTTTTATAGCAGACACACCAAAAGGGGCTATGGGGCTGGTCCAGAAACATACAGGCAAAATTTACCTGCTCATCACGGATGTGATCATGCCTGAAATGAACGGACGTGAACTGTCAGAACAACTGCAATCCCTTTCCCCTGATCTCAAATGCATATTCATGTCCGGATACACGGCTAATGCCATTGCCCATCACGGTGTTCTGGATGAGGGGGTACACTTTATTCAAAAGCCATTCTCTAAAAGAGATCTGGCGACAATAGTCAGAAAAGTACTGGATGAATAGAAAAAGCTGATTTTTTAATTAAAACCTGACTCTATATCTTGTGCTCGGGAAGAACATTATTCTGTGATCTGGTATTAAACTTTATGGGGCAGAACCGGCATTATAAGCCATTATTGCGTATTCCTGTATATAATATAACAAAATTATTTTCTGGGAATTTTAAAAAATTATTTCCCGGATTATGTG
>CALGRI010000398.1 GCA_937880875.1 uncultured Pseudomonadota bacterium
ACTATTTCCCCGATAAGCGCAAAGATTACCTCACTTGCCTGGGTTGCATCAACGGCCGCAAGTTCACTTGGCTTTCTGGCTTTATTGCGTGCCATCAAGAACAGACTGGTCGCAATGACACCTGAAAATAGGGCAACCAGAGCAGTGCTGACCACCTGGCCGGATGATGGCAGTTGCGGTCTTATGATGGCAACCAGTATCAACCAGAAAGGCACACAGCCCCATGATAACAGAAGCACTTTATGAAAGGGGTTTTCCAAAAGGGGATTATTAATATCAGGAAGAAATCGATTCCCATTCATGGCTTCCCACACGAGCTGATTTCCGATGGGATAACAGAATGCAGCAATTAAAACAGGCAGGACCCCCATGCATAATTCTGTTAATGATAACACCTGCATATGACTCAGATTGACCATTAACACCCCGGCAAAGATGATGATGGAAAAAAACCATACCTTTTTGGGAAAGGATCGCCCAAAGCAGACCAACACCACAAGGGTTGCAATAATCGTCAACTGCCAGGTGGCAGCGATCACCCATCCGGGGGAATGATCTGCACTAAAGCAGATCAATGAATAGAATCCGCCAAAGCCAATGGTTCCTGTCAGGGTCCAGAACTTCCAATGGTTTAAGAAAAGCCGAATCAATCCTTTTATCGTATCAAATCCTTTAAACACAGAAATAAACCCGATTAAAATAAGGATCATAAAGGCATATCTAAGGCTTGCCGACCATAGCCAGTGCCCGCCTTCCAGACTCATCATCCGGTTCAGAATAAAGGTGGTACTAAAAAAAAGGCCTGACAAAAGACCGATAGAAATTAATGAAATCATATTTTATTTATTTTATTCCTGTTTTCTTTTCCCAGCGCATTAAAATGATTCATCTGACCCATATATCAAAAAAGCATGGATCACAAATCCTTTTCTTTTTCTTGCAACATAACCTTAATTATGTGGCGAGTTTTGTTTTTTCATGAGTATTGGAGTTTCATTCAGGGATTTTTGCAAATCGTTATACTCCATGACCTTATGGATACTGTTTGAATGGTTGAATATTTGAAAAGTTATAAATAGTTGCAAGTTATGGCTTGCTTCCTATAAAGAGAGTTACAATTCCAAATGTCATTTGTTTGAATCTGATGCCTTCAAAGCCGGCCTTTTTCATGATTTTTGAAAATTCTACAGGGGTGGGGAATTTTAACACAGACTCGGGCAGGTAAGTGTATGCATTGTTGTGCTTTGAAAAAAATGAACCGATAATGGGAAGAATTTTTTGAAAATATAGAAGATATAATGAACGGAAAACTCCTTTTTCAGGTGTGGTTAACTCAAGAACAGCAAGTCGGCCGCCATTGTTCAGGACCTTGAAAAATGAATTGATAGCCCTTTGCCTATCCATGATGTTTCGGATACCAAAGGCAATAAATACAGCATCAAAAATATGATGCTGAAAAGGGAGATTAAGAGCATCCGCGTTTAAGAGAATTATGTTTTTTTTATCCTGGTTTATTAATTTTTGTTTTCCAAGTCTTAACATGCCAAAGGAAAAATCAAGCCCGAAAATCCGGGAACAGCCCATGAGTTGAGTATTTACCTCCAAAGCCACATCACAGGTTCCGCATGCCACATCCAGAACCCTGCTGTTTTTTTGAAGATTTGCAGCCTTTACCATATGGGTTCTCCAGACAATGTCCTGCCGCATACTCAAAAGGCGGTTTAAAAAATCGTATTTTGGCGCAATGCGGTCAAACATGTCTTTGACAAAATCAAGTTCTTTATTCATCGTTGACAACCTGGATTTCTGAGTTAGTTTAAGATGTTTATCAAGGCAGGTTGAAAAAGTATCATAATAAAGGGAAGAATACAATAGAATGGTTGGAGCTCAGATGACAGAAAAACGTGACTATTATGAAATACTTGGCGTTGCAAAAGATGTTTCAAAACCGGAATTAAAAAAAGCATATCGGAAACTTGCCATTCAATACCATCCGGATAAGAACCCGGATAATAAAGAAGCAGAAGAAAAATTCAAAGAAGCATCTGAAGCCTATGAAGTGATCAATGATGATCATAAACGCCAGATTTACGATCAATTCGGTCACCGTGGGCTTGAAGGTGCCGGTCATACAGGCCCCAGCGGATTTGAGGATATTTTTTCAAGTTTTGGTGATATTTTTGAAGATTTTTTTGGATTTGGTTCAGGAAGCAGTCGTGGTAACAGGGTTAGAAGAGGGTCTGATCTTAGGTATAACATGACCATAGATTTTATGGAGGCTGCCTTTGGCACTGAAAAGACAATCTCCATTCCAAAGCTGGATATCTGCGATAGCTGTAAAGGATCAGGATGTCAGGAAGGCACAAGTTCTGAGACATGTTCCCATTGTCATGGGACAGGGCAGTTTATTCAAAGCCAGGGTTTTTTCAAGGTAAAAACCACCTGTCCTTATTGCAAGGGTCAGGGAAGTATTATCCCCAATCCCTGTAGAAAGTGCAGAGGGGCCGGCAGGGTTGAAATAACCCGGAAGGTTCAGGTGAAGATTCCGGCAGGAGTTGATGTTGGATCAAAACTTCGGCTGACGGGAGAAGGCGAAGCATCCCCGTCTCCTGAAGGGACTGCCGGAGACCTGTATGTGGTGATCAATGTCAACCCCCATAAATTTTTCCAACGGGATAACATGGATATTATCTGTGCCATTGACATTTCATTTATCCAGGCAGCACTTGGAGATGAAATTACCATTCCCACCCTGGTGGGCGAAGAAAAATTTAAAATTCCTAAAGGTACCCAGTATGGGGATGTTTTCAGGCTGAGAGGGGAGGGAATCGCCTCGCTTAGAACGGGCCGAAGAGGTGATCAGATTATCAAGGTTATCATAAAAACACCCACTAAATTAAATCAAAAGCAGATAAAATTGCTGGAAGACTTTAATAAGCTGGATTCAAATAAAATCTCAAACAAGCTGAAAAATCTTTTCAAGAATATTTAAGGCAATTCAGGGACAAACCATGTTTGAACTTAAGGTAAAAACTCGTTTTGCAGGTGCCCATCAATTGACAATGGTGGGGCAAAAATGTGAAAATTTGCATGGGCATAACTGGTACATCGAAGTTTGTGTTACAGGGGAAAAATTGAATTCAGCCGGTGTGCTTGCTGATTTTGGTGATATAAAAAAGGTAGTGAGAGGGGTTGTCAAAGGAGAACTGGATCATAAATTTTTAAATGATCTCAAAATGTTTGAGGGTGTACAGCCTACATCAGAACGAATTGCCGTATATATTGCCCATAGAGTGCAGGCACTTTTAGAGCAGGGTCAGGGTGAAGAGATAAGAGTTTCAAAAGTCATGGCCTGGGAATCGGATGATGCCTGTGCCACTTATTTTCCAGAACGATGAGTCTTGAGCAATTTTTATAGTTGTGCCTTTCTTCACCACTAACCATTCACAATTCACCATTAATAATTAACCATTAATTTCGATAATCCGTTTAGCAGGGATAATACCTGTTGCCGCAGCCGATACAATATTGCCTGCAACTCCAGGGCCGTCCCCCGCCACATACATCCCTTTAATGCTGGTTTCAAGATAGTTGTTTGATTCCACCTGTGTGGCAAAGAATTTTATTTCCGGTGCATAAAGCAGGGTCTCATCGTTGGAGACACCAGGAATAACTAAATTCAAGGATTCCAGACCTTCCCTCAGGTTCGTCAAAATTCTTTCAGGCAAAGCCATGGCAATATCACCGCAAACTACATTGGTCATGGTTGGTTCAATATACCCTTTGCTGATTCTGTTCCAGGTCGAGCGTCTTCCTCGTTTTAAATCTCCAAACCGTTGTAAAATAGCTTTGCCACCGCCAATAATGGTGGCCAGCTTCCCAATGGATTCGCCATAGGCCTGGTTATCCGTGACAGGCTCTGTTAAAACCACCTTTGAAAGAAAGGCAAAGTTTGTGTTTGAAGACTTTTTACCTGAATAGGCATGACCGTTTACACAGACAAATTTCTTGTAGTTTTCAAGGGAAATAAATCCGCCCTGATTAGTGCAGAAGGTTCTGGTCTGGTCATCATAAGTGGGGGTTTGAATAAAAAAAGTAGGATCATAAATAATATTACAAAGGTCATCCATGATGTCATTATGTACTTCAACTCTGACCCCGACTTCTATTCCCCTCTGACTCAGATTAATTCCGTGTTTCTGGGCAATGGAAGCCATCCAGTTTGCCCCGATTCTACCAGGAGCGAGAATAACATTGGAAGCCTCATATTTGGCTTTATCTGTTATAATTCCCTGGATGTTACCATCTTTTTCAAGGATATCAATTACCGTTTCCCTGGTTTTTATCTCAAGCCCTTTTGACTGGATATACTTGGCCATCCCTGCAATATAGGTTGGTAGGTTGTCTGATCCTAAATGCTTTTGCTTGATCAGTAAAAGGTCAATCCCAAACCGTTTCGCCTCTTTTCTAATTTGTTTTGCCTCTTCCATGTTGGTGGGAAAAACAGGCCCATCCATTTTGAATTTTGTAAAAATCTTTTCTGTTTCATCAATCAGATCCTGGGCAGAATTCAAAGACATAAATTGAGTTAGGTCTGTCTTTCCAAGCCTGGGAATGAAATTGAGTTTTCCATCGGAATAAAGACCGGCACCGCCGATTCCAGACAGAATATTGCAAGGATCGCACTGGATGCATTTTTGAAGATTATGGTTTGGGCATTTTCTTTTTAAGGGGCTTTTGCCTTTTTCGATTAATAATACATTTAACTTGGAATGTTCCGTTAAATAATAGGCCGCAAAAAGCCCGGCAGGACCACCGCCCACGATAATTACATCATACGCCATATATCACCCAAATATTAAAAATTAGAATCATATCTTAATAAACCGGTTTCATAATGATAGCAAGCCTCTTTTTTTGTATGAGAAAATATATGAAAAAGCTTAAGGGAAAGCGCAAATACTTGCCAAGAAACTTGTATGTTGTTATACATTGCGTTTAAATGGTATGGATAATATGAAATAAAAGCTTGAGGTTTATAAATTGGGTGAGAAAAATAAGGGTAGATTTATTGTTTTTGAAGGCATTGACGGGTCTGGGAAAAGTACTCAGATAAAGAATATATCTAAGCGGCTGGAGATCTTGGGAAATAAGGTCTATTCAACCTTTGAACCCACTGACGGCCCAATTGGATCACTCATCCGGCAGATGCTTTCAGGAAAACTTGCGACGGATCAAAGAACCATTGCCTCCCTTTTTGCTGCTGACAGGACAGACCATCTGGTGAATCATGACAACGGGATTCGCCGCAAAGTTGATCAGGGACAGATCGTATTGTGTGACCGGTATTATTTTTCATCCTATGCCTATCATGCCCAATATATTGATATGGAATGGGTGATCCATGCAAATTCTCTGAATGCAGAGATCTTAAGGCCTGATGTGACAGTTTTTATTGATGTTGATCCGGATATTTGTTTTGAGAGAATAAAATCAAGCCGCAGCAATTTTGATATGTATGAGAAAATTGATGTCATGAAAAAAGTCAGAGCCAACTATTTTCAAGCCTTTGATACATTGAAGGACCTTGAGAAAATTATCATCATTGATGGCAACACCACCATGGAAAGGGTTGAAGATAAGATTTTTAATGAAGTTAAAAAGATTATTAAAGGTGATTCGAAAATTTGAGCCTGACAAAGGAATTGGGAAGATTGCCGGGTTTTTTCGGGCACTGAATAAGCTAAAGGCAGACAAAAGATATGGGAGCGAACAATAAAAAAAGAGTTTGTGTCATTGATGGCCAGGGGGGTGGCATAGGGTCAGCTATTATTAAGAAACTTAAAGAGCGGTTTGAAGAGAGAATAGAAATCATAGCTCTTGGAACCAATGCCATTGCCACGGCCCAGATGCTGAAGTCAAAAGCAAATAAAGGGGCTTCCGGCACTAATGCCATTGTTCAGACTGTACAAAAGGCCGATGTCATTATCGGGCCTGTGGGGATCATCATGCCCCATGCAATGATGGGAGAGGTGACACCGCTTATGGCAGAAGCCATATGTTCTGCCGATGCAAAAAAAATTCTTCTGCCTTTGACCCAGGAAAACCTGGAGATTGTCGGGGTGAGCGGGTTACCCCTGCCTCAACTGGTAGATGAACTATTGGATAAACATTTATTTTTTTTATAATATAAGGAGTAATGGTGTAATGTGTGAGGCAAATGCATATTTACTTGAAAATGACGGCACGCCTGGCGAGTCTGGCAAGCCTGAAGAAACATTGTTAATGGAAGCAGTTGACAGGGTTGAACCGGATGAAGACGGTATTCTTCTTGTCTCTATATTCGGCGAACAAAAATTTATTAAAGGCCATATCCACTCGTTATCACTGGTGGATCACAAGATATATATTCAACAGAGTAGTAGTGAGATATGAGTAGTGAGGAATAAAGTTGCAGCTTTGCTTTTGTATCCCTCACATCTCAAATCTCACTACTCATAGATTACCAGCCCAGGGTTAGATAATCGTGTATTGAGTTGGCTGCAGCCCTTCCAGCACCCATGGCCAGAATAACTGTTGCAGCACCCGTTACAATATCTCCCCCGGCCCAGACACCTTTTTTAGAGGTTTTTCCGTTTGCAGGATCAGCAACAATATTGCCCCATCTGTTCAGGGCAATATCAGGTGTTGAATTTGTGAGCAGAGGATTGGCATTTGAACCCACGGATACAACCACAAGATCGCAGTCAAACTTGAATTCTGATCCTTCAATGGGAATAGGTCTTCTTCTTCCAGAGGCATCGGGTTCGCCCAATTCCATTTTAAGGCATTCCATTCCTGTCAGGCGGCCATTTTCATCACCAAAGAATTGAGTGGGATTGGTCAGAAGAACAAATTCAATCTTTTCTTCTTCAGCATGGTGAAGTTCTTCCTCTCTTGCCGGCATTTCATCACGAGATCTTCTATAGACTACTTTTACAGATTCAGCCCCTAACCTCATGGCTGTTCTTGCAGAGTCCATGGCAACATTGCCTGCACCCAGGACAACCACATTCTTACCCCTGGCAACGGGGGTGTCATATTCAGGGAAAAGATACCCTTTCATCAGATTGGTACGGGTCAGGTATTCATTTGCCGAATAGATGCCGATCATGTTTTCTCCGGGAAGATTCATGAACATTGGAAGACCTGCTCCAACTCCTATATATGCAGCATCATAGCCTTCTTCAAAGAGCTCATCAAGGGTGACGGAAGCTCCGACCACGAAATTGCATTCAATATTTGCACCCATTTTTTCAAGGGTGGCAACTTCCGAGGCAACAATTTCTTTTGGAAGCCTGAATTCAGGTATCCCATATACCAATACGCCGCCGGGTTTGTGGAATGCTTCAAAAATGGTGACGTCATGCCCTTTAAGTAAAAGATCTCCTGCAACGGTAAGGCCGGACGGACCAGACCCTATTACTGCTACTTTCTTGCCGGTTCTTTTAGCAACAACAGGGGATTCTCCTGAGCCGTTTTTTCGTTCCCAGTCAGCTGCAAATCTTTCAAGATATCCAATGGCAACAGGCTCACCTTTTTTGCCCACAATACATTTTATCTCGCATTGTTCTTCTTGGGGACAGACACGTCCGCAAACAGCGGGAAGCGCATTTGTTTCCCATAATTTTTTTGCAGCGCCTGAAAAGTCATTTTCAGCAATCAACTTAATAAATTCTGGTATTTTAACGGAAACCGGGCATCCTTCCACACATAGCGGTTTTTTGCATTGAAGGCATCTTGAAGCTTCCAGCATGGCCATTTCAGGGGTAAGTCCCAGGGGCACTTCTTCAAAATTTCTTCTTCTAATATCCGGGTCTTGTTCGGGCATTTTTGCCCGTTCCACTTTTATTTTTTTATCTGCCATTTATTCCTCCATATAACCAATCGAGATAGTATATTTTATAATGCTTTAGATTTTTCAAAGGCCTCATAGCTTTTCTTTTCATCTTCAAGATAAGAAGCAAGACGCTTGGCCAGTTCATCAAAATCTACTTTGTGTGCGTCGAATTCAGGACCATCCACACAGGCAAATTTGGTATCATTACCTATAGTCACTCGGCAGCAGCCACACATGCCTGTGCCATCCACCATAATGGGGTTAAGACTGACTAGGGTTTTTACATTTTTTTCTTTGGTGATAAGGCTGCAGAATTTCATCATGGGGATAGGGCCGATGGCAACAACAAGGTCAATATCTTCTTTTTCCAAAATCTCTTTTAATACATCGGTCACAAATCCATGGTGACCTTTGGACCCGTCATCCGTGCAAATATGAACATTATGGGATGCGGCCTTCATTTTTTCTTCCATGATCAATAGATCATAGCTTCTGGAACCCAATATGGTTGTCACTTCATTGCCGGCTGCCTTAAGGGCCTGGGTGATGGGATGAAGAACCGCGATTCCGGTTCCGCCGCCGACACAGACAACTTTTCCAACTTTTTCAACATGGGTGGGTTTTCCAAGGGGACCGATCAAAGCGTAGTATTCATCTCCGACCTTTAAATCTTTAAACCGGGCAGTTGATTTTCCAATTACCATGTAAATAATGGTAATCGTGCCTTTGTCCGGGTTTGTATCTGCCATGGTCAAAGGGATGCGCTCTCCTGTCTCATCTGCCTGAAGAATCACAAATTGACCGGGTTTTGCTTTTCGTGATATGCGTGGTGCTTCTATTTCATTAAGAATAATGGTCCCTTGAGCCATTTCTTCACGATTTACAATTTTTGCCATTCCTTCCTCCTGTTCTATATTTGCTATATCCTGATCAGCATTGGGCTGAAAAATTTAATTCAGTTTATTCTTTGAATTAAAAGGGCTCATAATAGTCAGAAAAGCTCAATAAAATCAAGTAGAAAAGACAATCAAGCCCTGGGATGAAAGAAAGGTCTTCTTTCCGGCTAAATATTTGCTGTTATTTGAATAAGAAATTTGGAGTCGCTTTATTGTAACATGCCAAAATGATAGCTTTTTTGAGAAGCGTTAAAGATTCATAGTTTTTGGTTGACTTAATACTATAAAAATAGTAGGAAATACCCGATTAATGATGGTTGGGTAGTTTGGAATTGAGTTTTTAAAAATCAATCAGAGGATTGAACCATGTCAAAAGTTAAACCATTTCAGCTCACGTTTCTTGCGATGATTGTCTTGTCCATTTTGTTTCCCGTTATAGGGCAAACCAGTACTAAAAATATTGATATTGATAATGATAAGAGATCGGATCGGATTACTATTAAGCTTGAAGCCGGCTTGAGCAAAGATGAAATGCCAGCTGTCAGTTTTAAGCATGATCTTCACACCCAGGCTCTTGAAGGGAAATGTGCAGCCTGTCATCTTGAAAAAGACAAAGCCTTTGTCTTTAAATTCAAGCGGACCGATGAGAAGGCATCCATGGATTTATATCATGCTGAATGTATTGCCTGTCATGTGGAGAAAAAAGCATCCAATGAAACTTTTGGGCCTGATGCTGCTGAGTGCAGAACCTGTCATATTCCGGATAAATCTAAAGGATCATCCTGGGAGGAAATCCGCTTTGATAAATCATTGCATTTCATCCATGAAAGTTCAGACCAGATTAAGGGTATGGATCCTTCAATTAAAGATAATTGCAGCCGTTGCCATCATAAATATAATGAGAAAACAAAAGAAATTTTTTACATCAAAGGTGAAGAAGAATCCTGTGTTTATTGTCATAAACCGGTAAAGCAAAACGACATCAGGCCAATTCAGGAAGCGTCACATGATTCCTGTGTAAAATGTCATCAAACCTTTAAAGACCAAAATATTGCTGCCGGCCCCACAACCTGCGAGGCCTGTCATGATAAAGAAAAGCAGCAAAAGATAAAAAAAGTTGCTGATATCCCCCGGCTCAAACGAAACCAGCCCGATGAAGTTGCCATCACAGGCTGGGAAACCGGCAGCCAGACGAAAAACAATTATATGAAGGCCGTGGCCTTTGATCATAAGTCCCATGAAACAAATGCTCAAAGCTGTAAAGTGTGTCATCATGAGACATTGAAAAAATGTAATGACTGTCATGGGACAGACGGGGGTGAATCAAAGGGTGGATTTATCAGTCTTGGACAAGCCATGCACAAACAGGACAGCACAAAGAGCTGTATCGGCTGTCACAAGGAATTGACAAAAAATTCTGATTGTGCCGGCTGCCATTTTCAGGCACCTGCTAAAAAGGATAATTCTGATTCCTGCAAGACATGCCATAGTTTAGACCCGAAACAATTGGAATCCATGGAACCCGCAAAAGCAGCAAAAATGGCGTTAACAGATCTGTCCTCACATTACAGATCTGTTCAGGTAGATAAGATTCCTGAAAATATTGTTATTGATGTGTTGTCCAGTGAGTATAAACCCAGTCAGTTCCCTCACCGGAAAATGGTTCAGGCGATATTCCTGCGGGTTGAAAAAAGCGATATGGCCAAAGTTTTTCATGGTGATCAGGCAGGGCTTTGCATGGGATGCCATCATAATAGTCCCAAAACGCTGGAACCGCCTAAATGTGCTTCTTGTCACAGTAAAAAAGGTCCTGATACAAATGATGGATCAGACGGCAGGCCCGGGTTAAAAGGGGCATATCATGGACAGTGCATCACCTGCCATCAGAAAATGGAAGTTAAAACCATTGCAGCAACAGACTGCGCCAAATGTCATGAAGAAAAGAAATAGAATATTCAAAGGATATAAATAAAAAGGGTATAATTATGGCTATTTCTCGTAGAAAGTTTTTGGGTTCGCTTGGAGCGACGATCGGTGCCACTACAACGGGTGCACTGACAAAAGCTTATGGTGCCACAAACAAACATTTCAAGGGATATCCGGAAGGCTTTGGCGTTCTGCATGACACAACCAAATGTATCGGATGCAGGAAATGTGAACAAGCCTGTAATGAAGTCAACAAGCTTGATAAACCAGAAAGACCGTTTGATGATCTTAAAGTAATGGATCAAAAAAGGCGAACAGGCGAAGCAACCTATACCGTGGTAAATAAGTTTAAAGGAAGCCTGGATGTTTTTGTAAAAAAACAGTGTAATCATTGCCAGGAGCCGGCATGTGCCTCTGCATGTTTTGTAAAGGCATTAAAAAAAGATGAAACAGGTGCAGTGGTATATGACGAATCTCTTTGTGTGGGTTGCCGGTACTGCATGGTTGCCTGCCCCTTTAATATTCCTGCATATACCTATAATGATCCTTTAACACCCAAAGTGACCAAGTGTACCATGTGTCTTCCCAGAATCAAAGAAGGCAAACTTCCGGGCTGTGTGGAAATCTGCCCGAGAGAAGCGCTTATTTTCGGGAAGCGGAAAGATCTTGTAAAGCTTGCCTGGAAGAAAATTAATAAAAACCCAGACCACTATATTGAGCATGTTTATGGCGAGTATGAAATGGGTGGCACAAGCTGGCTTTACCTGTCAGGCATTCCTTTTGAACAGATAGATATGAGAGAAGACTTGGGCGTTACACCTGCCCCCCAATTTACCTCTGGCGCCTTAGGGACAGTACCCATTATCGTTGGACTCTGGCCGGTTCTTTTAACAGGCGTATATGCCATTTCCAAAAGAAAAGAAAAAATTGCAAGCCAGGAACTGGAACAAGCAGTTAAATCAAACCAAGCGCTTGCAGAAAATGAAATGAACGATCAGCTTTCAAAGCTCAAAGACAAAATGACCAAAGAAAAAGAGACAGCTATACAAAATGAGGTTAAAAAAGCTCTGCAGGAAGCGGCTAAAAAGGCTGAGGAAGATGCCAAAGCCGCACAAGAAGCTGATGATGATATAGAAGCTGTGGAGGATACCAATGCTGTTGACGGAACCAATGCTGCTGATGACGCTGTGAAAGAGGAGGAATAAATGGGACCAGAAAAAGCCATTGCTGAAAAACAATATTTTACACCCTTTAATGTGGTTGCCGGTATCATAATCTTTGTTGGACTGATCATCACCATACTCAGGTTCACAAAGGGAATTGGAGCCGTCACAAATCTTGATAATAATAATCCATGGGGACTTTGGATCGGGTTTGATCTTTTGTGTGGTGTTTCCCTGGCCGCTGGCGGATATATGACCTCATCGGCCTGCTATATTTTTGGATTAAAAAAATATCATTCAGCTGTCAGACCTGCCATATTAACCGCATTTTTAGGGTATGCCCTGGTTGTATTTGCCCTGAATTACGATGTGGGTAGACCCTGGAAACTGCCTTATCCTATCTTTTATTCCCAGGGGACCTCTTCTTTGTTGTTTGAGGTGGGTCTTTGCGTTTTCTTATACTTGACTGTTCTGTTTGTAGAGACAACGCCGGCAGCATTTGAATGGCTCGGGTTTAAAAAGATCCGCCATTGGGTGGTGAGACTAACCCTTGTTTTAACCATTTTTGGTGTTGTTCTTTCAACACTTCACCAGTCCTCTTTGGGTGCTCTTTTTCTCATAGCCCCTTCCAAGCTTCATCCGCTCTGGTATTCAGGATATCTGCATGTCTATTTTTTCATTTCCAGCATGTTTGCAGGCTTGTCAATGGTTATTTTTGAAGGTACCCTGGCCCATAAATGGCTCCATCACAAAATGGATGATACGCATCTTGCCGAAGCCAATGGTGTTGTCCTTGGATTTGGGAAAGCCGCCTCTTTTATCATGATGGGGTATGTTGGTATAAAAATTATCGGCATTGCCGTGGATAACAACTGGCATTACCTCACAACGGGTTGGGGGCTTTGGTTCCTGGTTGAGCTCATCGGGTTTGTACTTTTTCCCGCAATTTTGTTCAGTGTCGGCTCAAGGGAAAAGAACACCAAATTGATCCGGATTGCAGCCATTTGGACAGTTCTGGGTATTGTGCTCAACAGACTGAATGTTTCTCTTATTGCATTTAACTGGCACCTGCCATCTGCTGACCGCTATTTCCCAAGTTTTATGGAATTTTTCATCACAATATTTATCATCACAATAGGTGTGGTTGCGTATCGATTCGTTGTAACAAGGATGCCCATTTTATATGAACATCCTGAATATAAAAAAGATCATTAGAAAAAGGAGAACTCAAATGGAATTTTTTACTCTCCACGATTTTATGACATATTCCAAGGGTATAACTTACCTTGTAATGGGAGCTATCCTGGTCTTTATGCCGCTTTACTGGCTGTATCTGACAGACCGGGATGATTAGATTGAAAATTAAAGAAACACTTATATAAGGAATATGGAGGCTATAATGTACACATTATTAACAGGGCCCGTTTTTTATATTTCGCTTGGGGTCTGTATTATTGGAATGATTGTACGATTCTATCAGTATTTTAACGGTCTTTCATGGCAATTGGACAGAGTCGCGTACAAAGAATATCCGGCCATGGGTTTTAGAGGGGCTGTAAGATCTATTTACAAATGGCTTATACCTTATGGTACATATGGCTGGAGAGCACAACCCGTCATGGCCGCAGCATTCTTTGGATTTCATGTGGGAGCCGTCCTTCTACCGCTTTTTCTTATCGGTCATAATGTGTTTTTAAAAGAAAAATTTGGGTTTTCTCTGTTTTTTAACCTTAGCACACCTGTGGCGGATTATTTGACATGGATAGCTGTTATCAGCTTGCTCTTCCTGATTTTGCGGAGACTGGTTCTTCCTGAAGTAAGAATTATGACGGATAGAAAAGACTGGGGTATCCTGTTGATTTCCATGGCACCTTTTATTACAGGGATGCTTGCCCGTTATCAGGTAGGTGATTATTCATTTTGGCTGAATGCCCATATTCTTACAGGTGAAATCGTTCTTTTTGCCATTCCCTTTACCAAGCTTTCCCATGTGTTTTTATTCTTTGCTTCAAGGGCTCAGCTTGGAATGGATTTTGGAATCAAACGAGGTGGACTAAAAGGAAGTAAAATGGCCTGGTAGTTAAAATTTTATTGAAACCAGCTTTTAAGGAGATAAATCCGTGCCAGAAGGAACATTATGCAATAAAAAACCCGTTGACACTGCTGAAGGTATTACCACCCTTCTTGCGGACAAGAGCGGTAAAAAATATTATGAAGAAATGAAGCATTTGGAAATCGATTCTGACCTTTTATGGAAAACCATCCAGAATACCTGTAAAACAAGAACCCGTACCTGGCTTGAAATTTGTGCCCATTGTGGTATGTGCGCAGACAGCTGTTTTTTGTATCTTGCCAATGACAGGGACCCCAAACAGGTTCCTGCCTATAAAATCCAGTCAACCCTTGGTGAAATCATACGGAAAAAAGGAAAGGTTGACAATGCATTCATGCTTCACGCCATGGAAGTTGCATGGGCCCAGTGCACCTGTTGCAACCGGTGTGGTACGTATTGCCCCCATGGTATTGATACGGGAATTATGTTCGGGTATCTTCGGGGCCTTTTATATCAGCAGGGATTTGTCCCCTGGGAAATGAAAATTGGTGCCGGCATGCACAGGGTTTACAATGCCCAGATGGATATAACAAGCGAAGATTATATTGACACCTTTGAGTGGATGATTGAAGAGAATGAAGAAGAGTATCCTGGCCTGACAGTACCCGTGGATGTGGAAGATGCTGATATCATGTACACGGTGAATGCCAGAGAGGCCAAACATTATCCCGAAGACCTGGCGGAAGCGGCCATTTTATTCCATATTGCAGGAGAGAACTGGACCGTGCCGTCAAAGGGCTGGGAACTGACAAGTCTTGCCATGTTCGCAGGGGATTGGGCAGCCTGTAAAATGCAGGTGGAAAGTGTCTATGATGCCATGGAACGATTACGACCCAAGCGAATGATCGGGACGGAATGCGGTCATGCCCATAGAGCAACCGTTGTTGAAGGACCCTATTGGGCCGGGAGAAAAAGCGGCAGGCCGCCAGTTGAATCTATTCATTATATCGAATGGCTGGCAGAGGCTTTAAGAACGGGTAAGCTGAAAATAGACCCTGCAAAAAGAATTAAAGAACCGGTTACACTGCAGGACTCTTGTAACTACGTCAGAAACCATGGATTAAGAGAGATTGCCCGGGAAATTATATCGTATATTGTAGAACCGGGTTATTTTATAGAAATGTCGCCCAATAAAGAACATAATTTCTGTTGCGGTGGCGGTGGTGGTTTTAATGGTATCGGGTGCTTCAGGAAACAAAGAAATGTAGGTCTTAAAGTCAAAAGAGATCAGATCCTTGCAACAGGCGCAAAACTTGTGCTTTCGCCCTGTCATAATTGCTGGGATGCCATCCGGGATCTGGAAGAAGAATTTGAAATTGGTATCAGATGGTCATTCCTGAAACCCTTGATTATAAAAATGCTGATTATTCCGGAGCATTTACGCCCTGAGGAGGAATAGGGATTTTTGATTGTTTGAGGAGAGGCTATGCGGGTGACAACCAAAAGCAGGTATGGAACAAGGCTTCTCCTTGATATTGCAACTTACGGCAAAGAAAAACCAGTTCCTTTGAGTGATGTTTCCAGTCGGCAGAACATTTCATTAAAATACCTGGAACAGATTACGAGCAAACTGAAAAAAGCAGGCATTATAGAAAGTTATAGAGGCCAGCTTGGCGGGCATAGACTTGCAAAATCCCCGGAGAAAATATCCATTGGTCAAATTGTAAGGATCTTAGAGGGATCTATGGTCATTATAGATTGCGCAGAGCAGGGAAAACAGGTCTGTGGAGCCTGCAACGGGGCCGGAGAGTGTCTGTCCAGATGGGTCTGGATTGAGGCCGGCCGTGCAATGTTTAATCGTCTTGATGAAATCACCATCGCAAGTCTTCTGGCCACCGGAAACGAGAGTTTCAAGAAAAAACAAAAGAAAACTCCAATAATTAAATAAAAGTACTTTATCTTAATACCTGATATCTGGAAACAGTTTTTTTATCTGTTTTTATAAACATTGTTTACATGATTGATCCATAGTTGTTTTTTTCTTGACATGTTTATGTTGGATAAGTAAATTTCCCTTACCTAAAAAGTGTCTGCTCAAAAACCTGAAAATTTTTTTGAGTACAAGGCGGGCGATAAATATTAATATATACAAGAGGTGTAGGATGGCCCTAAAACTTAGCGATCAAAGAGATATAGATTTTGTCCTTTATGAACAATTCCAGGTTGATGGGTTTTTAAAATCATCTAAATATCAGGCGTTTAATAAAAAAATGTTTGATATGGTGATAAAAGAAGCTAAAAATCTGGCAGTTAAAGAAATTTTTCCCACCTATACTCAATGCGATAAAGAAGGCGTGATTTTTGAAAATGGTATGGTCAAAGTGCCGGAATGTTTGAGAAAACCCCACAAGCTTCTGGTGGAAGGCGAATGGTGTGCATTAACTGAAAATCCTGAGTATGGCGGACAGGGCCTTCCATTTAGTATTGCCCAGGCAGCCATGGAATATATTACCTGTGCAAATTATGTTTTAACAACCTATCCCATTCTCAGCCATGGTGCCGGAAAAATGATTGATCTTTTTGGAAATAGGGAACAAAAAGATCTGTTTTTGAAAAAACTCTATACTGGTGTCTGGGGAGGAACAATGCTGTTGACAGAACCCGGCGCAGGATCAGATGTCGGGGCATTGACAACCTCAGCAAAAAAACTGGATGATGGCACTTATGAAATTACGGGCAGTAAAATTTTTATTACAAATGGAGAACAGAATCTTACTGAAAATATTATTCATCCCGTACTTGCCAGAATTGAAGGAGCTCCTGCTGGAACCAAGGGTATTTCCCTGTTTATTGTTCCCAAAATCTGGGTTAACAAAGATGGGACATTCGGTGAACCAAATGATGTCGTATGTACAGGGGTTGAAGAAAAAATGGGAATCCATGGCAGTCCGACCTGCTCCCTGTCTCTTGGCAGCAAAGGCAGGTGCCGGGGATTTTTGCTGGGAACCCCCAACCGGGGAATGCAAATCATGTTTCACATGATGAATGAAGTCAGGCTGGAGGTTGGAACACAGGCCTTTGCAAGTGCCAATCTGGCCTATCTGCATGCCCTTGATTATGCAAAGCAAAGGCTCCAGGGTCGCAATATTGAAAAACTTGCCGATCATGGGGCAGGTCAGGTACCGATTATTCGTCACCCTGATGTAAAACGGATGCTTTTAAAGATGAAATCCTATGTGGAAGGTATAAGAAGCCTGATTTATTATGTTGCCTATTGTTTTGATAAAAAAGAGACAGCAACAGATAAGAAAGAGGCCCAAGACTATTCAAATCTGGTGGAAATTTTAACACCCGTGGTTAAAGCCTATTCCAGTGAAAAAGGCTTTGATGTCTGTGTTGAGGCTATGCAGATATTTGGAGGATATGGGTATACCAGAGAGTATCCTGTGGAGCAGATGCTAAGGGATTGTAAAATTGCCTCCATTTATGAAGGTTCAAACGGTATTCAGGCTATGGATTTTCTGGGACGAAAGGTTGCTGGAAATAATGGAGCTTTGCTGGATGTGCTGATACGTGAGATTAAAGCAACTATATTGACAGCCAAGGGCCATGGTAATTTAAATGAGCTTGCAATAAAATTGGAAGCCGCACTTGTTTTATTTGAAGTCACATGCAAAAACACGGGTAATGCACTTTTATCAAAACATATGATATCAGCATTTGCCTGCGCCCATCCATTGATGGAGGCTGCAGGAGATATCATAATTGCGTGGATGCTGCTGTGGCGGGCTAATATTTCAATTAAAAAAATTGATACAAAGGAAAAAGATTTTTATCAGGGAAAAATCAAAACTGCTCAATTTTTTATAACCACCATCATCCCTGCGACCATTGGAAAACTGACGGCCATCACATATGAAAACAACCCGGCAGCAAGTATGGAAGAGCGTTTGTTTTAAAACAGACATGGATAAAAATTAAAGTACAGGAGTAAATAAAAATGGAGGATGTTGTCATTGTATCCGGCTGCAGAACAGCCATTGGTGCTTTTGGTGGAACCCTGCTCCCTATGAATGGGGCAAGTCTTGCAGCGGTTACCATGAAAGAGGCTATTAAAAGGGCAAATATTGAGCCTGGAATTATAGATGATATACGTTATGGATGCTGTATGGAATCCTGTGACACCCTCAATGTTACAAGAGTTGGGGCCTTGCTGGCAGGTATTCCTGATACTGTACCTGCTGCCACCGTCAACAGGGTCTGTATTTCCGGAATGGAGGCCATGATTTCCGGTATGGCCATGATCCAGGCCGGTATGGCAGATATTATCCTGGCAGGCGGGACAGAGCATATGTCATCAGCCCCATACAGTGTTCCCAATGCCCGCTGGGGGTGCAGGCTTCAAGACCAGACCTTTGTTGATAACATGATTCACGCACTGCACTGCGGTTCCCATATCATCCCCCATCCTGAAGATGGGCCCGTAGATGAAACCAAGCCTCCTTTGAGTTATTTTGTGGGAAAGCCTTATATTATGGGACATACCACTGAATTTATAGCCCAGCATATGGACATTTCCAGAAAAGATATGGATGAGGTTGCTTTAAGAAGCCACAATGAGGCAGAGCGTGCAACGCATGACGGATCATTTAAGGATGAGATTGTACAGGTAAGCGTTCCCCAAAAAAGGAAAGATCCCATTATCTTTGATAAGGACGAACACTTCAGACCGGGAATAACCATGGAGCAGTTAGAAGCCTTTCCTCCAGCCTTTGTTCCGAAAATCGGCAAAGTGACTGCCGGAAATTCTTCAGGTATTAATGACGGGTCAACGGGTATGATTATCATGTCTGCCTCAAAAGCAAAAGAATTGGGGCTTTTCCCAATTGCCAGGATAAAAGCCGTTTCACGTGGGGCTTGTCACCCTTCTGTCATGGGGCTTTCTCCTGTTCCGGCAGTGAAAAATTTAATTAAATCATCCAAGATTGCGCTCAAGGATTTTGAACTCATTGAAATAAATGAGGCCTTTGCAGGCCAGTATCTGGGGTGCGAAAGAGAACTCGGACTGAATCGGGAAATCACCAATGTCAATGGTTCCGGAATCGGGCTGGGTCATCCCGTTGGCTCCACTGGTGCAAGAATCGTCGTGTCCCTGATGTACGCCATGAAAAACAGAAAAAAATCCCTTGGCCTTGCTACCCTTTGCGGTGGCGGAGGAGTATCAATGGCATGCGTCATAGAAATGCTTTGATAAAGGAGAGATCATAATGCAATATTATAAAAAATATTTTCTGGTTCTGATTGTTGTGTTTTTTTTTAATATGGACTGTTTTGCAGCAGAAGAAAAAATACAATCCATTGAAAAAGCGGATCTTGAAAAACAGATCAGCTATGCTCTTGGATATGATATTTTTGATAAATTAAAAGAAAACCTTGAACTTGACCCTGCATTTTTTATGATGGGGGCCATGGACAATCATGAAAAAAAACCTAAATTGACTCAAGAAAAATTAGAACAGATTCTGATGTCTTATCAGCGACTGGCAAGACAGAAACAAATAGAGAGGATTAAAATGGAAGCCAAAGTAAACAGAGAAGAAGGGTTTAAGTTTTTAGATGAAAACAAGAAAAAGGAAAATGTTGTAACTCTTTCATCCGGGCTTCAATATAAAATTATGATAGCAGGCGACGGGCCTTTGCCAAAGGTAACGGATACTGTAGAGTGTCACTATAAAGGCACGCTTATTGACGGAACAGAGTTTGATTCTTCCTATCGACGGGGCAAGCCTGCAACATTTCAGGTGGGCGGCGTTATTCAAGGCTGGATTGAGGCCCTGCAGATGATGAAGGTGGGATCAAAGTGGGAATTGTATATACCGCCTGAACTGGCATATGGAGACAGAGGAGCAGGGTCCCTAATAAAGCCGGGTGCTACCCTGATTTTTGAAGTTGAAGTACTGGGTATTGTGGAGTAATCTATTGCATTGGGGTGGCTCGTGAACAATGACTATGAGATAAAGAAAATCAAGCATTTAAATCTTGTATTACGGGCGTTGAGAGATGTTGCCAGGCTTCTTGTAACCCAGAATGATAAACAAAAACTCATAAACGGTATCTGTAGTATCCTGGTTAAGAAAAGAGGCTATTACAATGCCTGGATCGGTTTGCTGGATGAGGACAACAATGTCCTGATGATCGCCCAGTCAGGATTTGCTACCCACTTTGATAAAATGCGAACTAATCTTGAAAACAGGGAGTTTACACGTTGCATAAAAAAAACTCTTGAATCGGAAGAAGTTTTCTGTGTGGCAAATCCAGTCAAAGAATGCGCTGAATGCACGTTTTCAAAAAATTATTCCGGCAGGGCTTCCATGGCTGTAAGACTTACCTATGAGGATAAGAACTATGGGTTTATGGTACTTTCAATTCCTCATGAACTCAGCCTGGATAAAACTGAAAAAAGTATTGTAAAAGAGATTTCAGATGATATTGCCTTTGGACTTTACCGAATTGATCTGGAAGAAAAAAGAAAATTATCAGAAAAAGCAGAAGAAGAAAGTAAGATAAGATTCAAGACCTTAATTGAAAATTCATTAAATTGTATCTCCATTATACAGAACGATAAAAAAGTCTATCGGAATGAGGGGTCTAGAAAGGTTCATCGCCTTAGTACAAGTGCTTTTGAACCCCCGGCTTTTGAAAATATCTATGTTGATGATCAAAAGCGGATAAAAAAAAAATATCAAGACTTAATTAAGAACAAAATAAGGCATATTGAAACAGATTTCAGATATTATCCCGAAGGGGGGGGGAAAGATGAATCCCAGGTAAGATGGGCATTAATCAGTGCCCAAAAAATAGATTATATGGGTATTGAATCAGTGATAACCAATGTCATGGATATTACAGACTCTAAAGAGGTTGAAAATTTTTTAAGAATCCAGGATAAAATGACATCCCTTGGCAGGGTCACTGCTGGAATTGCCCATGAAATACGAAATCCTTTATCCGGTATTTATATTTATTTAAAAGCATTAAAACAAATATATAAAAATATGGGCGATATTAACAATGTTCTATCAATAATTGACAAGGTAGAGCTTGCCTCCAACAAAATAGAATCTATAATTAAACGGGTAATGGACTTTTCCAAGCCTGGCAAACCCCAGTTTATCATGGCCAATATCAATAATAATATTGATGAGCTTACAAAACTGACATCTGTCTCATTAAGGAAAGATGGGATTACTTTTATAAAAAAACTTGATCCAACTCTTCCGGAATGCTGGAACGAACCGCATCTGATTGAACAGGTTGTCTTAAATCTTATTACCAATGCGGCCGAGGCCCTGAAAGAGTATGACGGCAAAAAAATAATAGAGATTGAAACATATAAGAAAAAGCATTGCATTGCTATCTCAATAAAGGATTCAGGTCCGGGTATACCCATGTCAAGCCAGTCAAAAATATTTGATCCGTTTTATACAACAAAAACCAATAGCTCAGGCATAGGTCTCAGCATATGCCATAGAATCATTACTGACCATGGCGGTTCGTTACGGTTTAATCCCGGCACAAAAGAAGGTGCCCGGTTTATTATTGAGCTGCCCCTGAAAAGAGAAGAGATTGAGCCGTGATAAGATACTCAATCAGCGTTGTTGATGATGAAGAATCCATTCGTGACGGTCTTGAGCTGATCCTGTCTGAAGAATATGACATCGCATGTTTTAGCGATGCAGAATCATTTTTATCAGGTCTGGAAAAGAATGCACCGGATCTGGTTTTAATGGATATTGGTCTGCCTGCCATGAACGGGATTGATGCTTTGGCTATCATAAAAAAGAAGACCCTTGATCTTCCGGTTATCATGATAACTGCATTTGAAGACATTAATATGGTTATCCGGTCAATGAAGACAGGTGCTTTTGATTTTATCCTTAAACCCATGAATCCAGATATCCTTGAGTTAACAATTAAAAAAGCCATATCCTCCATTGCTTTGAGAAAAGAGGTTAAAATTCTCCAGGAAAAATATCTGAAAGATAATCACCCCTGTTTTATCGGAGAAAGCAAAAATATTGAAGATGTTATGGATTTTATCAATATAGTTGCAAAAAGTCCGGATACCCCCATTATGATAATGGGGGAGACCGGGACAGGAAAAGAATTGATAGCAAAAGCCATCCATGCCAGAAGTCCGGTTTTTCAAGGATCTTTTATAGCTGTAAACTGCTCTGCCTTTCCTGATGAATTAATAGAGAGTGAATTGTTCGGATATGAGGAAGGGGCCTTTTCCGGTGCCAAAAAACAGGGTAAAAAAGGCTTTATCCAAGAAGCAGATAATGGCACCCTTTTCCTTGATGAAGTCGCAGACCTGAGTCTGGCAGGTCAGGCTAAACTTTTAAGGTTCCTTGAAAGCGGTGAATTTTATAAGGTTGGTAGTACCAGGAAATACAAAGTAAATGTCCGCCTTGTTTCTGCAACAAATAAAAATCTGGAAGAATTAATTGATCAGGGCCGTTTCAGAAAGGATCTTTTTTTCAGGCTATGTGTTGTAAAAGCAAAAATCCCTTCTTTAAATGAAAGAAGGGACGATATTTTGCCTTTGGCTAAACATTTTTTATATGAGTTTAATAAAAAATTCCAAAAGAACCTGAAAAATATTTCAAGCGAAGCTCAGAATCTGTTGCTCTCACATGAGTTTACCGGAAATGTAAGGGAGCTGAAAAATATTATTGAAAGGGCATCTCTCATCGCACAAAGCGATGTGCTTACCCGTGAGGATCTTGGAATTTACCCAAAATCAGACAATATGGAAAAACCTGAACCGACTTGTTTTAAAGACCAGGCTTTCCACATACCAGACCTTGGAATAAATATAGGCGAATTACTGGAAAGTATTGAAAAAAAATATATGGAACACGCTTTAAGACTTACCAAAGGCAATGAAAGCAAAGCTGCCAGACTGCTGGAAATGAATCATCATACATTTAGATACAAATGGAAAAAATTAAATAAACATAAATAACATAACCCTTCTCATATTTCGAATCCATATCTTCTTAAAATTTCTAAATTTCTTAAATCTTCTAACTATTATTTGAAGTTTTCCAATTTTTTACACAATCCAAAATAAACGATTTTCTTACAACCTGCTGTAATTTAAACAAAACCACGTCATCTCATATCATTGGCATGTTTAATGCTCTAATTGTTTTAAATTAAAATAAACTCTGGCGGTAATTTATGGGAAAAGAACAAACAAAAACATTACAGATCATGCTCATTGATGATGACAAATATGTCAGGGAATCGTTAAGTACATTTTTTGCCAACGGGCAATTAAAGTTTCTGATATTCAAATCAGCATCTGAGGGTCTTAATTCCCTTAAATATCAGGATATTGATGTTATTATTTCTGATTATTTTCTCCCTGATATGGATGGACTGACTTTTTTAAAGCAAGCCGCCATTCAAAAACCGGGGATAGCAAGGGTCTTGATGGCAACAATTATAACTGATGAACTTAAAAAGGAAATATCAATGGCTGGAATTGACGCATTTTTGGAAAAACCGTTGACCGTGGCATCCATTGATCACATCCTTTATGAAATAAATAAGGAACATTTAACCAAAACAAAACCGGAGAGAAACAATGAAAAATGAAAAACCAGGGAATTGGCATTCAGAAAAAAAAGAGATTCCGGTAAAAGAATGGCAAGATCGCTTTAACTGGGTGGAAGAACCTAGTGTCAGTCCTGATGGAGAAAAGATTGCATCCATAGTGAATACTGATGAAGCCCAATTCAGTGTCTGCATGAATGGAGAAATCTGGGAAGAAACGTTTGAAAAAGCCTGGTGCTTAAGATTTTTACCCGATGGAAGACTTGCCGTGCTTGCATCCAATGAAGAAGAATGGACAGTCTGTGTAGACGGCACTTTCTGGGAAACACGGTTTGATTATATCTGGGATTTTCAATTTACCCCGGATGGATCATTTATGGGGGCAGCCGTTCAAAAGGACGGGCAGTATGGAATGTGTGTCAATGACAGGATGTGGGACGAACTTTATGATAACATATCCGGTGTGGTCTTAAGCCGCCAGGGCACTTCAGCGGCCATTGTCCAGGTGGAACCCCTGGGTCAGGCCGATATTGAGGGCTTCAGCCGGGGCATTTTTTCAATAGCGGTTGATGGTATTGCCCAGCCTGAAAATTTCATGAATATCTGGGATCTGTCCTTTGACAGCAAAGGGAAGCAGGTCGCATCTTCTATCAGAAAAAATCGTATTGACTACTCCATATCTAAAAACGGTCAAGCCTGGGAAAAAAATTTCCAATTTGCCTGGAAACCTGAATTTATTAATAAGGACACATCTGTGATAGCGCCCGTCAGACAGGGTGGTAAATGGTTCCTTTTTAAAGATGAAGCCCCTTTCTGGGACAAAAGTTATGAACAGTTCGGTCAATTGGCGATTCATGGCGATGGAAAGAAAATTGCCGCCATAGTTTCTGACCGCTATGGAAAATGGACTGTTTCAGAAAATGACAGAACCTGGGCTCTCCAAGGTGATTCAATGATATCAACGCTTTTTTATTCTGACAATGGAGATTCACTAGTGGCGGTTTTTAAGAACCAGGGATTCTGGGATATTGCAGTCAATGGAAAACCCTGGAACATCAAGGCAGACAAACTGTGGAATCCGATTGTAAGTTCCAACAGCGAAATATTGGCCACCCGAATGGAAAAAGAGGGCATTTTTTATCTGGTTGTCAATGGCAAGGTTTATCAGGAGTCATTTGATATGATCTTTGAGCCACAGATCAGTCCGGATAATGATAAGATTCTTTTAAAGGCTATGAAAAACGGCATTTATTTAAGACAGATACTGACTTTAGACAAAGTTCTTTAGAGGAGAAATTATGCATTCTTTTATCAATTTTATTATGGGTCCCATGGTCTGGATCTCATTTCTGATATTTTTCATTGGCGTTATATTCAGATTTTTTCAGGTGATCAAACTGGTCAATGAACGAGAAAATTTTATCTACACTTACATGTCGTTTAAATACAGCTTCAGGTCTATATTTGCCTGGCTCATACCATTTTTACCTGTCAGCACACGAAAAAGTCCTGTTTTTTACGGCATCTCCTATGTGTTCCATCTGCTGCTTTTTTTAATCCCGATTTTTTTATTGTCCCATGTTGCACTTTTAGAAGAATCAATGCAGTGGTCATGGTTTACGATGAATGACGCAGTGGCCGATATCCTAACCCTTCTTGTCATATTTTCATTATTGTTTTTTATCATCAGAAGGATTGTCGTTCCGGAAGTCAATTTTTTAACAAAACTATCAGATTTTGGTTTTATTCTGATCGTGGCCCTCCCGTTTGTTACCGGATTTTTAGCCTACCACCAGTTCTTTGCTTATCAATGGATGGTTATCGTCCATGTCCTATCAGGAGAACTGATGATTATTCTGATACCTTTTACAAGGTTTTTTCATATGTTTATGGCACCATTTACCAGAGCGTATACAGGCTCTGAATTTGGTAGTGTCAGGCATGCAAAAGACTGGTAAACCATTTTAAGGAGATATTCATGCAAGATACATTAACCACAAATGAAAAGCCTAAATCAAACAAAAAAGATGTCATTGATGAAGGTGTTGAAAAGGGATTGGCAAGGCTTACGCCCGAAAAAATATCCACCGTCATCAATCAGGTATTAACAAAGGAAACAGGAGCACGCTTTAAGGTTTATGTGGAGACCTGCATGCGCTGTGGTCTGTGTGCAGATGCCTGCAGCATATTCCTTTCCAATGACAGGGATCCCAGATTTTCCCCTGCGGGAAAAGTCAAACAGACCCTTCTGGAAATGATTAAGAAAAAGGGAAAGGTCTCAAAGGAATTCTTAAAGGATGCTGTCAGAATTTCCTATACAGAGTGTAATGTGTGCAAAAGATGCGCCATGTACTGTCCTTTTGGTATCGATATCGCCTATATGATGCTGCAGGTCAGACGGATTTGCCATAAGCTTGAAATCACGCCTCTGTATATTCAGGATACAGTCAATTCCCATTCAGCTACCATGAATCAGATGTGGGTGAAAGAGGATGAATGGATAGATACGCTTCAATGGCAGGAGGAAGACGCAAGAGAAGAGTTTGAGGATTTAAGGATTCCCCTTGATAAAGATGGCGCAGACATCATGTATTCCGTTATTGCGCCGGAACCAAAATTCCAGGCCGGGCTTATTTACCAGACAGCCGTGATTATGCATGCAGCAGGCCTGAACTGGACCATGCCATCCACACCAGGCTGGGATAACAGCAATATGGCCATGTATACGGGTGATTTTGAAATCTCCGCCCGAATAGCCCAGGTGCATTATGAAACCGCAGCAAAGTTGCATGTCAAAAAAATTGTCATGGGGGAATGCGGCCATGCGTTTCGATCAGTGTATGACGTGGGGAACAGGTGGGTTGGATGGGCCATGCCGCCTGTGGATCTGGTCCATGCCATTGATTTTTATCATGATCTTTTAACTTCCGGCCGGATCAAGGTAAAAGAAAAATATAAAAAAACCGTTACCCTGCATGACCCCTGCAATATCTCCCGGGGGAGAGGTCTGCACAACAAGGCCAGGGAAATGGTAAACATGTTGTGCGAATCATTCGTTGAGATGACACCTAACAGGGAACACAATTATTGTTGCGGAGCTGGCGGCGGCGTTATTAACTG
>CALGRI010000399.1 GCA_937880875.1 uncultured Pseudomonadota bacterium
TTCAAGAAGTGAAACCCGCTATAAAGAAGTCCGCCATCAGCCAGTTCCGAGTGGTAGATAATCGGTTTCCCGGCCATTTCCCTTGCCGCTTGAGCCTGACTGACAAAGTCTTTACGACTGATCTTGAAATCAGGGCTAAGAGCGAGGCACGTCTCAATCGCCCAGTTGCTGGATATGATAAAGTTGTCGCTGTCGGCATTCAACCAGTTGATAGCGCGGATTAGTGCGGAGAGGAAGGCCTGAATACCCCGTGGATTGGCACTGGCAAACTTCCTGTCAAAATACAGGAAGGAGACCCAACGACTCCTGAATACGACAGAGAGGTTATTGTTTTGCTTAAGCAAGGCAGACGTGATGGGTTCCCATGTCATGGCGGCGTCAATTCTGTCGTTCTGCATAGCCTCTATCATCGCGTTGCCCTCCATCTGAATCAGAGTAGCGAAGGTGTTTGTTGATGCAAGCGCATCAAAAGTGGCATGATGAGGGTCAGTGCCAAAAGAAGTTCCGATCCGTTTGCCCTCCAATTGCTGGATCGAATAAACATCCCTGGCAACAAGATTATAAAAACTTCGGTCCAGGGATGCAGGGATAAGAATATCATGTTCCGATGCAATTTGAAGGGTTGGGATATAACCGGATAGCCCCATATCAATCTGGCCTTTTCTCATAAAAAAGTTGATATCCGGCCCGTTCAAAAAGGAATAGTACTCAGCCCTCAGGCCGAGTTCCGCCAATTCCTGTGCAAGAATCCGATCGCGTCGCATAGCCTCCATAATGTTGGCCACGTAGACCCAGAAAGGTTGAATACCGATCCGGACAACACCTTCCGGTGGAGAAAACCGGTAGGTGGAATACACAGGATGATGTGACAGATCCTTCAGAACTGGCGTTTCCGCATATTCTTTTTCCTGATTCGGTATGAATAGGAAAACGGTTGCAATTACTGCAAGCCCCAGTAGATATCCCGCAACCTTTTTCAACATTCGTGTTTTAATCATATGTATCTCTATTGGTATACATCAATAGTGTCAAATTTTAACTGAACGTCAGCTCACTGGTGAAATGGTGTCATGCTGCATTTGTTTCATATTTCACGGATCTGTTGCCCCAATTCCTCATAGGTTGCTTCCCAGCAGAGACTTACCCTCCAAACTGGCAAAGGAAACATAACATGAAATTAACAGATTATAAAACTGAAAAATTAATTAAAATGAATTTGCCCTTAACATGAAAAGGATTTTTATGGTAAAACCGGACAAATCATGTGCTACAAAAACCGGACATTTCTATTTGTCACTAACAGACTCTCACTGAAATTCAGTAAAGTGAAACCCAACAATGATGGTATCAATAGTGACGAGTCAAGTTCGGCAATTTACCGAGTGCTTCTTTCACCAGTCCGGGCTTTTCAAGATTTTCCCTGATACAAGATATGGTATGGATGGATTTTTTAGTTTCAGATTTGAAATTCAACTGGTACGGAAAAAACCAAAATCAAAAAAACCAAGATCCCATGAAACCATATCGGAGAGTAACTGAATTTTGCCGGGAGGCCGGGGTATGGGTTGCAGGGAATGGTTGATTGGCCTTCTGTACAGGGTCTTAACGCAGTGGAGCGTTAAGACCGCCAAGTGTTTGAGTGATAGCGAGTTTATTGAAAATTATTGAAGTTGATCTGCACCAATTCGCCATTTACCATTTACCATTTTTATAAAGTTGCCGGCTCAGTTCTGATAAACTGTACAAAGCAAAGGGAGATCAAACTGAAAAAGGCACCGGCCAGGAAAGGAATTTTATAGTCGACCATCCATAATAGCCCGCCTATTGCGGGCAGGACCACAGCTGCAATATGGTTGATTGTAAACCCCACGGCAGCACTTGCTGCAATATCCCGGGGGTCAGCGATTTTCTGGAAATAGGTATTAATGCCAATGGAAAAATTAAAAAAGATGTGATCAAGAATAAATAAGATACCGGCAATAAGTTTTGAGTCAACAAAAGCATAGGCGATAAAAACCAGGATAAGGGAAAAGTATTCTATGGAAAGAAGTTTGCGTTCTCCATATTTTACAATGAATTTTCCAATGAAAGGGTTGATGAAAAAATTGATCCCATTGTTCAAAAGAAAGAGCAGGGTGATATCCTGAACGGAAAAACCGAATTTTTTTACCAGCAAAAATATAGCAAAGGCCATGAAAATTTGCCGCCGTGCACCTGCCATGAAGGTTAGAAAATAAAAGAGCCAGTATTCTTTTTTCAATATCAATTCTTTTTTCTGGATAGTGATGTCCTTGTCCGCAGGATTTTTTGTGATGGCCCATACACCGCAGGCAACTATTACACCGCCAAAGAGAATATACATGGTTTTATAGCTGAATATCGGGGCGATAAAAAAGATAATGATGCCCACCACAACGCTGGCAGCAGCGGCATAGCTTCTTTGTGCGCTGAAAACAAGGGGGGAGGAAAGTTTGTCAAAATACTGGAGAGTCAGTGACTTATTTGTTGTCTCATAATAGTGGAACCCGAAACTCATGACCATGGTTGTAAAAATTAAGCCAAAAAAACTGGGTAAAAGCCCGGTTGCAAAAAGGCCTGCCCCCAGGATTATAATGGACAAGGCAGACAGTTTGTGTTCTTTAATGATTAAAATCACATAGGTGACAAGTAATGCCAGAAACCCTGGAATTTCGCGGACAGATTGCAGTGCACCTATATGATGGCCATCAAGTCCGACAATATTAACACTGAAATTGTCAAAAAGGGTTGCCCAGCACTGGAGCCCTGCAGTGGAACAAATGCTCAGGACTATGAGATATAAATACATCGGTTTTTTTTTATATTCAGGCATGCTTTGGCTTTTTTATTTGATTTTATCTATTATTTGTTCAACAACTTTTTCTGCTGTATCACCAAACAGGGTTTCAACTTCAACAAGATTTAGATATTTATCATCCCATTTTATATTATCACTTTCAAGAATCCAGTCTTTGAGCCTGTTATATTTGCCGCCCAGGGCTTTGATCTTTTTTAAAAGCGGTACGTCATTGGATGTTTTAAAGCGGATATTTAAAGACAGGATATATTCAATGATGTTGGGCGTTGCAGGATTTGAAGAAATGCCCGGGATTACCAGAATATTTTTATTGTCTTTCCGGCCTTTCCCAATATAAACATTTCCTTCTCTGACAATGATATTTTTTGTTCCCTTAAGCTTGGAATCTGTTTCCACTCTTGAAGTATCGTTTTTTAACAGGCCGGTTTTGTTCACTATTCTTATTTTGGTTTCCCCTGTGACGTCGCCTAACAGACTCAGGCCTGAAATCTGGTAGAGAAAGGCGCCATTTATGCCGGATATAACCTCCTGAAGGTTTTTAATGACCAGGACATTTTTATTGGTAATCTGGGAGAGTTGAATGCCATTGGCAGTAAGCTCATCAAAGACAGGGCCTTCAAACTTTTCACTGATTCTGCTGGTCCCCACCGTCACTGTTTTGGCCTGATGCTTGATGGCATCAACAGGTCTTGCCATGGTGTTAATGGCCTTGCCAATGGTATTAAAAAATGTATCCAGCATGTTGGAAGGGGTGCCTTTTATTTCAAAATCAATTTCAAAATCAGACACGGGCAGCCTGCCGGACAGATATTTTAAAAGCAATGTGATATTGGCAACAATATCAAGCCCCATAACAGCCGGGAAAGTTCCCTGCCGTCGTTTTTTTGAGAATTTGTTGTAAAATTGTGCAATGGTTTCCCTGAATCGTTTCTCCAGGAGAACTTCATAGACATCATGCCCCATGGCCGTATATTCGTCTAAAAGATCCTGTATTTCAACTTTTCCCTCATACATAAACCTGGACCCCTCATTAATGGCAAGGGCAGCATAGTAACCCCAGATATGTCCGACCAGGGTATTAAGGATAGGTGCAAAATGCTCTTTTGTTTCAGGGATTTTAAATACATCTTTGGCATATATGTCAAATCTGTCTTCTCCAATGGTGGTTATCACAACCGGGGTTGCCTTATGGGCATGGAAGATGGCTGTATCCTTTATAATATCCCCTAAAACGCTTTCCCTTGTTCCGGCAGCACAAATGATGATCAATGGTTCACTTGACAGGTCAATATGTTTTTTATCCTCAATAAAGTCAGATGAAATGGTTTTATAACAAAGTTCACTGAGTTTGATCCTGATCTCATCGGCAGATGTCTTGTTTGAGCCTGATCCCACCGTTGCCCAATAGTCTGTTGAGACTGCAAGCCTAAAGGCTGAATCTTTTATTTGATCTTTCATCCCAAGGATGGTCCTCATTTTATCTGGCAGGCTCATTATTTCCCTGACCTGTTCCGCGATAAACTTGCTGGACCTGGTTTGGGTAATGGAGGCGATGTGAAGACTTAAAATTGCCCCGGCAGTAATCTGAGAATAAAATGCTTTTGTGGATGCCACAGACATTTCAATGTCCCGGCCGGAACTGGTATATAAGACACCATCTGTTTTAAAAGTCAGGTCAGAATCTCTTCTGTTTACAATGGCAAGTGTTCTGGCGCCACACTCTTTTACCAGATCAATGGTCCTGTTTGTATCCGTTGTGGTGCCGGACTGACTGATGGCGACAACCAGAGTATTTGCCATGGGTTTTTCAATACCATTCCCTTTAATAATATTAAACCCGGAAAGTTCTGATGATTTTAATGCCCTTATATCTATACCCTTATCACCCAGGTAGAAATTTAACAGGTCGGCACAGCCCTGAGCTGCAATCCCGGCAGTCCCCTGACCGATAAAATAGACTTTTTTTATTCTGTCGTTCTTAAAATCAGCTTCCAGTGTTTTTGGAAGCATAGTTTGGTCCAGGCTTGTGGCGAACCGGTTTGATTCAGTTAAGAACCTGACTTTATTTTCCAGAGTTTTTTCAACGGAATTCGGGGATTCTGAGATTTCTTTTAAAAAATAATGGGGGAAGTTTTGTCTGTCGATGTCCCTTGAGGTTATCTGGCTGGTCATGACATGATGGTCGTCAATGCAGATAGGGGTGTTATCGTAATAAAAGGAATGAATGCCAGATACACCCCCAGATGAATTTTGATCCAGAATGACTATCTGTCCTTTGTCTTCTCCATTGAGCTTAATATAATCAGGAGTTTCTTCCACAATGCCATAGAGCTCTGATGCCGCAATATAATGATCCTTTGCAATCCCGACAAAAAGGGCCTGGCCGCTTCCTTTCTGGGCTAAAAACAATTTGCCCGGTGCAAGATTGGAGTGCATGCTGATGGCATGGGAACCTTCAAAATCATTAACAGCCAGCCTGAAGGCCTCTTCAATGGTTTTGTCCTGTTTCAGGTAGTGTTCGATCTGGAGAGGGATCAGTTTGGTATCAGTATTGATATCTTTATGGATTTTATCATATCGGGCCTCATATTCTGTTCTTAATTCAAGATAATTGTCAATATCTCCATTCAGACAAACATGAATGATGCCTGTCCCGGCAAGTTCTCTGTCCGTCGGGGTGTTGTCCTGGGGATGGCAGTTGGCAATCGTAATGTCTCCCACAGAAGCCCATCGGGTGTGAGCTGATATGGAATTGGCAACAAAAAGATAATTTGAAATCAATTGGAGCATGGGGTCATTTTTAATCTGGCTTCGGATAAAGGATACATTGTCTCCAAGTGCACCGATTTCTGCGGCAAATTTATAGACAAAAGAAATGGTTATAAAATGGCTGTCGTTTTCCTGGAAAGTATCCTTGATGGTAATGCTGTTGTTGGACAATACCAGATGATTTGTCCGTTGTTTAAACCGTTCTAAAAGTCCGTCCTTTATAAGGCTTTCCTTAAATTTTTCATACTCTCCCAAGGTGAAGGTTAAAATTATTGAAATCCCGGCAGAGTCTCTTCCCCTGACTTCAAGCCGGTCAATACTGTTTAACACAGCATTAATTCTTTTGAATATTTTTAACCCCTCAGTGTTTTGGTGCCTTTCAAGACTCAAGGAAAGGTTGCCGATGGCATGGATATTATCCAGGATCTCCTTTTTAAGGCACCAGGAAATATCCTGGAGTTTTTCAAGGCCCCGGGAAATGGCATCAACATTTGAGGAAGAAAGCGTTGAAAGGTTTTTTTTAAATAAAGCGGTCTGATCCATTATCAATTGTTCAATGGTTTGTGAAATGGATAAAAGGGTCTTTTGTTTATCTTTGTTATAGAAGAGATCGCAAAAAAAATATTCCTGTTTTAATTCCTGGCAGGCTTCAAATAATCTGCATAAAAGATCATCGCTGCCGGGAAAATTATCAAGGACCGGCTTTGAATCAGGCAATAATTGGTTTGTTTTGATTGAAAGCACCATTTTTTCTAAGGGCATTAAATCAAGGACGTGGCAAGGAGCGCTGCCTTTAAATGCGACAAATGCAGAAATACCACATGACACAGTATTGGGTTGGTTCGGGAAAAACAAAAGCGAGTTGTTTTTTGCCTGGTTTATGGATATGCCGATTCCAATATTAATGGAACATAATTTTTTCATCAGGTTTAAAAAAAGTTTTATAGGTTCTATCATTTTTTCCTTCCGTTTCCCCGTTCCCCGGGGAATGTATTACCCCACTTAAGATTTTTTAAAATATTGTTTTAAAATCATCTGTGCATAATCACTTGCCCTTGTTCCAATATATTTTCCATGGCCTACAACAATGGATAAAGCAATTTGTTTATTTGTTGTTTTTTCTTTTCCAAAACCCGTAAACCAGTCGTATTTAATGGTATTATCCCTGTTATAAAGAGATCCGGTCTTCCCGCCAATCAAAAGCTTAGAAAGTACTTTATCTTTTGAAGCCCCTTTAAAGGATCTTTTAGCAGTCCCCTTTGTTATGGTTTTTTCCAGCAATTGCATCATGGTTGTTGCGGTTTGGGGCAGTATAGCTGTTTTATAGAGTGTTGTTTTGTTTTTGTAAATGATTTGTCCAGCAGAATCCGTTACATGTTCAACAATACTGGGCAGGATGATATTGCCCGAGTTAACAATTGCCGAGATAAGCATGGCTCCAAATATTGGTGAAATGGTGGTGTCAGTGTTAAACCCGCTCCCTAGTTCAGCCAGATGGTATTCCTCACTGTTGGTTTTAAATGTGCCTGACAGAAATGGTAATTCAGCAGGAATAACCTGGTTGAATCCAAAAGCATCAGCATAATGGTCTAGTTTTTCTTTTCCAAGGTAATTTTTTCCTATTTTGCCGAATACCGGGTTTATGGATTCGGCAAAAGCCCTGGAAAATGAAGTTTTTGATGTGTATTTATTCTTAACATCCTTGAGCTGGCGCTTATATAATGTGTATTTATTCCCATTAAAGTACAATTGAGTCTGAGGGTTATACCCCAGGGTTTCAACAGCCGCCGTCGCCGTTACAATCTTAAAGACACTTGCTGCCGGATAATCTGATTCCATACAGGGATTTTGATCAGGGTTTTTAAGATCAAACCCTGTCATGGCAATAATTTTTCCAGTATCTGGTTCCATGACGACCAGGGCAATCCGCTGGGGTTTGCCCCGGGTAAGGGTTTTGAGGTGATCCATCAGGGACAATAAATATTGTTGAAGATAAATATCAATGCTGGTGAAAATTTTATATCGGGCTTCAGAGGTGTCCACTAAAAAGAAGTTTTTATCTGTATTGTTAAATTCTGTATTGGTGATGATATGATTTAATTGATTTTTTGATAATTGAACCTGTTCTTTAACGTCTTCCTGAGGGACATCTTT
>CALGRI010000400.1 GCA_937880875.1 uncultured Pseudomonadota bacterium
ATGACGGATTCATCAATGAGGATCTGTGCGTTTTCAGACAGGTTTATTGTTTTTCCGTTGTCCAGTTCAATGGTGACCCTGGAACCGCCGGTTGTTACAATCAGTTCATTTTCATAAATGATGTCCCCGACGTTAAGTTCTCGAACCTGCCCCGTTGATGTCTGGGCACTGACCGAACCTGAAATTTCTTTTATGCTTCCTGCTTGTGCCATGATTGACCTCCAAAGTTTTATATTATTGATAAAAAAATACTAATTAAACTATTATATATCGATTATTATAGTCATCCAGATAAAAAAAGATATTGTACCAAGGTCTAATTTTTTACCCGAAGATTGTTTTTAAAGATCAAAAGACCATCATCTTCTGTTAAAGACAAGTATCTGCTTTTTGCCAAACTATATTTGATTTATCCCTTGATCTTAAATTTCGATTCTGTTAACTATATCGCCTAAATATGGTTAACGAACAAAAAAATATTAAAGAAGAAATATTAAAAACCCTTTATCTGGCCAGGGGAGAAATAGTTTCCGGTGTCAATTTAAGCGACGTCTTAAATGTTTCCAGGGTGGCTGTGTGGAAACACATAAAAGCCTTAAAAGAAAGCGGGTTTGATGTTGAATCACGGCCAAAGGGATATGCCCTGTTAAACCATGATGATCTTTTGCTGCCGTTTTGTTTTAAGGAAGAGTTTCAAAACAAAATTCTGCATTTCCAGGAACTTGAAACAACAATGGATAAGGCAAAGTTTCTGGCAAAAAATGATGCCCCCCATTTAAGTGTTGTTATCGCAGAAAACCAGACCTTTGGCAGGGGACGGATGAACAGGAAGTGGTTTTCATCAAAAGGCGGGTTATGGTTTACCCTGATTTTAAAACCTGATACCCCTCCGCCACTCGCCTATATTTATAATTTTGCAGCCTCCTTAAGTCTTTCAAGATCTTTAAAAGAGTTATTTGATGTAAATGTCAGTGTCAAATGGCCCAATGACCTTTTATTAAATGGTAAAAAGCTTGCCGGTCTTCTTTCTGAAATGGAAACCCGGGGGGATATGGTTGAATTTCTCAATATCGGTATTGGCATTAATGTGAATAACCAGCCCCAAAAATATGAACCCAAAGCAATTTCGTTAAAGGATGTATTACATAAAAACGTATCCCGAAGATTAATCCTGGAAACCTTTCTGCATGACTTTAAAAACCAGATTCAAAAGATAGATTGCCCTCGGATTATTGGGCAGTGGAAGGAACAGACATCAACCATTGGCAGCCGGGTCAGGATTGAAACACTGACAGATTTTCATGAAGGACTTGCCGTTGATGTAGATGAGACCGGTGCTCTCATAATTGAAGATAAAACAGGCGATACAAAAAAAATTATTTATGGAGATTGTTTTCATACCTAAAGGAAAAGAAAGATGAACAATTCAAACCAGCTTAAAATGACCGTGTATACCTCTTTATTTGTTGCCTTTATTGCCATTGGTGCTTTTATTGTCATTCCCATCGGCCCGGTTCCCATTGTCCTCCAGAACATGTTCGTTCTTCTGGCAGGGATTCTTTTGGGTCCTGTATGGGGGCTTACCTGCGTGGCCATTTATCTTTTAATCGGTTTTGCAGGCCTTCCTGTATTTGCCGGGGGAACATCTGGTATCGGCAAATTATTCGGACCAACGGGCGGTTATCTTTTGGGATATCTTCCAGCCGTTTTTGTCACTGCCGGTATTTCAAAGGGCCTGGGCAAAAAAATGTCTTCAGATATTATCGCCATGCTGATTGGCTCTTTGATCGTTTATGCAGCTGGGGTTCCCTGGCTCAAAATAGTGACCTCCATGCCCTATGAAAAAGCACTTGCTGTCGGCATGTATCCGTTCCTGATAGGAGATGCCCTTAAAATTATTGCTGCGGCATTTATTGCAAAAACCTTAAGACCTGTCATCAAATTATAAACTTGACCCATAAATCAACCATCATGCCAAAAAAAATTATCGACATAAATAATATCAGCCATACCTTTGACGATGGCTACATGGGAATTCAAAATATATCCTTATCCATATTTAAAGGCGAATTTATCATTCTGGCCGGGAAAAACGGGTCTGGAAAAACAACCTTTTTAAGGCATTTGAACGGACTTTTATTACCGGATGCAGGTCATCTTATTGTAAATGGGCAAGATGTTAAAAAACACCTTGTTCAAACAAGGAGAACCATCGGCATGGTATTCCAGGATGCCGACACCCAGATCGTGGGCGACACTGTATTTGATGAAGTGGCGTTTGGCCTTGAAAACTTAAAAATTAAACGTACCCAAATCAATGAAAAGGTCACCCAGGTCCTTGAAGATTTAAACCTTTTTCATTTAAAAGACCGAAATCCCCATAGCCTTTCAGGGGGTGAAAAACGCAAGCTTACCATTGCCGGGATTCTGGTGATGGATCCTGAGGTGATTGTATTTGATGAGCCCTTTTCCAATCTGGATTATCCCGGAACCATCCAGGTTCTCACAACGATCATTGATTTGAACCAATCAGGCCACACCATTATTATTGCAACCCATGATGTTGAGACTGTCATTTATGATGCAACACGAATCATCATTATGGAGCAAGGCCTTATTAAAGAAGATGGGGTGCCTGCTGATATAGTAAGGCTTTTGGAGTCCTATGGGGTCAAGGAGCCAAGCACTTCTAAATTTGGACTGGGGATTCAACCATGGCGCAAGTAACGCCGTTCACCTACAGGCAAGGCAAATCCATACTGCATCTGCTTGATGTAAGATGTAAATTCTTCATCATATGCCTTTTAAGCATGTCCATGTTACCTGCACATTTTTTGGCCTGTTTTTTTTATGGTTTGATTTTATTTTTTTTCTTTAAAAACGCGGGTCTTAACGTTCTTTCAACTTTGAACCATATTAAATATTTTATACTATTACTTTTTTTTATTTTTATTGCCCGGGCACTTACTATGAAAGGTGATATCATTTTTTCATTTTATGACCTTTCCATCACAGTACAAGGATTGAATGAGGGGTTTTTAGTGAGTTTTAAATTCTTTTTAGTAATGTTGACAGGAGTGATTTTTTCTTCAACCACCAAACCATCTTCTGTAAAAAGTGCTGTCCAATGGTTTTTAAAACCTGTGCCATTTGTTCCTGAAAAACGGGTGGCAATCATGATCAGCCTGGCCTTAAGTTTTATGCCGGTTATCCTGAACCAGGCCCGCGAGATATCAGAAGCCCAGAAGGCACGATGTGCTGATCTTCAAAAAAACCCTGTAAAAAAAATCATTCGTCTTGTTTTGCCTTTGTTAAAAAAAACCTTTTTGTCTGCAGACTATCTTGTTCTTGCCATGGAATCAAGATGTTATAGCGATGACAGGACTGATCCTGAATTTACACCTTCGGGAAAGGAATTTTACTTTCTTGCTGCAAGTGTTCTCCTGTCTTTAAGTCTTGCCTGGTTATAAATTCAAGATTATCTTTCAGTCATCTTTAATATTTCCCATTGATCATCAGATTGTTTTAATGTATAAAATTCGAGTCATAATATATATTCATTACTATTTTGAATAAAATAAATTAATAATGCCAGATCCGAGAAGGAGACTATTATGTCAAAAATAGAGGATCGATTACCCGGATCAACCATGTTTGAACTGAGAGGAAAGCAATCTGTCCGGGCGACATTCAAGATTTCCCAGAAAGCCATTGATGCCATCGGGCTTGTTGCTATTCACATGGGGATAAAACAAAAATCTCTTTTTGATCATATTATAGAAGACTCAGATGCCTTGGGCAGCCTTGCAAAAACCATTCAGATCAGGCATTTTAAAAAAATTCCCAGGAAACAGAAAACCTTTGTGTTAAGCCGCAAAACCATTGAATCCCTTGGCGCTATTTCCGAAGCTTATGGAACCCCCCGGGATGCCCTTGTTGAATATTCGATCAAAAAACTTGAATACATTATCTATGCTGAAAAAGAAAAGCACAAAGAAAGAAAAATCCTGCACAAAGAGGTTATTGATCATTTCTACCAGGGAAAATTACTCTACAAAAAAGCCATTGAAATTCTGGGTAAAGATGACCCCTTTTGCAGGCGGATTGGAAAAGCAATACTTGACTGCCAGAAAAGGGAAGCAGAGCTATCTGATTTTATTGAGAAAAGCAAAGTTTTAGAAAATTTTTAATACTGAAATGTGAGACTTAGGGTGCGAATAAAATGTAACCCTATCAAATCTCAACAACATTAATTAAGGAGAAAACGTTGATTGAAGTTCAAAACCTAACCAAGAATTATAAAGACTTCTGTGCTGTCAACAATATCAGCATGATGATCCGGAAAGGTGAAATTTTAGGTCTTCTGGGTCCAAACGGTGCAGGTAAAACAACTACATTAAGAATGTTAACCGGTTATTTCAGGCCAAATTCAGGCACAATAAAAATAAAAGGATTGCAAATGCCCGAACATGCCATCCAGATAAAATCCCTGATTGGATACCTGCCTGAATCCGCTCCCCTCTACCACAACATGCTGGTCTATGACTATCTTGAGTACGTGGCTAAAATAAAAGGGATTGATGACAAGGAAAAGCGGTATGACAGATTCCTTCAATTATCAGATATTTGCGGGCTTTCCTCCATTATGGACAAACCCATTGCCGATCTTTCAAAGGGATTGAAACAAAGGGTTGGCATTGCCCATGCCATGATGACTGATCCTGAAATTTTAATTCTGGACGAACCCACTTCCGGCCTGGACCCGAACCAGATTGCTGAAATAAGGGATATCATTAAAACCATAGGCAAAGAAAAAACAATTATCTTTTCCACCCATATTTTGAGTGAAGCCGAGGCAACCTGCGATAGAATTGCCATTATTCATAACGGAAAAATGGTTGCTGATGATACAACTGCCAATCTTAAACTTGGAGCACAGCAAAATTCCATGATCAAGCTGTCCCTTAAAGGGGCTTTAAAAGAGGATGCCACCTCCCTGTTAAAAAGTATTCATTCCGATCTTGATGTTAAAAATGTTGATCCCGTTGAAAAAGATCTTGTCTCTTTTGAAATCACCAATTCAGATGATCTATCAAAGGATCATGATTTCAGGACAGACATATACCTTAAAATAAAAGAGACGGACTGGATAATTGTACAACTTATAAAAGAATCCCAGACCCTTGAAAAAATATTCCGGGAATTGACAAGGGAGGAGGTATAACTATCATGAAACAGATAAAAACCATTGCCATTAAAGAATTCAAAGATTATTTCATCTCACCCATTGCCTATATCGTGATATCCTTATTCCTGATTGTAACAGGATGGTTTTTCTTTTCCACTTTTTTTATTTTTGGGCGGGCTGATTTAAGAGATTTTTTCTCTCTTTTGCCCATCACTTTTTCCTTTATCATTCCAGCCATTACCATGCGGCTGTTTTCCGAAGAAAAAAATGTGGGTTCCTATGAAACCCTTTTAACCATGCCTGTATCTTTTACGGATATTGCCCTGGGTAAATTTTTTGCCGCCACCTTGTTTACCGCTTCCATGCTGGTTCCAACCCTGGCTTATCCGATTTTTATCTCCTTTATCGGTGAGGTTGATCCAGGACCCGTGATAGGCGGGTATATAGGGGCGATCTTTCTTGCCGCAGCCTATTGTTCCATTGGATTGTTTGCCTCATCTCTGACACGAAATCAGATCATTGCCTTCATCGTTGGCTGTGCGCTGTGCTTCACTTTAACTATTCTTGACAAGCTCTTATTTTTCATGCCGTCAAAAATTATATCCTTCATAGAATACATTGGTGCAAGCTCCCACTTCACTAATATTTCCAGAGGCATTATCGATTCCAGGGATATTCTTTACTTTGTGAGTGTGATCTTTATTTTCATTTTTTCAACCTATATTGTCATGCATGAGAAAAACTAAGGAGAAACAATGGGTAACTTTTCAATAAAAGAAAAATATTTGAAATTCATTTTATATATTATTGTCATTGGTTTGATAAACATTGTCGGGATTACCATTTTTTTCAGGGCAGACCTGACAAGGGATAAAATCTATTCTTTATCACAGGCAAGCCAGGATGTTGTGGCAACCCTGTCAGAACCCTTGAGCATAAAAGTATTTTTCTCAAAGGATCTTCCAGCACCCCACAATAATACAGAGCGATATCTAAGAGACCTTTTGGAAGAATACGCGGCAAAGGGCAAAAAATATTTTAATTATACCTTTTATAATGTAACACAGGAAGACGGCGCGCTGACCCAAAAGTCTGATGACAACCGTGATATGGCAAAAGATTACGGCATACAGCCCGTCCAGATCAGAATCATGGAAAATGATGAGGTCAAATTTAAAAATGCCTATATGGGACTGGTCATTCTCCACGGAGATCTGATGGAAAAAATTGAAGCCATCACCTCCACAAATGGTCTTGAATACCAGCTGACAACTGCTATCCAGAAGATGAACAACAAAGTGAGCGCATTGTTAAGGCTTAATGAAAAAGTAAATATCACCATGTATTTATCCTCTTCCCTTAACACCATCGCCCCCCTGATCGGCCTTGATCAACTTCCAATGCTGGGGAAAGCCGTTGCTGATACCATTGAAAACCTCAATAGCAAAAGCCTTGGCATTCTCGACTTCAAGCATATAGATATTTCCGATAAAAACAAGCTTGATGCCCTTAGTAAAAAACACGATTTAATGGCACTTTCCTGGCCTGCCATCCCGGAAAAAAACATTTTGTCAGGAATAGGCGCGGCCGGTCTTGTCATTGAATTTAAAGACAAGACAACGACATTGCCCCTGATCTCTGCCATGGAACTTCCCATTATTGGTACCACCTACCAGATGGCAGATCCCAATGCCTTGGAAGAAGAACTCAACTCTATTGTGGAAAAGCTCATCGGTATTAATAAGGATATCGGGTTTCTCTCAGGTCATGGTACCCATTCCCTTATGCCGGACAGAATGGCCATGATGCAGGGAAGACCGGGTGGTGGCCTGCAGGCATTTAACACACTTGTATCTTCCCGGTATTCCATCAAACCCATTGATTTAAACGATGGCACCATTCCCGATGGGTTAAACTGCCTGATGATTGCAAGACCCACCCAAAAATTCTCAGATTATGAATTATTCCAGATAGACCAGGCCTTGATGAAGGGGACAAACCTTGCTTTTTTCTCGGATTCATTTACTGAAATCATGCCACAGCAAGGTGGGATGGGCATGCCTCCAGGATATGAGCCCATTGATACAGGCCTTGAAAAACTATTAACACATTATGGTATAAACATAAAAAAGGCCTATGTTCTAGACAAAGAATCCTATACGCATCAGGACCCGCAAAATATGGGCGGCGGTGAACAAAACATTTATTTTGCCCCCATGCTAAAAGAGAAAACCATCAACAATAAGCCTGGGTTCATGGATAATATCAAGGGGCTCGTTGCCTTGCAGATTTCTCCCCTTGAGCTGGTGCATGAAAATATTGATAAAGACAAAGTCATGGCAACAAAACTTTTATCTTCATCTGATGAATCCTGGTTGATGGAAGGAATGATTAATTTAAACCCGATGTTTATCACCCCGCCAGAATCAAAAGATGAAATGCAATCCTATGATCTTGCCTATCTCCTTGAAGGGACCTTTACAAGTTTTTTTAAAGGCAAAACCATCCCTGAAAAAGAAATGGGAGAAAAAGATATTAAAGAAGATGATGGCAAAAACCAGGATGAAAAGAATCAGCTT
>CALGRI010000401.1 GCA_937880875.1 uncultured Pseudomonadota bacterium
TCGGCGCCAGTCTCCATTGTTTGTGCTGCAATCCAGATGTCATTTGAAGGAAATGGAAAGTTCAAAATCTGAGGCATCTTTCCGGCTCCACCCCCCTGCCAGTTCCTTCAAAGAATCTGCCAGTGGTTTAACCCCCTGTCTTCCAAATTCCTTATGAATGATCTCTTTGATCACCTGGTTGATGGATTGGCGGTTTGATCTGGCGATCCGTCGAATTTTTTGTTCGATTTCAGGCGCTATACCCCGTATGGTGATTTGTTGCATGATTTACTCCTTAAATCTTTTTGACTTATTATATGATTCAAACCATCGTATGTCAAGGCAGATGTCAAAGTTCAGGTGATAGCCGGGTCTGATAATCATTTAAAAGGCAACCTCCTTAAGAGTTTGAAATAAACTTTGTATAGAATTGGAAATGGGTTCTATACTGTATTTCGACAAAAAAAACAAAAGGAGGTGCCGGGGTCAGGCCTAGCTTGTTGGGGTTATTGAATCCATTTTCCATCCCAGAGCAATTTGGTAAATTCTTGATAAGGCACGATATAAATACCCTCGCTGGTCTTTCTCATCTTTTTTTCAAGACAAACGATGATCAGCCACTTTACCTCAGGGAAATCTTTTTTGAAGTTGACAAGTCCACGGATATCCGTGGAGGTGATTTTTGACTTGCCCTTTGCTTCAATGGCTACAGTGCCTGGCCCCAGAATAAAATCGACTTCAATTCCGCTGGAAAGTCGCCAGTATGAAAGTTCATAGAACAACTCGCTGTATTTTGCGTGAACCGACAGTTCATGAAACAGCCAGTTTTCAAATGCTTTGCCAAACAGTTCCGACCCGGGCTTGATGGCCCCACGCCTTGCCAGATGGTTGACCACGCCCAGATCCCTAAAATAGAATTTCGGCGCCTGAATCGTGCGGCGCTTGGGCCGTAATGTAAAGGCCGGCAGAAAGGCGCCCATCAAGGTATCGACCAGGATGCCATAATGCTCCCGGACAGTGGAAACCGAGATGCCTGTTTCTCGTGCAATGTTGGACATGTTCAGCATTTCCGTGTCCCCGATGGCTGCCACTCTGAGAAAGTCGGAAAATATCGGCAGGCGGCGCGTCAGGCCCTCTTCCAGAATTTCTTCCCGCAAATAATCATCCACATAGGAACGGAGCGCCAGAGCAGGATTTTCAGCCCCATAATGATCCGGAAGCGGTCCGGTGTTGACAAAATGTTCAATGGAAAAATCAGCGCCAAGTTCTTGTGCTGTCAGACCAAAGAGTTCATAGCGAATCGCACGGCCTCCCAATAAATTTGCATGCCCTCGCCTGACTTTTCTCGCACTGGAGCCGCACAATGCAAAAACGCGCTGCCATTCCTGAATCATGTAATGAATTTCATCGAGAAGTACAGGGATTTTCTGAATTTCATCAATCACAATCAATTGTTCCTGCGAAAGCGCAGCCACTTCTTCCCGCAAGAGCGCCGGTTCCTTTGCGTATCGCATAAGTTCATCGGTTTTGAGCAGATCAATCCGCAGGGCATCCGGGTAGCATGCCTTTAACAATGTTGTTTTACCGGTCTGGCGTGTTCCCCAGAGGAAAAAACTTTGCTTTGGTTTTTCAGGTAATCGAAGGTTTCTTTTGTACATTTTTTGATCTTCCAACAATAAACATGTATATTAATGGTTGACATGCAAAATGACACGATTATTTAATGGTGTCAAGAAAAACTTTGGGGTCAGAATTTTACCTTGTAAAAAATCACTTTTCTTGATAAAAGAACCTATAAAAATATCATTTTTTGATATTTGGCAGAAAATAGGGTGTTTTTTTTCAAAAATCAGGGTTTACCCTGATTGATATTTTTATTTTTTTCTAATAGTATGGTCGTGAAATAGAAAAATTATTGAACGATTTTTAAAAAATCAGGATATATTGGGTCATGCCTATTAGTCGGTATAAAAATTTATCAGCAGTTTTGATTATTGATTCAATCCTTATCTGTTTATCCTTATATCTTTCGCATCTGATCCGGTTTGATTTTCAAATCGATAAAAATGTTCATGCTATATGTTTAGAGATACTCCCCTATGCTTTGATCATCAAGCTTATCTGTTTCTGGACTATGGATTTATACAAAGGCATGTGGAGATACACCAGTATTAACAGCCTTTTGGATGTATTCAAAGCTGTTGCTGTATCATCTGGATTGATAGTTATTTATGTGTTATGGAGATACAGATTTCAGGGAATTTCAAGGTCTGTTTTTTTTATTGATTTTTGTCTGACCCTGATGTTTATAATGGGGTTCAGGGTGTTCATACGGATATGCTATGAGCGCCTTGTCCAAAAAATAACGATTAAAGAATTGATTGGTTATTTTAGCAATCGGTTGAAAAAAAATCAGCAACTTATAAAAAGAATTTTAATTATCGGGGCAGGAGACTGTGCTGAAAAAATTTTCAGAGAAATAAATGACAACGCCGCAATTCAATATAAAGTCGTTGGGTTTCTGGATGATGATGTTTTAAAAATCGGAAGAAAAATTCACGGAATATCTGTGGTGAGCAAGATTGAAGAATTAGAAAAAGTGGGTCAAGCCCTTAAAGTTTCTGAGGTTATTATTGCGTTACCAACTGTTTCTGCAAAAAGAATGAGAGAAATTGTTAAAATTTGTAAAGACAGCGGCATGAAATTTAAAACAGTCCCGGGCATGGGGGAACTGATTAATGGCAAGGTGTCTGTGAATGCCATCCGAAAAGTGGAATACAGAGATTTGCTGGGCCGGCAGCCCATAGATCTGGATACTGAGCAAATAGGGAGTTATCTTAGCGGTCGAGTTGTTTTTGTTACCGGCGCCGGCGGTTCCATCGGCACTGAGTTGTGTCGGCAGATCTGCAGGTTTGAGCCCAAAAAGCTTGTTCTTTTTGAAAGAGCGGAAAGCCCTTTATATGAGATTGACCTGGAGCTTAAAAAAAATTTTCCCAATATTGAAGTGATTCCGATTCTGGGTGATATCCAGCATAAAGATGATTTATCAAAGGTTTTTGGATTAATTAAACCTGAAATTATTTTTCATGCCGCAGCATACAAACATGTTCCCATGTTGGAAAACCATCCCTGGAAAGCAGTGGAGAATAATATTGCAGGCACGGAAAATCTTGTAGAGGCGGCAGATAAATTTTGTTGTGAAAAGTTTATTTTTATATCAACGGATAAGGCGGTAAATCCAACAAATTTTATGGGGGCCAGCAAAAGAATCGCTGAAATGATCGTACAAAACAGAAATCTGATTGACGAGTCAAAAACACAGTTTGTAACGGTCCGGTTCGGCAATGTAATTGGAAGCGTCGGCAGTGTAATCCCTTTGTTTAAAAGGCAGATAAAAGAAGGCGGCCCTGTGACCGTTACTCATCCGGATATCATAAGATATTTTATGCTGATTCCGGAAGCATGCCAGTTGATCCTTCAGGCGGGTGCCATGGGAAAAGGGGGTGAAATATTCATCCTTGAAATGGGGGCTCCGATCAATATCGATAATATGGCCCGTGACCTGATAAGATTTTCAGGTTTTGAACCTGATGTTGACATCAATATTGAGTATACAGGGTTAAGGCCCGGTGAAAAATTGTATGAAGAGCTGATGACTGACCAGGAGGATGTTATACCAACCTGTCATAATAAAATTATGATTTTTAATGGCAGGAAAGTTGATCTTAAACAATTGAATGGCGAGGTCGAAACATTGCGAAAAGAAGCGGAAAAGAGAGATATTGAGAACATAAGACTTCAGTTTAAAAAGATTGTTCCGGAATATATTACCAAGCCCTGATATTAAATGGGCGGGTTTAAAAACTCTTGGGAATCAGGGGATATTTTTATTTTTTTATTAAAAAAAGGAGAACAAAATGAAACAATTCAAAAGCATTTTTTTGTTAATTTTAGTAGGTTTGTTATTTCTCAGTTTTTGTCAGCCGGTGATCGCCGCCGGTGGAAAAATAAATATAAATACAGCAACCAAAAAAGAACTTGTGACGCTTAAGCATGTCGGAGACAAAATCGCAGACAGAATCATCGAGTATCGAAAGGAAAATCCTTTTCAGAAACCGGAAGATATTATGAAAGTGAAAGGGATTGGGCAAAAAGTGTTTGATGCCAATAAGGATGTCATTGTTGTAAAAGATGAATAAAAATTCTGATGCAGCAACTTTCCCCTGATTCCCAACCTTTAAAGTCTTTAAAAAGCAGTTGCTTGATATAGAGTATTTTTGTATTATTATCTAAACCATGCTGTAATTTACAGCATGGTTTTTTTTGTTTAAGGCTTTTGAAAAGGAGAGTCTGGCGTATGAATATTTTAGAGCTGATATCCAATAATTTTGATTTATGGGTGGTGCCGGCAGTAGCCGTGGGTCTTCTGTTGTGTGGCTGGGTATTATGGCTTGTTTTAAGAAGTTCACGGGCAAAGAAGTTTGCCAGAGTTCATGTTCAAAAAGATGGGGTTTCATCTAAAGGAAAATCCAAAAAAGATTTTGTGGATCAGAAAATAGAGCAGGATCGGAAAACACGTTTGTTTTTACACAGTTTGTCTGTATTGCAGCGGGATGGGCGGCTTTTGGATTTTTTTGATGAAGATTTAAGTCTGTATGATGATGAGCAGATTGGTGCTGCTGTACGAAGTATTCACGAAGACTGTAAAAAAACGATAAAAAAATATATTGATCCAAAGCCTGTGATAGACAATGAAGAGGGTGAAAGAGTAACAATTGAACCAGGATTTGATATTGATTCAATTAAGCTTGTTGGAAATGTTTCAGGAGAACCTCCATTTGAGGGTATTTTGAAACACAGAGGGTGGAAAGCCGGGAAAAAAGAAATCCCCAAACTGTCAGACATCCAGGATGCAGCGATTATTATTCCCGCAGAAGTTGAAATACAATAAGACAAAGAGCTTCTTTTTTCAGGAGAGACATTGGATTTTCAAGACAAACAATATGTTATCGGTATAGATTTGGGAACAACAAATTCTGCTGTTTCATATGTGGATGTGACAGCTTTAAAGGATGACAAATCAACAGGGAAAAAAAATGTTGAAAAAAAGGATCTGGTTAAAATTTTTAATGTTCCTCAATTAACCGGACATGGTGAATTTACAAAGGCTCCGGTTCTCCCTTCCTTTTTATATATTCCGGGTGAATATGATATTTCAAAAGAAATGCTGAAGCACCCATGGAAAAAAAGAGAAGACCTTTTTGCGGGTAGTTTTGCCCGGGATCATGGCTCAAAAATACCTTCCAGGCTGGTTTCTTCTGCAAAAAGCTGGCTCTGCAATCACCGGGCGGACAGACGATCAAAAATACTGCCCTGGGGATCTGAAGGGTTTGAAAAAATATCACCGGTTACAGCTACATCAGAATATCTGCTGCATATCAAAAATGCATGGAATCATTTTGTAAAAGATGAGGACCAATTTCTTGAAAATCAATTTGTGGTGATCACAGTCCCGGCTTCTTTTAATGAAGAGGCAAGGGATCTGACCATGGAGGCCGTAAAAATAGCCGGGTTCGGCCCTTCAGTAACACTTCTTGAAGAACCGCTTGCGGCTTTCTACAGCTGGTTGGTCAATCATGAGAATGACTGGCAAAAACATGTGAAGGCAGATGATCTGATACTGGTTTGTGATGTGGGTGGGGGCACAACAGATTTCAGTTTAATCAGCCTTAAAGAATCAGAAGGCACCCCTAGATTTGAACGGATTGCTGTTGGAGATCATTTGATTCTCGGGGGGGACAATATCGATTTGGCCTTAGCCAGAAAAGTCGAGTCAAAGTTTAAATCAAAATCCAGGTTAACTGCTGATAAATGGAAGACGTTATGCCATCGATGCAGGGAAGCCAAAGAAAAAATACTTGATATGGGGGAAACATCCGTCCGGATAACCATAAAAGGTGAAGGCCGCTCATTAATTTCAGGAACCCTTGCAGCAGATTTAACCAAAGACGATGTTGAAAAAATATTGCTTGATGACTTTTATCCCTATGTTGAATCTGTAGAAAATTTAAATATTGACACGGGTAAGGAAATCACTGATTTTGGTCTGCCGTTTGAAAAAGAGTCAGCTGTGACCAAGCATATTATAAGATTTCTGGAAAATCACAGGGATGATGTCAGGCAAAAACTTTTAAAAGATCCTTTACCGGATTTTATCCTGTTTAATGGTGGAACGATTAAACCCGTTCTTGTTCAGGAAAGGATAAGGCAAGTCATTGGAAAATGGTTTAAGGCAGGCGAATCAGAGCTGCCGCAAATCCTGGAGAACAAGATTCCGGAGCTGGCAGTCGGAATCGGCGCTTCCTATTATGGTCTTGTCAAGCAGGGCAAAGGTGTCAAGGTTGGCAGTGGAAGCCCGCGAAGTTATTATATCGGGATTTCAGCTGGTAAGGAAAATTTTTCAAGCGCTGTTTGCATCGTCGAAAGAGGATTGGATGAAGGCTCTGTCATAAATCTTCCCCAAATGAAATATGAAGTAAGGGCCAATGAACCGGTAAGTTTTGATATTTATTATTCCAGTTATCGATCCGGTGATACAGCAGGTGAGATTATCGCTATTGATGATTCTTTTTCTTCAATGGCATCGATCCAGACTATTATCCGTTTCGGAAAAAGCGGACAGAGAAAAATTATTCCCGTGACAATTGGGGCGGAATATACGGAAATGGGGACACTTTCCATGTATTGTCATTCAGGAGTGAGTGACCACAAGTGGAAGTTGCAGTTCCAGTTAAGAGAACAACAGACAGGTATGGGGTGCAAAGAAACGGAAGTATATGATGATCAGCTGATAACAGGTGCATGCCACAGGATTCATCAGGTATTTATCGATGAATCTGACAAGGATGATTCACTTAAAATCATTGCTAAGCTTATTGAAGAATTTATTGCTCAGAAAAAATTAAACTGGCCCTTATCTTTTTTACGCAGCATGGCTGACAAATTGATTGAACTTAAAGGCACAAGAACCTATTCAGCTGCCCACGAGGCAAGATGGCTCAATCTTACAGGGTTCTGTATGCGCCCCGGCTTTGGAGATGCCTTTGACAAGGAGCGTGCAAAAAAATTGTGGAAGATTTATCTTAGCGGGTTGAAGTTTGAAAAAATAGTCCAGAACAGGCTTGAATGGTGGGTTTTTATTCGAAGAATAGCTGCAGGTCTGGGGGCTGGCCAGCAACGTCAGCTTTTTCAGGATATATCACCCTTATTAATAAAGGGTAAAAATACCAGCCATAAAATTTCTCCCCAGGAGCAGGTTGAATTATGGATGGCACTGGGCAATATGGAAAGACTTCTGGTTAAGGATAAGGTTGTGCTGGGCAAAGCTCTTCTTCCAATACTTAAGCCGGGTAAAAATCAGGACAATATGTTTTGGATATTGTCACGGCTTGGTGCCAGAGAATTATTATATGGATCTGTTGACAGAGTGGTGCCGGCTAAAGAGGTGGTAAAATGGATAAACCAGGTCATGAAAAAAACATGGCAGAAAAATGATCCTGTTGACAATATGGTTGCACAGATAGCAAGGAAAACAGGGGACAGAACAAGGGATATGGAGCCGGAAGAGATCAATAGAATTACAGGCTGGCTGCAGAAAAGAAAGGCTAAGGGTTCTTTTATCAGAATGATTAATGAAAAAATGATTATCGCGGAAAAGGAAAAAAATGTCCAGTTTGGTGAAAAACTTCCAACAGGCCTTGTTTTAAAATAATAT
>CALGRI010000402.1 GCA_937880875.1 uncultured Pseudomonadota bacterium
CATATCTTTTAAAATCGACTGATAATTGGCATAAGGGCCACCTTCAAGATATCCGATGCGCCACTTTTTGCCATTATTTGTTATGGGCTTTGTTTCGTAGGCCTCTTGAGCGCACACATCCATCTGGAACACGGCTAATATACAGAATAGCCCAATTATCATTGAATTTACAAACCTGATCATATCTCTCCTGCCATTGCTAATAAATTGGAGTTAAAAAAAATACCAACCCAGAAAAAACAAAAGGACCCGTTTGATATTCAGGTCAATTTCCATAAAAAGTAGATATTTTTACCATAAAAAAAGGGTCTTGAAAAACTTCCAAGACCCTTGATTTTATTATGGAGGCGGCTTCCGGATTTGAACCGGAGAATAACGGCTTTGCAGGCCGTCGCCTTACCACTTGGCCAAGCCGCCTTGTTTTATGGAGCGGGAAACGGGAGTTGAACCCGCGACTTCGACCTTGGCAAGGTCGCACTCTACCACTGAGTTATTCCCGCCCAGCAAACAATCGCATTTTATATACTCTGACACTGAATTTGTCAATATCAAATTTGTCCATATCAATTTAAAGCAAAAGAAATTTTCTAGCTTTGACAAAATAATCAATTCCCGACCAGATGGTAAAAATCAAGGCACCATAAAGGAAAAACATACCAATGGCATTAAAGTTAATGCCGATATAATTGTAATGCATGGTCAATGGTATTATGGCTGCAATCTGAAAACCAGTTTTATATTTTCCAAGCCAAGAAGCTGCAACGTCCTGGCCATTTTCAATCAAAACACACCTTAAACTGGTCACTGCAAGTTCTCTTCCAATAATGATGCAGGCAATCCAGGCCTGCATAAATCCTAAGGATACCAGCATCACCAATGTTGAAGAAACCAGAAGTTTATCTGCCATAGGATCAAGGATTTTACCTAATTTTGTAACCAATCCTCGGGTCCTGGCAAGATACCCGTCAAGATAATCAGTAATGGATGCTGCTGAAAAAAGAATGGCGGCGCTAAAGGTTGTAATTTTTGTTTCATATAATAAAAGCATTACAATCACAGGAACTGCAACAATTCTGGATAAGGTCATGAAATTGGGTGTCAGGACAATATTTTTTATTTTATCAAACCCGGTCATCTTAAATTATTTGTTCTTTTTACGTGTGACCTTCTGGTTATTCCAGTCTGCCATAAAGGCTTCAATCCCTTTATCTGTCATATGATGGGATGCAAGTTTCTTTAAAACTCCGTATGGAATGGTGGCAATATCAGCACCCAGAAGGGCTGAATCCAAAACATGGAGTGGATTTCTGATACTGGCCACTATAATCTGGGTATCAAAATCATAATTGGCATAAATTTGAACAATCTCTTCTATCAGCCCCATTCCTTCCTGGGCAAGGTCATCCAGCCGGCCGATAAAGGGGCTTGCAAATGTTGCACCTGCTTTTGCCGCCATCAATGCCTGAAGTGCTGAAAAAACCAATGTCACGTTTGTTTTAATACCTTCATTAGAAAGAGTCTTTACAGCTTTTAATCCTTCAACCGTCATGGGGATTTTAACGGCAATATTATCTGCTATTTTTGCAAGCTCCCTGGCTTCTTTTACCATGCCATCATAGGCAAGGCTGATAACTTCTGCACTGACAGGGCCCTTAACAATCTTACAAATTTCAGCTATAATTTCTTTAAACTCTCCATCTTCTTTAGCTATTAAAGAAGGATTAGTGGTTACCCCGTCAATCATGCCCATATCATTGGCATCTTTGATCTGGTCAATATTAGCCGTGTCTATAAAAAACTTCACTTTAAGCCTCCTTATCCAAAAGAATCACCTTCTGGGTTTCTTGTTTTTCTATTATTTTTAATAATTCATCTGATCGTAAATTTAAAACCGGATGGATTGTATGAGCTCCTATATCACAAATAGGTATTAATACAAAACACCTTTCATGCATTCTTGGGTGTGGAATTTCAAGATGTCTGGTTTTGAGAACCAGATTATCATAATAAATAATATCAATATCAATAATCCTGGGACCAAACCTGAATGGTTTCCCATCCTTATCCAGATCTTTTTCCAAGGTTTTTATAACAGAGATCAAATCTTCAGGAGTCAATACCGTCTTAATTTTCAAAGCTGCGTTTACAAACCAGTCCTGGTCAGTAAAATTCTGTGGTTCTGTTTTATAAAAGGATGATACATCAACCACATCAATCTTATCATGCTGGTTTAAGATGGCTGTTGCATTATTTAGATTCTTTTTCTTGTCTCCAATATTTGAACCAATACTTAAATAAACAATATGTTGATCAATTTTCATTTAAACTCAAATTGAACCGTTTTTGAATACTCGCTTCTTATATTGTCATCCCCTGTGGCCTGAACCCTGAAATAATATTTAAACCCTTTTTCTATTTTGAAAATAAATTCCATGGAAGGCATGGAAACAATCCCAATTGTCTTAAACTCAAAAGGACATCCAACACAGGCTTCAAATGTTTTTTTAGCCATAAAGATTTCAAAATCCCCGGGTTTTACGGCAGCCTTCTCAATATCAATCTTATGATTCCATGAAAGAAGAATCTCTTTATCATCAGAGGTATATTTTAAATCAAACGGGGCTGCAATTTGTTGTCCTTTTATTTCAGGTGCCACTGGGGGGCCTTTTTTCCCGCATCCTGTAAACGCCAGGATAATGATTCCAGACAATACCATTAAGGCCTGAATGACGGCTCTCTTATTTTTCATTGTAAGCCAAGCTCCCCTGCTGCTTTTTTAACTGCCTGTTTAACATTATCAAAGCCGGTTCCCCCATAGGTGATCCGCCTTGAAATCGTTTTATCAATTTCAATAAATTCATAGACATCTTTTTCTATCAGCTCACTTAAGGCTTTAAACTCTTCAATGGTCATATCATCGAGTTCTTTTCCCTGGTCCAGGGCATGGGCAACGGCTTGCCCTGCCACGGCATGGGCCTGGCGAAAAGTCATACCCCTTGACACCAGATAATCGGCAAGATCAGTGGCATTTAAAAACCCCTGTTTGCAGGCATTAAACATTCTGTCTTTATGAATTTCTATGTTTCCAAACATCCGGGTATAGACATCGGTACAGATTTTGAGCGTATCCACTGTATCAAACAAAGGTTCCTTATCTTCCTGCATATCTTTATTATATGCCAGGGGCAATGATTTCATCAGGGTAAGGATATTAATAAGGTTACCCAAAACCCGTCCTGTTTTACCCCGTACCAGTTCTGCCACATCAGGATTCTTTTTCTGGGGCATGATACTGGAGCCCGTGGTAAAGGCATCTGAGATAGTAATAAAAGAAAATTCAGAGGAAGACCAGAGAATCATCTCTTCGGAAAGCCTTGAAAAATGAATCATGGCAATGGATGCATGGGCGATGAACTCCATGACAAAATCCCTGTCAGACACAGAATCAATACTGTTATCTGAGACCTTTGAAAAACAAAGCAGTTCTTTTGTAAATTCACGATTCAAGGGATAAGTCGTACCTGCAAGCGCTGCCGCACCCAGCGGCATGACATCAATTCTTTTAAAACAATCTTCAAACCTTTGGATATCCCGTTTAAACATTTCATAATATGCCATCAGATGATGGGAAAAGAGGACTGGTTGAGCCCTTTGAAGATGCGTATACCCGGGCATGATCACATCCAGGTGCTTTTGGGCCATTGTGACAAGGGCTTTTTGAAAGCCCATTAAAAGGTCTATAATGAGTCTTGTCTCTTTTTTTAAATAAATCCTCACGTCCAGGGCAATTTGATCATTACGGCTACGTCCTGTATGAAGCTTTTTTCCCACATCGCCGACCTCTTTTCCCAGAGCATCTTCAATATGCATATGAATGTCTTCAAGGCTGGCGGAAAAGGCAATTTCATTATTCTCAATTTTCTTTCTTACCTTTTCAAGCCCTTCAATAATGGTCCTGGCATCAGTCTCGGGTATGATGGATTCTTTTGCCATCATTTTTACATGGGCAATGCTTCCATCAATATCGCTGTCATAAAGCCGTTTGTCAACATCAATGGATGCATTGAATTTTTCAACCAAATCATCCGTGCTTTGTGAAAATCGTCCGCCCCAGAGTTTTTCATTCATGGCATCTTGAATTCCTTTAAT
>CALGRI010000403.1 GCA_937880875.1 uncultured Pseudomonadota bacterium
GCAAAACTGCGACCTGTTGACTGCTCAACCGATGGTATATTCATCTGTGGGCTTGCCCATGCACCTAAACCCATTGACGAATCAATATCCCAGGCCCAGGCAGCGGCTACAAGAGCGGTTACGCTTCTGGCTAAAAAAACAATGAACATGGACGGAACCATTGCAATGGTTAACCAGGAGATTTGCAGCTCATGCGGCGTGTGTGTGTCCATCTGTCCATTTTCTGCCCCGTCCTTTACAAATGAAGGCAGATATGCGGGGAAAGCACAAATCAACCCGGTTCTGTGTAAAGGATGTGGATTATGCGTTGGTTCCTGCAGATCTGGAGCCATTCATCTTAAAGGCTTTGATAACAATCAGATATTTGCCCAGATATTTGCCCAGAATGATGAAACTGAAACCCGGGATGGCATTCAAACAATAGATGAAACCAAAACTATACCCAAAGAAGAAAAAGATGCAGCCAACGCTGCTGTATAGGGAGATATAATTAATGAGTGAAAATAAAATAAAAATAACCAGTTTCCTGTGTAACTGGTGCAGTTATGGTGCAGCTGATCTTGCCGGAGTCAGCAGGATGCAATACCCTGCCGATATCCGGGTTATCAGAATCCCCTGCACAGGAAGAATGAGTCCTAAGTTTATTTTATCTGCTTTAAGGGAAGGTGCAGATGCTGTCTGGGTGTCTGGCTGACATCCCGGAGAATGTCATTACCTGGATGGTAATTATTATGCACGCAGAAAATTTGTTTTAATGGGGAATTTTTTAAATCACATGGGAATTGAAAGGGACAGGGTCCATTTTTCCTGGATCTCTTCGGCAGAGGCCACTAAATTTGTGGACGTGGTTAAAAAGATTTCAGATAAGGTACAAGCACTTGAACCGAATCAAAAATTTGTAAAAAAATATAATTAGTAAAGGTAATTTTTATGGCTACCTGTATCGAAAAAATCAGGGAGATTGCAGCTGACCTCCTTGAAAAAGGAGAAGTGGAAAAGGTAATCGGTTTTGCAAAGGGAACCATTCCCATGGCAACAAGTCCGATTGCCATTCAATCAAAACAAGGTATTGAAAAACTTGTTTTTAATTCAACATGCGGGCTTAATCTTGCCAATTATGCTTCCAAAGAAAAAGGAAAAATAGCAATTGTTGCCAAAGGATGTGATTCAAGGAATATTGTTACCCATATTGTTGAAAACCAGATTCAAAGAGAGCAGATTTATATTATTGGTGTGCCTTGCACAGGTATGGTGGATAAGCATAGAATCGCTGCAGTTTTTGAAGATGAAATAATTGAGTTTTCGGAAGACGGCGACACCTTGACTGTTTCATCACTACTAAAAACACAAACTTTGAAAAAACAGGATTATTTAAAGGGAAACTGCCTGTATTGCACCCATAAAAATCCAGTACTCTATGATGTTTTGGCAGCAGATCCTGTGGAAGAACAAAAGCTTGATAATCCCTTTCTTGATGTTGACCTGATTGAAGCTTTGGATGATGATGCCAAATGGCAGCATTTTGAAAACCTGACAAAAAATTGTATCCGGTGTTATGCCTGTAGAAATGCATGCCCCTTGTGCTATTGCCCCACTTGTTTTGTGGATGAATCTGATCCCCAATGGGTGGGCAAAGGCCAGGACAAGACAGATGTGAATACTTTTCATTTTTTAAGGGCATTTCATTGCGCCGGGCGGTGTACTGATTGCGGGGCATGTGTTGAAGCCTGCCCCATGGGCATTAATGTCAGGGATTTTACAAGAAAACTGAACAAAGACGTTTTAGAACTTTTTGGCTGGGAAGCCGGCCTTGATATGACAAAGCGTCCTCCTCTGGATACATATAAACCGGAAGATCCTGATGCTTTTATCAAATAAATAAAAAGGGTATACAATGAAGTTCATAACAATTGATAAAAAAGACTGGACCAAAGGGATTGATAAATCCAGAGATACTTATCAACTTTTTGGCCCGGTTAAAGATGAAAATGGGTGTCTGATCAAAAAACTTGATCCAGATGTTCATCCGGACATGGGATATTATGAGTCTGTCATGTCGGCAAAATCTATTCTTTTTCCCCAGACAGAAAAAATTTTGTCTGCCAGCCTGGATGAATCGGTTGAAGATCACCATATCATGAAAAGATCGGAAAACGACTATTCACCCCGTGCAGTTCTGGGTATCCGGCCCTATGATGCAAAAGCCATTGCACTTGTTAAACTCAATTTTGACACCAAAGATTTTCAAGATCCCTATTGGTGTGATGCCTATGAAGTCACTGTCTTAGTGGGGCTTGGCATAACCCGGCCAGGGCCCTTTGATTTTTCCACTTGTGTTGGAACCGGACCCTTTTGCGAAGAAGGTCTTGATATTCTTCTGGCAGATCTTGATGACAAATACCTTGCCAAGATACTCACTCCAAAGGGGGATGCTTATGCAATTGCCTGCGGTTTTGATACAATGGCTGATGAAAAAGAAAGCCAGGCATTATTTGATATTTTGAGAAAAGAGGCTGAAAAAAATATTACCTCCCGTGTGGAAATCGACAAGCTTAAGGGAAAAACCATTCTTGAGCTCCATGAAGCCCCCTTTTGGGATGAGTTGGCGTTTTCCTGTATCAACTGCGGAACCTGCACCTATGTCTGTCCTACCTGCTGGTGTTTTGATATCCAGGATGAGGCCAGACAAAAGCAAGCCACCCGATTTAGAAACTGGGACACCTGCATGTCTTCTTTGTTTACCCGCCATGCCACAGGTCATAATCCAAGAGGAAACAAGGTTCAGCGGGTCAGGCAAAGATTTATGCATAAACTCAAATATTTTCTTGATAAATACGACCAGGGAATCATGTGTGTCGGATGCGGCAGGTGTGTCAAAAGCTGTCCCGTCAATATTGATATTCGTGAAGTATGCAATATGATGAACGCATATGAGAAACAAGATTAGCGAACAAAGGAGGAACCATGGAAAATCCCTATATACCGTATCCAGTTCGCATTGATGATATAGAAATTGCAACTGAGGATAAATCCCTTAAGACATTTAAATTTGTTTTTCTAAATGCAGGGGATGAAGAAAAATTTTCTTACCAGGCCGGACAGTTTGCAGAATTATCAATACCTGGTGTTGGAGAAATACCCATCGGGATTGCATCTTCCCCGGTTGAAAAAGGATTTGTTAAATTTACTGTTTTCAGAACAGGTGTTGTTACCTCCTATCTTCATAATATGAAGGTTGGAGATATCATGGGAATCAGGGGGCCTTTGGGTAATTGGTATCCCTGGGACAAATTGGAAAATAAAAATGTTGTCATCATTGGTGGAGGATTTGCATTTACAACTTTAAGATCATCCATTGTATATATGCTTGATCCAGGTAACAGGAGTAAATTCAAGAATATTGATGTGGTCTATGGTGCAAGATCTTCCGGCATGCTGCTCTACAGAGAAGAGCTTTATGAATGGGAAAAAAGAAGTGATATAAACATGCATATAACCGTTGATGGAACGGATGATCCAAACTGGAAATATCATAAAGGTTTTGTGCCGCAAATTGTTGAACAGAATGCACCAACTGCTGATGAAGATACCTATGCCATTATATGCGGGCCGCCCATCATGATTAAATTCACCCAGCCGTCCCTGGCTAAACTTGGATATAAGGAACATCAAATTATCATGTCACTTGAAAACAGAATGAAATGTGGAATCGGCATGTGCGGCAGATGCAATATAGGGAAAGAACTTGTTTGTAAAGATGGCCCAGTCTTTACTCTTGAACAGATTAACCAAACCCCGAAAGAATATTAAACCGGTTTTATTTTATATTGACAAATAACCATTGCTTAAGATATGTTAAGCTTTCAATTATTGAAACTAAGACGGTATGTCTTAAAATGATAGTAAAATAAACTTTTTATGGGAGGAAATTTTAAATGGCAACAATTGAGTTCAATGGGAAACCTTTCGAAATAGACGAAGATGGATTCCTTCTTGATTACAATACGTATTCTGAAGAGTGGGTTGACTATGTAAAAGGTCAGGAAGGTATCGAAGAGCTTACTGATGAGCATTGGGCACTTATAAAAGTTCTCCAAGATTATTATGAAAAAAATGGTATTGCTCCAATGGTTCGAGTTCTTTCCAAGCTAACCAAATTTAAATTAAAACATATCTATGAACTTTTCCCTTCAGGACCTGGAAAAGGTGCATGTAAAATGGCCGGTCTTCCAAAACCAACCGGATGTGTATAGTAAAACCAGAATTTGATATTTGTATTAGTTTTAAAGGCTCTGCATGATAAGTGCAGGGCCTTTTTATGTTTTGTTTATAGGAGTTAAGGTATGCCGGTAATTAATGATAAAAACAGAGAAATCCTTAATAACATTCAAGTTGATTTCCCTATTGATTCCAGACCCTATAAAATTCTTGCCCAAAAATTGGGTCTTCATGAAGATGATTTGATCCAAAGGATTAATCAGATGAAAGAAGACTTGCTTATCAGGCGGATTGGTGGCAATTTCAGTCCTGACAGACTTGGATATTATTCAACCCTTTGTGCTGCCAAAGTACCTGATGATAAAATAGAATTATTTACAAAGACAGTGAATGCATATTCAGGGGTTACACACAATTACAAACGGGATCATGAATTTAATATCTGGTTTACATTTATCGCCTCTTCTGTTGAAATCATCAATGACAGTCTTCAACAAATACAAAAAGCAACCAATATTGAGACAATACTCAATCTGCCGGCAACAAAAGTTTTTAAAATCAGTGCAAATTTTAAATTATGAAAACAATTAAAGTCGCTCTTATTGTTCAAAATTGCATTGCTGGAAATTTTGAACAAAATCTTGAGTCCACCCTTTTATTTATAACAAAAGCCACCCAAAAAGGTGCGAAAATTATTGTTTTCCCTGAAATGAACCTAACCGGTTATGTTGCCGGCCCTGATATAACAAATATTGCAAGACCCATTACCCAGGATAATATGGTGAGCGTGTTTTCAAACCTGTCCAAAAAATTTGAATTAACGATTCTGGTAGGACTGGCAGAAAAAACACCCGATAAAAAAATATATGCATCACACCTGGTTTTTACTCCTGAAAAATCCTTTGAAACATATAGAAAAATTCATACCGCACCCTTTGAAAAAAAATACTTTACTCCAGGAAATAAAATTAAAATTTTTAAATCACAAGGACTTAAGTTTGGTATCCAGCTTTGTTATGATGCCCATTTCCCGGAATTATCACTGGCCATGGCCTTAAAAGAAATCGATGTAATTTTCATCCCCCATGCATCCCCCAGGGGCAGTTCACAGGAAAAACATGATTCCTGGGTTCGGCATCTGAGAGCAAGGGCCTTTGACAATGGTGTTTATATTGCCGCCTGCAATCAAACCGGCGATAATGCCAAAGGTCTTTTTTTCCCGGGGATAAGCATATTCATAGGCCCGGATGGCAATGTACTCTACAAATCAATCGATGAAACAGAAGGAATCCATATTATCAATATAGAAAAAACCATATTGAATGAGATCAGATCCCATAAGATGAAATATTTTCTACCCTATCGACGAAAAGATTTGTTTAAATTCTAAATCTATTCTTTTATTTTTTCTTTGCGGTTTTGGATATAGGCATTTCGTATGGCTGCATAAGGATTCAGGGCAGCTGCCTTTAGGGCTTCATAATCCCCTATGTGAAATGAGGCGGTATTTATTGTATCATAGGCTTTAATTCCGGTTGAAAGCTCCCAGGGCTCCACATAATTGATCGGAGTTAAAAAATAATCGCCAACAAGTCCGACCACATCCCTTAGCGTTGACGGACCTAATATGGGAAGCACCAGATAAAATCCATTACCAATGGAATAGGAACCAAGGGTCTGCCCCAGGTCCTCATTGGCTGTATGAAGATCAAATTTGTTTTGAGCAACCTGAGCAAATCCAAGGGCACCAATAGTTGAGTTGATTAAGAAAATTCCAATCTCAGTTCCCGCATCCTTGATTTCACCTTGTAAAATATTATTTACAAATCGCACAGGAAAAATAAGATTATGAAAAAAATTATTCACCCCTTTGCGTAAAGGGGTGGGGGTAATTGCTTTATAACCTGTGGCAATGGGTTTAATCGCTGCAAAATATAAAAAATCGTTAAAGGAATACATTAGGTAATTAAAATAATAGAAGGGGTCAGAAATTGATTGAGATTCTATGATAACATCAAAATCATCAAGAAGCTCTTTGTCCAGTTCATCATCCGCTGATATGGGCAATGTGTTTTGAGCCATCAGTATTCCATCTGGATTATGTAATGGATAAAAAGACATGGAAAAGGAATCATTAGATAAAACCGGAGCAATCATGGGATTATCCTGGGCAGAACCAGTCGATACCAGGATAAAAACGATTGCTAAAATAAAAAATGAATATTTTTTCTCCATGATTGAGAATTTCCTTTTATTTCATCGAGAGTTTTAACAAAACTGTAATCAAAAAAAGCCCTAATTATTATCTTTATTAAAAATGAATTTTCTCACAAGAGATTCAATATCAAGGGATGACTCAGTATTGAATATTTCCTCTCCTGGTTCAAGCATGATATCAGAACCTCCGGGTAGAATATCAATGAATTTTTGCCCTATTATACCGGACGTCTTAACAGATGCTATGACATCTTCGGAAAGCTCAATATTTTTATCAATACGAAATTCTACTTTTGCAAGTAAGCGTTCTTTATCAATACTGACATTAGAAACTGTACCAACTTGCACACCTACCATTTCAATCTTAGCACCTGTTTTAAGCCCTGAGACAGAAGTAAAAAAAGCATATATCGGGTATTGTTTATCCCGAAAAAGACTTATTTCACCAAGAACAATAAAAAGGTATCCAGTGCACAATATGCCAATGCTTACAAAAAGTCCTACATAAAATTCAATTTTTCTTTTATTCATGGGTTTCCTTTAAATAGATCATCCCTGATCCTTAGCTTTAAACGTCTTTACCTTTGATAAAATCGTTTAAAATTTTGCTGTGCGAATCCAGGATATCTTTTTTTGAGCCCTCAAATTTTATAGTGCCCTCATCCAGCATGGCAATTCGTTGCGCCACATTAAAAATTTCAGGGATATCATGGCTCACAATTACAGCCGTAAATTCAAATTTTTTCTGATATTCCTGAATCATTGAATGTACTTTTTTCTTTCTTATGGGATCAAGACCGGTTGTTGGTTCATCAAAAAGAACAATCTTAGGATCTATCACAAGCGCCCTTGCAAGAGCCACCCTTTTTCGCATACCGCCGGAAAGCTGTGCAGGAAATTTTTCTTCTATACCAATCAAACCCAATTGCTCCATACGCTTTAAAACTTTCTTTTTTACCTGGTCTTTTGGAAATATTGAATCTTCGACCAAAGGTAAGGCAATATTATCATATATGCTCATGAAATCAAACAAAGCATTATCCTGAAACATATAGCTTAATTTTCTGTAAAAAGATTTTCTGTCTGCCGCTGATAGCTGAGACAGAGGTTTACCCTCAATAAGTATCTGACCTGAATCCTGCTGGACCAGTCCGATAATATGTTTTAACAACACAGACTTGCCTGTCCCGCTTTTCCCGATGACGACTATAGTCTCACCTGTATAGATAGACAAATTAAGCCCTTTTAAAACAGGAGATGCTCCAAAACTTTTACTCACATCTATAAATTGTATTAAAGGGATAGTCATATTTATATCCAGAAAAACGTAATGAAATAGTCAAAAACAAAGATGGAAATGCAGGACTGAACAACTGCATTGGTTGTTGATAAACTGACCCCTCTGGCGCCAAAACCACTGTATAAATGTGTATAATAACCGCGGTAGCAGCATATTGTGGTGGTAACTACAGCAAAAGCAAAAGCCTTATAAAACCCTAGGTTAATATCATGTATATTAATACTTTGAATAACAGTGTCCATATATACATGTTGATTTATGCCCAGCATAATCGAGCCGGAAATAAATCCACCGATGATGCCGACAACATCAAAGAGTGCCGTGAGCAATGGGAAACTGATAACAGCAGCAATAATCCGTGGTGAAAACAAAAATCTGACAGGATTTATATGCATGGTTTTAAGAGCATCGATCTGTTCTGAAATCCTCATGATACCAATTTCTGCCGCCATGGATGAGCCTGCCCTTGCCGTGACCATAATAGCTGTAAAAACAGGCCCTAATTCTGAAATCAAGGTTAAAGCCACTGCAGCACCAAGGGCTGCTTCTGAGCCAACTTTGACCAGGGAATAATACCCTTGAAGCCCTAGCACCATGCCGGTAAAAAGTCCGGTCAAAATAATAACAAAAATAGATTTGGATCCAATAAACCATGTATGGTCAATAATTTTGGTAAATTGAACTGGCAGCGTAAAAATATGCATCACTCCGTTGAGGAAAAAAAGAATTATCCTGCCCAGTGATTCAAGTATGGTTAAAATTTTTTTTCCAAATTTCTCTATTAGTTCAATTAACATGATGCTCATGTATATCCTTTATATTTCTAAAATTCAAGATTCTAACTGCTTCAATTCATATTTATTGTATGGCAATATAAAATATTTCATGCCTCAGTCGTAATTATAGGAATTAAGATTGACACGTATTAAAAAAAACAATACGTATAGTAATAGAATTACATAATATCTTATAAAGACTATGACAGGAGAGTGGCATGACTCAAAAAATTACATTAAGTGTCCCTGATTTGCTTCACGAAAAACTCAAAGAGTGGAGGACTTCTTTCAACCTTTCAAAAATGTTTCAAGAGGCTTTGACAGATGCTATTCAGAAAAAAGAAGAATTTCAAAAACGGTTTTCAAAAGATTATAATATTTCTGAAATCGTTAAGCGATTAAAACAGGAAAAAC
>CALGRI010000404.1 GCA_937880875.1 uncultured Pseudomonadota bacterium
GCTTCAATACGGGACTCTTTCATGAGCCGGTGGAGGTATTGTCTCTGTATCCCGGCAGTTTCAGCGGCCTTGCTGATATTCCCCTGATTTTCCCTTAATAGTGCCCGGATATAGTGTTCGTGAAAAAGTTGGATATTTTCCTCTTTGGCATCTTTAAAATTCATCAGGGAATCTTCCCTGTTTAACCGGGGAGACAATTCAGGCATAAGAAATTTTTCCGGACTGGAAATACCCAGGTCGGAAAGGGTGAGAGTATCGCCGGCACAAAAAATGATTCCCCGTTCAATGATATTTTCAAGCTCCCGTACATTGCCGGGAAATTGTCTTGCTGTCAAAGCCTGCATGGCAGACGGAGCAATGGCCTTAATCTGTTTTCCGTTCATTATGCAGTATTTGTTGAGGAAATGGTAACAGAGAAGTGGAATATCTTCTGGTCTGTCCTTTAAGGGCGGTATTTCCAGACGTATGACATTGAGGCGGTAAAACAGATCCTCCCGGAATGTATTTTCCAGGATGGCCTGCTCAAGATTTTTGTTTGTGGCTGCAATAAACCTGAGATCCGCTTTTTTGGTTATGACACTGCCCACAGATCTGTATTCTCCCTCCTGAAGCAGTCGAAGAAGGCTGGCCTGAAGCCCTGGCTTCAAGTCTCCTATTTCATCCAGGAAAAGAGTGCCCCCGTCTGCTGCTTCAACCAGTCCCTTCTTATCTGTCATTGCACCTGTAAAAGCACCCTTAACATGCCCGAACAATTCGCTTTCAATCATATTCTCAAGCATTGCAGTGCAGTTTATGATAACCAGTTTTTTTGACCTTCTATTGCTGTTCTGGTGAACCGCCCTGGCCACAAGCTCTTTGCCCGTCCCTGTGGGTCCGGTTATAAGGACTGTTCCTGATGTGGGCGCGGCCTGTCTGATCCGGTCGAAAACTTTTGCCATGGCAGGGGTCGAGCCGATGATGGAAAGATCATTCTCCTTTTCCAGGGCCTGGCGCAGTTGCCTGTTTTCTCTGATTACCCCCTGCCACTTCATGACCTTGTCAAGGGTTACCAGGAGCCTTTCTCTTCTGAAAGGCTTTGTCAGATAATCGCTTGCCCCTTTTTGCGTGGCTTCCACGGCAGTCTCTATGCTGGCAAATGCCGTGAGGATGATGACAGAGACATCGGAACGGATCTGCCTGACTCTTTCCATCAGGGTTATCCCGGACATGCCAGGCATTTTAAGATCTGTTATTACCAGATCAAACTCCTCTTTTTTGAAAATTTCAAGGGCCTTTTCAGGATTGGTTTCTGTAACAACTGTGTAATGGGTGTCTTCTTCAATAATCCTCTCCATCAATGTCAGCATATCCTGTTCATCGTCAACAATTAAAATACGCCCTTTCATCCCTTCTCCTTATGATATTACCATCAATTTGACTGTAAAAATGGTTCCGCGTGATCCAATACCTGACTTGGCTTGCTTTTGGCTCTCACACTCCATAATTCCGCCAAAACCGGTTATAATGCCGTAACTCACAAAAAGCCCCAGGCCTGTTCCCCTGCCCTCGGGTTTGGTTGTAAAAAATGGTTCAAAGATATAATCCATATCCTTGTCTGCTATGGCGACTCCTTCATCCTGGAATTGTGCGGCAACCATGTGAAGATCATTGTCCATAAATGTCCGGATTGTCAATTTTCCACCTTTGGGCATGGCATCAGCAGCATTGTTGATCAAATTGAGAAAAACCTGCTGCAGCTTTCTGGAATGACCTTTTACAAGGGGGATTGTATTTGAAAATTCCAGGGACAGAGCAATTCCCTCTTTTTCAAACCTGTGCCTGGCGATCTTTATGGTGTCTTCAAGGCATTGATTCAGATCGGCCTGTCTATGACCGTTTTCTTCTCCTGTACGTACAAACCCCAGAAGATTTTCCACAATCTCTTTGCAGTGAAGGCCCTGGCGCTCAATTATTTTAAGGTCTTTATAATCCTGGGATGTTTTATCTTTTTTCCTCAGCATAAGATCGCAGAATCCCAGGATAACCCCTAGGGGATTGTTGATTTCATGGGCAACCCCGGCTGCCAAAGTGCCAACTGAGGCAAGTTTTTCCGTGTGTATCAGATGGCGCTCAATTTTTTTATTTTCAGTGATATCCCTTGCAATACAGAGCACGGAAATTACCTCTCCCCTTTCATTTCGCAGGGGTACCATGTTGGAATCCAGGAATATCTTTGCACCATCAAGGATAAATCCAGACTCTTTTCTGATGCTTTTTTTGCTTTGAAAAACAGTATGCATAAGCTGCTGAAGCCTTTGGGTCATCTCTTCTGAAAATAATGATGATAGTCCCTTTCCGATATGGTCTTCAGTCCTGGCTGTAAAAAATTTTGATGTAAAACTGTTCATGGATAAAAATCTGCCGTTAGGGTCAACAGTAAAAATAAAGTCTTCAGCATTTTCCACAAGGGAGCGGTATTTTGCTTCTGATTTGACAAGTTCTTCTGTCTGCCGGTCAACCTCTTTTTCCATATACCTGGACCATTTTACTTCAAAAAACATTATTATTGAAGCCCCGGCAATAATGGTGAATATCACGGCTATCTGCATGAAAAACTGATCCATGTATTTATCCCTTACTGCTTTTTCTATTTCCATAACAGGGGCAACAACCGCTATGGACCAGTACTGAGCCGGAGTCTGGGAAACAGTTACCGGGGTATAGGCAATAAGCTTTTCCATCCTGCCCTTAAGCTCCCTGTGCCATCCTGAAAAATAACGGCCTGTGCCTTCAAGGCCATTGAGCATTTCATCCTTTTGTATCTTGTTGATCTCCACAAATGAAATGGCATCATCCTTTTCTTTTCTTGCCAGGAATGCATTTTTCCCGATAAATGAGGTGACAGGATGAAAAATAAAATAGCCGTCGCTGTCGATGATCCATGCATATCCTGTTTTGCCGGACCTGATATTCTTGAGAAAGGGATCTAAAAGCCATGAAATATTGACATGGCAAATGATGATTTGCGAAGGGCTTTGGCCCACGGTTAGGGATAGTAATAAAAATATTTCAGATGGTTTGATATGTGGCCTTGAGATGCTCAAATGATTTATTTTTTGAGCATCAGGATCAAAGGGAAGGGGCAGATTCTTTTCAAGGGGAGAATAAGTAATTTCCCTGCGGCCAGGTTGACCTGAATAAAGGATTCCGGCATCCCTGTTGTAAAATTCAATTTTGCTGACACCGCATTCACCTACCCTGTCCAGCATTGATTGTATTGCCCTGACAGAATCTTCATTCTTTTCAAGTTCCAGGGAAAGAATTTTCATCTCCCTTTTTAACAGGGAAAATTCTCTTTCAATAAAATTTTTTACATTGTGGGCAATAACCATCTGCTCTTCATTGAACTGCCTGCGAACAATCCTGCACATCTCTTCAATCGACCACTGGGACATAACCGCACTTGCAGCCACAAAGATGAGGGCAGTAAGGGCCACAATGATGACTATGCTTTTTTCCATTCCCGGTCGCTTTTGTCCGGGGGAAGATTTAAGATTAAAATGCTGAATTCTGTCTGTATTTATTTTTTTCAAAACCACAGCATTTCCTGTATTTGTTGTGAAGCCTGAGATTCAAGGATTCTGGCGGCAAAAATCTGCTTTTGATTTTTCATAACCCTTTTCTGTACAGAAAAGGGTTATGAAGTTATTTTGATTTGTTTAAATTGCTTATAATCTTGCTTAATCAATGGGCAGCATTCCTCTTTCCAGGATAATGGATCTTCCTTTATCAGATGTGATGAAATCAACAAAGGTCTTGACCGTTCCTGTGGGCTCACCCTTTGAAACCAGGTAAAATATCTGGTAGTAAGGATAAGTTTTATCCCCTGGTTTTTCTCCGTCAATACTCAATACTTTCACCATGGGATGGGTGATCTGAGCACCTCTGGATATAAAGGAGATGGCACCCAGAGGCAGTGTCTCAATGGCCTCCAGAACACGGGTGGATTTATAGGTTAAATAATCATATTGAATTTCCTTGTGGTGCATCACCTGCCGCCGAAAATTTTTATGGGCACCGGTTTCTTCACCCGGAACAACAAGGATAATGGGTAGATCAGGTCCCCCGACCTCTTTCCAGTTCGTGATTCCACCGGAAAATATCTGCTGGAGCTGCCCCAGGGTTAAACTATCCACAGGTGCTTTTTTATGGGTAATAACAGCCAGGGGGTCTTTACAGAATGGGATCTCGATAAGCCCGTGATCCTTGTGACGTTTATATATTGCCCTGGTGGAGCTGGCAATGTCTGTCATATCCTGCATCACCCGATACACGCAGGATTCAGATGCTGCCACAAACAGATCGATTGTAATCCCGGTTTCCTTTGTAAAAGCTTCCAGTCTTGTATTTTCAAATGCCTCATAAACCTGGGCTGAGCAGCTATACCTCAATCCCTGACCAGCAAGAGCCATAGTCATTGGAACAATGACCCACAGCACCAATAAACTGATGACCATTAAACTTAATTTACTCATTGTTTTTTTCATGATTTTTCTCTTCCTCCGTATTAGAGTTAAAGTTTTTTGTTTAACAACAGAATCCTTTCTTAATCTTTTATTCAGTATCGTGGTTTCATATATATCATTTCAATTTGCGTGCCAGGGATTAAGAATCAAAACCATATAAATGATAACTATCTGTTTTAACAATAATTATAAATAGAAAAACTGATTTTTTCTCAATAAAAACATTATTGGTTTTGCCTTTTGATCTCCCTTCTCTCCGGAATTCGTTCATATTTTTTTCATGTTGTAAAAAAATATGACATCCATCAAAATTAATACCTGTATTTTAGTTTGCTATTTAATTTAATTCCTATTATTTTAATTACTTGAATTTATTTATAAGTTCGCCTTGTTTCTGGCATACCTTTTGCTTTGTTCTTTATTGTTAAATAACTAACCCTAAAATAAAGGAGCGATGGACAACCTCTATTAATGACATAAAAAAACTCAGTATTAAAACCATCTGAAAATCATCCTGGAAATTATTTCTTTCTCTATATTTTATCATTGAATAATACAAATTCAGAAAGGAGTTACTAAAATGCTGTTTAAAACAATAAAAAAACAGGACCTGTTTGACCTGTATTTTTCCGATGTCCAATGTATTGGACCTAAAAAAGTCGGAACAAATAACAAGGGCAAACCCATTTATCAATTTTTACCCTTTT
>CALGRI010000405.1 GCA_937880875.1 uncultured Pseudomonadota bacterium
AACTTGAAAAAATGCTCAACCTTTTCGGGAAAAAAATAGAACCCATTCAAAGAGCCTTTATTATCGGTGGTGGACGAATCGGTGAACGCCTTGCCAAACTACTTGAACAAGATTCCATTAAAACAAAAATCATTGAATCTGATATTGACCGCTGTAACTACCTGTCAGAACAATTGGACAAAACCATTATTCTTCATGGCAATGGCTCTGATCAGAAACTTTTTTTTGAAGAAAATGTGGGACAAAGTGATGTAGTTGTTTCTGTCACGGATGACGATGAAACCAATATACTTGTTTCTCTTATGCTAAAAAACATGGGAGTTGAAAATACGATTACCAGGATCAGCAAATCAAATTATTTCCCCCTTCTTGCCACCATTGGCATAGAAAAAGTTGTCTCCCCGCGACTGTCGGCTGTCAGCTCAATTTTAAAGGAGGTAAGAAAAGGAAAAGTTTTATCTGATATTTCCATTTTAGGGGAACGAGGGGAATTTATTGAAGCCATTGCCCTTGAAACCTCGGACATTACGAACAAGCCACTAAAAAAAATCTCTTTCCCAAAAGGTGCGATTCTTGTCTGTATCATAAGGGACAGTCAAATCATGATTCCTGCAGGGGAAAGTATTGTCAAACCAGGGGATAGAATCATTATGTTTGCTGTTAAACATGCCGTTAAAAAACTTGAAAAACTTTTGATAGTTAAACTGGATTTCTTTTAATGCGCTGGCAGTTTATCGCACGTATTAACGGTATCCTTTTATTTTTTTTAGGGCTTTGCATGCTTGTCCCTTTGCTTGTGAGTCTCTATTATCAGGATCTGGCCCACAACAGTTTTCTTTACTCCATGGGAATTACCATGATGGCAGGACTTATCCTCCTCATCGGGTCAAAAAAACGGGGCTATGATGATTATATAAACAAAAAAGAAGGGATGGCCACGGTTGCATTGGCCTGGATGGGCATTGGACTTTTTGGCGCCCTGCCCTTTTATTTTGGCCCTGAATTTACAAATTTCACGGATGCATTTTTTGAATCAGTCTCAGGTTTTACAACCACGGGCTCCTCTGTAATGACAAATATTGAAGGGGCGACAAAAAGCCTTGTTTTCTGGAGAAGCTTTATTCAATGGCTGGGGGGCATGGGAATCATTGTCTTGTCCCTTGCCATACTGCCATTTTTAGGGGTTGGCGGGATTCAATTGTATAAAGCAGAAGTCCCCAGTCCCGTGCCGGACAAACTGACTCCCCGGCTGACAGACTCTGCAAAAATCCTGTGGTTGGTCTATGCTGTTTTCACTCTTGTTGAAATTATTTTTTTACTGGGTGGGGGCATGCCCTTGTTTGAAGCATCCTGTCATGCATTTACAACCATGCCCACGGGCGGGTTCTCACCAAAGAATGCATCCATTGCCCATTATAACAGCGCTTATTTTGATTATGTGATTGTTGTTTTCATGATCCTGGCCGGAATTAATTTTTCTCTGCATTACCAGATGCTGAGGGGTAAGACACTTGCTTTCTGGCAGGACACGGAATGCAGATTTTTCCTGGGATTGACCTTTGTTTTAATTCTTATTGTGACATGGAATATTTATGGTTCTGTATATGCTTCCATGGTAGATGCATTGAGGTTTGCAAGTTTCCAAGTTGTTTCGATTCTCACTACAACTGGATTTGCAACGGCTGATTATGAAAAATTTCCAGGCTTAAGCCAGGTGATTTTGTTTGTCTGCATGTTTATAGGCGCTTCAGCAGGATCAACGGGTGGCGGGATGAAATGTGCCAGGATTATTGTCTGTTTTAAATATTGTTATAGGGAATTGTTTAAGATCATACACCCGAGAAGCATCAGCCATGTAAAAATAAATAATATAGTTATCCCCAATGAAATTCTGCAAGGCATCATGGGGTTTTTAGCACTCTATATCGCTCTTTTTATCCTGTCTGGCATTCTTCTTGCCGCAATGGGCATTGACAGGATGACGGCTTTTGGAGCCGTTGCAGCCTGCATTGGAAATATAGGCCCCGGGTTTGGAAGCGTTGGGCCCAGTGAAAATTTTGCCCATATACCTGTCATGGGAAAATGGCTTTTAGCCTGGTGCATGCTGTTAGGCAGGCTGGAAATTTATACTGTTATTATCCTATTTG
>CALGRI010000406.1 GCA_937880875.1 uncultured Pseudomonadota bacterium
ACTTCTTCTTCTAAAGTAGCTTCTTTTTCCTCTAAAGTGACTTCTTCTTTCTCTAAGGTTTCAGTATTCATTTTTTGATTTTTGTTTTCTTCAGCAATGTCATTCATTAATATTAATCTCCCTAAACGTATTTTATACTCCTCCACAGAAACAAAATTATGGTCAAGTACAATTTGCCTTTATATCAAATGAAAATAAAAAAATCAACAAAATTATTAAGCTTTTCAGGCCTTCTCAATGCATTTGACCATTTTTTCAACCACCTGCTCAATGGTTAAAAACGAGGAGTCAATTTTAATGGCATCTTCTGCCGGCTTTAAAGGTGCTGTTTTTCTTTGAGAATCTTTCCCATCCCTTATTTTCATCTCTTCTTGAACCAGTTTAATATCCTTTGTTTCATCGGGCATTTCATCATTCCGCCTTTTTGCACGAATAGATAAATCTGCAAAAAGGAAAAATTTATGTGCGGCATCAGGAAAAACCACAGTTCCCATATCCCTGCCTTCAAAAACCGCATCCTTTGTTTTTGCGATATTCCTTTGAATGCCCAGCAGGGCTGCTCTTACCTGCGGTTTTGCAGAAGATGCAGATGCCAGCATGGATATGTCGGGTGTCCTGATAAAATTTGTTATATCCCTGCCCGACGATATTAAGATGAGTCTATCCTTTTCCATCAAAAAATTAAGATCCAAATGTTTTAAAAAGCCGTCAAGAATTTCATCATTTTCCCAGTCAATTTCCTGTCTTTGGATTTCATAGGCAACCCCCCTGTACAAGGCGCCAGTGTCAACATAAACACATCTCAGTTTTTTTGAAAGCATCCTGCTTACCGTTGTTTTGCCTGCCCCGGCAGGACCGTCAATGGTAATAATTCTGGTGTTCATAAATAAATCCTTATTTTTTTAAAACCTTTTTCAGCGCAGCAATAAAAACAATATTCTCTTCTTTTGTACCAGTATTCACCCTTAAAAAGGTATCAAACCCGTATGATTTCATCGACCTTACGATAACACCCAATTTCAGCATTTGTTCAAATACCTGGGTTGCATCTGTTTTAAGATCCATCATTAAAAAATTAGATTGGGTGGGCAGGCAGTGAATTCCAAGGATAGCCAGTTGATCAAACAAAAAATCAAGGCCATCATGGGTGGTTTGGATACTCTTGTTTAAAAATTGTTCGTCGCCAATGGCAGCAACAGCTGCCGCCTGAGCAAGAGTGTTCACATTAAAAGGTTGCCTGATCCTGTTTAAAATTTGGGCAATTTCAGTATCCATTATGCCATACCCTACTCTGAATCCTGCAAGTCCATAGGCTTTGGAAAATGTCCTCAAAGTGACAATCCTTGGATCATGCAATGGGTTTTGCAGGGAATTATAAACTGCTTCATCCCTTACAAATTCAATATAGGCTTCATCCACAACAATAATGACATCATCCGGCACTTTTTGTGAAAAGTCATTGAATTCATTATAAGTAATTGTACTGCCTGTTGGATTAAAGGGGTTGGTTATAAAAATCAATCTGGTTTTAGATGATATTTTTTCAACAATGCCTTCAAGATTTGTTGAAAAATCAGTTAAAGGAACCATGACGGGTATTGCTTTAGCTGTTTTAACACTGATTTCATACATTAAAAACGAGGGGCGCGGCATTAAAGCCTCATCACCAGGATTTAAAAAGCCATGAGCCAAAAGTGCGATAATATCATCAGACCCGTTCCCCAAAACAATATTCCGGGGGTTAACATGAAATTTTTGGGCCAGCATACCAGTTAAAACAGGGGCTGTGGATTCAGGATACCGGTTCATGACCTTCATATGTTTTGAGACTGCATCATAAACCTTTGGTGAAAACCCAATGGGATTTTCATTGGAGGCAAGCTTGATCACATTGGAAATCTTATACTCTCGTTCAACCTCCTTAAGAGGTTTGCCCGGCTCATAGGACTTAATTGTTGCTATTGATTCACTGATTTTAAATTTCATGATCTGATCTCTTAATTATGATGAAAATAATAATAATTAGTTATGAATTGAAATTTTGTCAATGGCTATGATAATTAAGAGATTAGAATCAAACAGATAAGGTTAAGGATTTTTATGAAAAACAAGGTAACCATCGGGCTTGAAAAGCTTATCACAGATCCACCGGAATACCTGGTGGGAAAAAGGCTTGGCCTGCTATCCAACCCGGCATCCGTTGACGGTCGTTTCACGCATGCATCAGAGCTTATCCATCACTTTTTCCCGGGACAATTAAAAGCATTGTTTTCTCCACAGCATGGTTTTTATGCTGAAAAACAAGACAACATGATTGAATCCGGCCACTTTATGGAACCACAATTAAATATTCCCGTATACAGTTTATACAATGATACAAGGATTCCAACCCAAAAAATGTTTGATCAGATTGATGTTCTGCTTATTGATATTCAAGATGTTGGAACACGGGTTTATACCTTTATTTATACTGTTGCCTATTGCCTTGAAAAGGCGGCAAAGCTTAAAAAGCAGGTTGTTATCCTTGACCGGCCCAACCCCATCGGCGGAACACAGATTGAAGGCAATATTCTTTCAAAAGATTATGCCTCCTTTGTTGGCAGATTTCCTATTCCCATGCGGCATGGATTGACCATTGGAGAAATTTCACAATTTTTTAACCAGGAATTTCAAATAGGGTGTAACCTGACTATCATCCCCATGAACGGCTGGAAAAGACAGATGTATTGGCAGGACACTGAACTGTCCTGGATCGCCCCTTCCCCGAATCTGCCCACACCGAAATCATGCATGGTTTATCCGGGACAGGTTATTTTTGAAGGCACTAACATATCTGAGGGGCGCGGCACAACTTTGCCTTTTGAGCTATTTGGTGCCCCTTTTCTGGACACTAAAAAAATTAAAGCCGAGGCTGATAAATTGATAAAAGGCGCCTTTCTGCGTCCCGTAAATTTTGAACCCACTTCCGGAAAGTGGCAGGGCAATATTTGTAAAGGCTTTCAAATTCATGTTACTTCAAAAAAAGAGTTTAAGCCGTATTTTTCATCCCTGATCTTAATGCAATTGATTATCAAGCATCACAAAAATGACTTTAAATTTAAAAATCCACCCTATGAATATGAATTTGAGCGAATGCCCATGGATCTGATCCTGGGCAGCAAAACACTTCGAAAAAGACTGACCAATTTAGAAGACATAAATCTTTTATCAGATCAATGGCAGGACGAACTTAAACAATTTAAATCCCTTTCAGGAAAATATTATTTATATGAATGATAAAGATCAGGCCGACTCATGGAAAAGAATGAGTTTTAAAGGCAATAAAGTTTGGGCTCAAACAGACATTAACAAAAACCTTTTGATTGAAAAAGGCATGGTATTGATAAAGTACAATTTAAAACAGGATTATGAATACCGGGTCAAGCCTGAGAGCCTGAGCCCTGAAGAACAGGCTGTTCCGGCTAAAAAAAAATCAATGTCTCTTCCATCATCAATAAAACCCGGGGCCCAAAATGTCACAAAAGAACAAAAACTTGAAACCGACCTGCCCCACAATTGCATTAAAATCTATACAGATGGCGCATCCTCGGGCAATCCTGGTCCTTCCGGCATTGGTATTCTTTTTATTCATGGTAAAAATAAAAAAGAAATCTCACAATATATTGGCTTGGCAACCAATAATATTGCAGAGCTGACGGCCATAAAAAGGGCTTTGGAAGAACTAAAGCGAAATGACTTGCCCGTTCGTATTTTTTCAGACTCAAGTTATTCTATCGGATCATTGACAAAAAACTGGAAACCCCAAAAAAACCAGGCGCTTATTTATGAAATCAGGACATTAATGAATAAATTTTGTGACCTGGCATTCATTAAAGTAAAAGGGCATTCAGGGATTAAAGAAAATGAGGTAGTAGATTTTCTTGCAACATCTGCCATCAAAAAAGGCCCGCAATAATGCAGGCCCTCTTTGATGATCTATAAAAGGTCTTATTTTTCTTTTTTCAGTTCATCAAGTTCTTTTTCAAGTTTTTCAATTTTGGCTTTATCATCCTGGGGTGCGGGTGCGTCAACATCGTCATCTTTTTTCCATGAATCTTTCAGTTCGTCAAATCCAAGATAAAGAGCAAGTCCACCGCCTATAAGAAGAACAGGTGGAATGCATCCTGCTAAAAGGATTAAAAACTGATTAAACCAAACAGCTATTCCCACAACACCAAGAAGAACTGCAATAGCTCCACCAATTAACGTTTTCATAAGAAATCCTCCTAAAAATTTAGTTCAAATAACAAATTATTCTTTTACAATTCAACAAATTAAAAATTGTCACCATAAAAATTGTCACCATAGGATGAAAAAAAATAACATAAGCCTTTATATTTATCAAGGCTATTTATTTTAAGATTGCCATTCCAATTAACCTTTGATAATTAATGAAGGTTAATATTATTTACAGAAAAATCCTTATAAGGACGAATTAATGAAATTATTTCAAAAGCTTAAAGACCTTATTATAAATTTCAGGCTTAAGCTTCGCAGAATGATCAACTGCATGCTGGGCAACACCTATGATTACTTTTTATGTTTTTACCCGAGCCACTCTGGATATTTTATCCAAAAGCTGATTAAACGATTGATCAATAAGCTTAATTTTGATGACCACAATATAGAAAAGATAAAAAACATTCATAAAGACAGCATTGTTGTTTATGCCAGTAAAAATAAAAGAATTCTAGATTTTTTATATTATCATACTAAGCTGAAAGGCCTTGACCTGCCTTATCCCCAGATTGGATTTGATTTCAGGTTCTTTTTTCTTTTACCTGTTAAACGTCTGTTACAGATCTTTCTTTGTCATATAGATTATTTTTTCCACCATTTTAATTTTAAAGATCCTTATACAACAGGATATGCCACAAAAGAATTATTAAACGGCAGATCCGGTTTTGTCTGCCTTATTGAAGAAGAAGATTTTTATAAACGATTTATCAAATCAACCCCAGATCCTCTCTTCCTTTTGATACAGCTTCAAAAAAGCATTGATAAATCCGTCATAATTATTCCTGAAAATATTATTTATGTTACAAAACCAATGAGAAAGGAGCCGACGTTAACGGATATTCTTTTTGGAACCCATGAAAAGCCGGGCTTTATAAAACGTTTTTTTATCATACTAAGGCAACCTGAAAAAATCAGGGTTGAACTTGCAAACCCTGTTAATCTAAAAGACTTTATCAACAGACCTGAAATTGAACAGCTTGATTCGGAATTTCAAGCCCATAGATTACGAAGCCATTTAGTAGAGATACTGAACAGACAGAGAAAAAGCATAACGGGTCCTGTTTTAAAATCAAGGCAGGAAATCACTGAAGATATCTTAACCCGGAAATCTTTACGTGAATACCTGGCCCATTATGCCGTGGAAAACAACCTTACATTAAGAAAAACCCATAAAAAAGCCGCCGGATACATAAAAGAGATTGCAGCGAATTACAATCTGCAGGTGATCAATTTTGCCAGTTGGCTGTTAACCTGGGTGTTTAAAAATATATTTGAGGATCTGGTTGTCAACCAGACAGAAATCAACCGGATGAGGGAAAAATCAACGGAAGCACCGCTCATCCTGGTGCCATGTCATAAAAGCCATTTAGACTACCTCTTATTGCCCTATGTCATGTTTAAAAACAATATGCCCTGCCCCCATATTGCTGCAGGAAAAAACCTGTCTTTCTGGCCTTTAGGTCCTTTATTCAGACGGGCTGGTGCTTTTTTTCTCAGGCGAACCTTTCAAGGGGCCCCGCTTTATACAAAAATTTTTGCAGCATACCTGGAAAAACTTCTTTATGAAGGTTTTAATATAAAAATTTTTATTGAAGGCGGAAGAAGCAGGACAGGTAAACTCTTAGCTCCAAAGCCAGGAGGTCTTGCCATGCTGATTAATGCCTATAATAATGGTGCCTGCGACAACCTTTATTTTGTGCCGGTTTTTATTGGGTATGATCATGTACTTGAAGAAGATTCATATCTAAAGGAAATCGAAGGTGGTAAAAAACAACCGGAAACATTGAAAGGCCTGATCAATGCCCGTAAATTTTTAAAGAAAAAATACGGCAAAGTATATATGAAGTTTAATGAACCCATCTCCTTAAAAGATTATATCCAGGATAAAAACATTGATCTTTCTAAAATCTCGAAACAAGAATACATGAAATTTGTAAAAACCTTTGGATACAAGTTGATCAACGCGATCAATACCAATGCCGTTGCCACCCCCCACGGCATCGTCGCCAGTGCAGTATTAAATTGTTCAAAAAACAGTTTTGCAAAAAAACAGGTGATAGCCCGTGTGACTACCTATATGAATATATTGACTTTCATGAATGCAGAGGTTTCTGATGCTCTTTTGATTGATCCTGACAATGCCTTGAACGCAGTTATCAACGACTTTATCTCAAGGAACTTTATCGAACTTGCTGATGAAGATGATAAAGATATCACAGAAAACACGGTTTTGATTGTAAAACATAACAAACGGGCCATTCTGGACTATTACAAAAATTCAGTGATTTCCTTTTTTGTCTATTTTGCATACACTGCCGTGGCAATTCTTGAAACTGACAGGTTCCAGTTTTCTTCTTCAGACCTTGTAATCCGATATAAATTCCTGGAAAAAATGTTTACAGATGAATTTTTCTTTGATGAAGAAACCACCTATGAACAAGATATCTCAACATGTATAAAATGGTTTGTTAACGAGGGAATACTTGTGCCGGATTCGTCTGAATCAGATATGTTCCGCATCACTTCCCAAGGGTTAAGGAAACTCAAATGGGTTGCCGCCTTTTTACAACCATTTTTTGAATCCTATAAAACCACCCTTCTTTATTTTGAGAAATATAAAGAAGAAAAGCATGATGCAAAAGAAAGAGTTAAAAAAATCCATTCCATGGGAACCAAACTTTATAAAACCAAAATCATCACATTCAAAGAATCCCTTTCACAGGTTAATTATAAAAATGCTGCCAATTATTTTACCAAAAATGGGGTTACAGGACCCCAGGATCATATACAGATTGAATACTATAAGAATATTCTTGACCGGTTAATTCTTTTGATAGCATCTTAAAACCATGAAAGCACTGATTCTTTCAGCAGGATTTGGCACAAGGCTCCTGCCCTATACCCGGAAAATCCCAAAGCCGCTGTTTACATTGGTGTCTAAACCCGTACTTGAGCATGTCATTCAACAGCTTGTGGACAATGGGTGTGAACAAATTTGGATCAATACACATCATTTGCACGACCAGATAGAAGCCTTTGTTAAGCAACTTAGATATAATGTCAGCATTCAAACGATTTACGAACCTGCTATTCTTGATACTGGCGGCGCAATTGCCAATGCAAAGCATTTTTTAAATGACAGCCCCTTTTTTGTTATTAATTCCGACATTATTTCAAATATTGATCTGAATAAGGTGTATGCTTTTCATAAAAAATCAAATACCCTGGCAACCCTTGTCCTCCATGATTATGACAAATTCAATAAAGTAAAAATCGATAACCATGGATATGTCCAAAATTTTGAATCAAAAACAAATGGCCTTGCCTTTACCGGCATCCAGGTTTTATCTCCCCAAATTTATGATTATTTCCCTGATAAAAAAATATTTTCAAGCATAGATGTATATCAAGATCTGTGCAGGCAAAAACAGATAAAAGCATTTGTAGAAAAAGATATCTTCTGGTCAGATATTGGGACAAAAGATGCCTATTCACTGACCTCCCTTCAGATACTTTCTGCCACCCAGTTTCAAATTAAACAGGACAAAATAAAAAAAATTCAAATTGACAAACTTGCCGGCGACGGATCAGACCGGAATTGGTACAGAACAGGATATGAGGGCAAGTCTTTTATTATCTCAGACCACGGCATTTGCATGCCCAAAAGTGTTGAGCTTTTACAGCTTAATGCCTTTCTTCATATTGGAAACCATCTTTTTTCAAAGGGCATTCCTGTCCCCCGCATCCTGAACCATGATGCGTTTTCCGGGATGGTTATTCTCGAGGACCTGGGTGATGTCCATCTTGAGACCCAGATCAAACAAAAAAATGATGCCCTGTTTACTCTAAAACTATATAAAAAAGTAATAGATTGTTTAATTGATTTTTCCTTTAAAGGGTTTCAAGGATTTAAAAAAGAATGGACGTGTCAGACGGAAACCTATTCAAAAGAACTGATTATTGAAAAAGAATGTAATTACTTTATAAATGCATTTATTCAGGACTATTTAAACATTGATGTCTGTCTTCATGAGTTTTTACAAGAATTTGATCATATTGCTGACCATGCAATGAAACACGGATTCATTGGTTTAATGCACCGTGACATGCAGTCAAGAAATATTATGATACAAAACGGCCAACCTTTTTTTATTGATTTTCAATCGGCAAGGTTAGGGCCTTTGCAATATGATCTTGCATCTTTACTGATTGACCCCTATGTTAATCTTAACGATCAAATAAAAAATGATCTTTTGCAATACACCATGGATAAATTAAGATTGAGTCCAAAGGAAAAACAAAAATTTTTAAAATGTTATCATTATTGCTGCTTAACACGAAATTTCCAATTTCTGGGTGCGTTCAGTTTTTTAAGCCACATCAAAAAGAAAAAAGGCTTTGAACACTACATCCCTGATGCTGTAAACTCGTTAAAAAACATCATCAAAGGTTTGGATACGGACAAACTTCCCAAATTATCCAACCTTGTTCAAACCCTGTAAGGAGATGTTTACATGGAAAAAATAAATATTATGATCAATGGCCTGCCCGGCAACGTTGCCAGCAAAATGGCCCAATTCGCCATTGCAGATGAAAGGTTTAATGTCATTCCCTTTTCCCTTACGGGCCAGGAAATTGAAAGCAAAACCCAAACAATTGATTCAATTAGTTTTGAACTTGTCAAACCAGACACCCGGGATAAAAAAATCCAAGACATCAAATCATGGTTTGCCTCCTTTATTGCCATTGATTATACACACCCTTTGGCTGTTAATTCAAACGCGCTTTTTTATACCCAGAACCAAATCCCCTTTGTTATGGGAACCACGGGCGGGGACAGAGAAAAGCTTGAACAACTTGTAAAAAATTCTTTAACTCCAGCTGTCATTGCGCCGAATATGGCAAAACAGATTGTCGGATTCCAGGCCATGATGGAATATGCGGCAAACACCTTCCCCAATCTTTTTGAGGGATACACCCTTAACGTAGTTGAAAGCCACCAGAAAGACAAAGCAGACACCTCAGGCACTGCCAGGGCAATGGTGGGATACTTTAATAAACTGGGAACTGATTTTGATGTTAACGACATTCAAATGGTAAGAGACCCTGAACTACAGGAAAAAGAATGGAAAATCCCCAAAGAGCACCTGACCGGGCATGGATGGCATACCTATACCTTAATCGCAAAAGACGGGTCAGCCTTTTTTGAATTCAAACACAATATCAATGGCAGGGATATTTATGTAAGCGGCACCTTTGATGCTGTTATTTTCCTAAATGACAAGCTTGCCGAACCTGACAGGTCAAAAAAGCTGTATACTATGATTGATGTTCTAAACAGGGCATAATGAATTGAATTTTTATCTGAAAATCGTTTTAATCATATTCGGCCTTTTATATCTGATAAGCCCAGTGGATATTATCCCGGATCTATTATTGCCATTTATCGGCTGGATTGATGATGGTGTTGTTATTGGTACGATTTATTATCTGATAAGATATGGAAGACTGCCCAATTTCCTGTTTAAAAAAAAGGGTCCATTTAAACAGTCCTATAACCAGACTGCTGAAAATTTTGCCTCAGATAAAAAACACCAGCAGACAAATGGGCCGGGCAATCAAAAAAACACATCATCTAAAATCATTCAAACCCCTTATGAGATTCTTGGTATTGGCCCCAATGCATCAAAAAAAGAAATTCAGGCTGCATATAAAGAAGCCATTAAAAAATACCATCCGGATAAGCTATCCCATCTGGGTGAAGAATTTTCTATTCTTGCCAATGAAAAATTTATAGAAATCCAAAATGCCTATGACATATTAATGAAAAAATAAAGACCAACAATCTATTAACCAGATAAAACAAATTAAAACCATGACAGATTTTTTAAAACTGAATTCCAAAAAAATTGAGATACAATGGCATGAAAAAGGAGAAAAGAACAAACCAACCCTGATCTTTCTGCATGAAGGTCTTGGGTGTGTAAGGATGTGGAAAGATTTTCCCCAAAAAGTATCCCAAAAAACAGGGTGCCCGGCTCTGGTTTTTTCAAGACTTGGATACGGCAATTCCGATCCCTGCCCTCTTCCCTGGAAAATAAATTTCATGCACAAACAAGCCTTGCGCATACTGCCGGAAATTATAAAAAAAGCAGACATAAAAACCTATATTCTGGTGGGGCATTCTGATGGCGGTTCCATTGGGATTATCTTTAGCGGCAGTCCCTGTGCAAAAGGTCTGAAAGGGCTTATCACACAAGCGGCCCATGTTTTTTGCGAGCAAAAGACTGTGGAGAGTATAAGGCAGGCAAAAATTAATTACGAACACCAGGATTTAAGACAACTCCTTGAAAAATATCATGGTGAAAATACAGAAAATGCTTTCCGGGGATGGAACGATGTCTGGCTTGACCCTAATTTTATCAACTGGAATATTGAAAAATATTTAACCAGGATTGATATCCCCATGCTGGCCATCCAGGGGAAAGACGATCAATATGGAACCATAAAACAGATTGAGTCCATTAAAAATCATGTAAAGCATGTCAAACCTTATCTGGTTGATGACTGCGGGCACTCTCCTCATCTTGAACAGCAAAAGATTGTATTAAATATCATGGCTGAATTTATTCATCAGATTGTCACACCTGACCGGAAAATAAATTCAGACCACGAGTGAAAAATATATGAAAATTCCTGGGCCATGGGTTGTGCCCCATCCCTGGCCATCAGCAAGGTGCCGGATGCAAGGCGACAAGGAGTGACGAGTGAGGCGTATAAGTCATACTCCGCAGGGAGGAACGACCGCAGTCAACGCAGCAGGTGGTACCTTGATGATGGATCAGGGAATATTTATTTGTTTGACATCTTTTATAATAATTATTAAGTGATCATCTTGGTTTGAAAATGAAAAGATGATCTTTTATTGAAAATGGGAAAATATCATGGGCGGTTTTTTTGGTTGTACTTCTAAAACAGAATGTAGCACAGAACTTTTTTATGGAACAGATTATCTGTCACATCTTGGAACCAAGCGCGGTGGTTTGGCTACTGTGAATAAAGACGGATTTCATCGGACAATTCACAGTCTTGAAAATGCATATTTCAGATCAAAATTCGAATCAGATATTGATAAACTACCGGGAAAGATGGGGATAGGCGTTATCAGCGACACAGATTCCCAACCCATCATGATTCATTCCCACCTTGGAAAATTCGCAGTGGTGACCATTGGTAGGATTGCAAACCTTGAAGAACTGACCCAAGAGGCATTTTCACAAAATGTCCACTTTGCCGAAACAAGCCAGGGTGATGTCAACCCCACAGAGCTTGTGGCAATCCTCATCAGCCAGAAAGACTCTTTTAAAGAAGGGATTTTAAACGCTCAGACAAAGATCAAGGGCTCCTGTTCAATGCTGGTTTTAACGGATTCAGGTATTTTTGTGGCCAGGGACCGGCTGGGGAGAACCCCTATTATCATAGGCAAAAGAGAGAATGCCTTTGCAGCAAGCTCTGAATCAAGTGCATTTTCAAATCTTGGTTTTGAAACGGAATACTATGTCGGCCCCAATGAAATCATCCTGATGAAACCAGAAGGAATTGAACAGGTTCAGCCCCCGGGCCAGGAGCTGCAGATCTGTTCATTTTTATGGGTATATTATGGATACCCGGCATCATCCTATGAGGGGATTAATACGGAAAAGGTCCGGTATAATTGCGGGGCAGCCCTGGCAAAAAGGGAAACCAAAAAGGCTGATCTTGTTGCCGGTATCCCTGACTCTGGAATCGGCCATGCCATAGGATTTGCCAATCATAGCAAAATCCCCTATATGAGGCCCTATGTAAAATATACCCCGACATGGCCCAGAAGCTTCATGCCCCAGAATCAGGAAATGAGGGACCTTGTGGCGCGAATGAAACTGATCCCTGTTAAAGAAATTATCCAGGGAAAACGTATCATATTCTGTGACGATTCAGTTGTCAGAGGGACTCAGCTAAAGGACCATACCAAGATTTTGTATGAATATGGTGCAAAAGAAGTTCATATGAGAATTGCCTGCCCTTGTCTTATTTATCCTTGTGAGTTTCTGAATTTTTCAACATCCCGATCAACCCTTGATCTAGCCGGCCGGAAAGCCATTTATGAAATTGAAGGGATTGAAAACTCAGACCTGACAGACTATGCACGGGATGGCTCACAAAAACATGCGGCCATGGTCAATAAAATCATAGACCGGCTCAAACTCGATAGTTTAAAATATCAAAAAATAGAAGATCTGATTGAAGCCATTGGTCTTCCCAAAAAAAGACTGTGCACCCACTGCTGGGACGGATCAAGTCATTTTTAAAGTAATATTGGTTCAGGCTATCCACCATGGATAGCCTGAACCTGTTTTAAACCATCAAGCCGAGATCTTCTGGAGATACCATGATCCAATTCTTATCTCCCGTAACATCAATACCCAGCTCTTTTTCCTGTTCCGCCCTTTTCTGGTATTCTTTTTGTGTGGCATCCCACGCTTCTTCCCCGTGGTTAACCCACAATTTTAATCCACCCTTATTATAATCAGAACAAAACAGCAAAAAAAGATCGCTTGCTGAATCACCCGCTGCCAGGATAGGTTTTTTTACGGGATGTATATATTCTTTGAGTGCCGCAAGTTTGCCGCCATATAAGGTATCAGGACTCAGGATGTAAGGGGTGACTTCCATGGCATAATGATCGGTTTTTGTAAAAATTTCATCCCAGAAATGGCCCTTTAAAATCTGTCTGCGGGCAGTGGTCACTTCCTTGGTCTTCCGATCTTTGAGCAGACAGGAGACACCGATCACATTTTCAGGCTTCACATTAAGTCCATACTTTGGATCAGAAACGATCATTCTTGTCAATTCTTCAAGGGCAGCCGTTATAATGTAAACTTCAATGCCGTTTGCCTGCAGGGTATTGATTAATTCGCGCTGGGCTGGATAAATACGGGGTGACCTGACAGCAGAATCAACCAATTGATCATTTTTCCAGTATTTGCAGGGTATCATTCTCCCATTAAGTGCAAAAAGTTCATCCACCTGTTCTTTGAGTTGAGTGAGCGTGAGGCCTGAAAAGACTTGGGCAAACCATGGATATCCAATTTTGTGATCAATATTATAAAGTTTAAATCCATAGGAAACCAGTGTATCATCAGGATGAAAGGGTATGATATGAAGGGATGGGTCAAGGGTCTGTCGGCTCAAAATACCTTTGTTTTCCAAATAGGGCAGAAGGCTTTCTTCAAGATCCTTATGCCAGATGGTGTTATCTGCGTCAAAAGCAGCATATTCACCCTTGTAGGCATGCTGTGTGATAAGTTTTTCAATTTGTGCTGCTTTTTCTGCTGGCCAGTATTTCAATATTTTTTCTCCATAAATCAGTTACTAATAATTATACGTCCTGATCCTCATACCTTCTCCTACCTTCATGTTGAAGGTGAATACAGCTTTATTATCAAATAATGGGTACTATATGATAGTAAACTAAAAGTCAATATTACTCTTCCAATAACCCTCATATAAGAACAAACAAACAAAACAGGTACAATAATGTAACGACTCGGGGTTAAAAAAAAATCAGAACACTGCTCCAGGCCTGGCTGAGTTTGTCTTTCATTTAAATCTAATTGACAAATTGAGCAATATTTGAAATAAACCTGTAATTTCAATCACGATAGATTATAAAGGGAGTAACTCTTGACCGGGGTAAGTGAAATTCTTGTTTTAGTGCTGCTGATTACCGGTATCTTAATTTTGCCAAGATTTTTTAAGGGTGAACCCGACAAAAAAACATCTTCTGCAAAGATGCTAAAAAAACTTCCTGCAAAAATTCGACTCAGTATTGTACTCTCCCTTATTTACCCCATAGCCATGGCCCTTTTCCTGAAGCCATGGAATGGAAATCTTATTTCTTATATTTCCTATGGAATTGTACCTGTTATTCTTGTCTGGGCTGTTGTCTGGATCATAGCCGGAAAAAAGACACCACCAAAGAAGAAGTTAAATAAATAGTGTCTCACCAAAAATCTGGAAAATTTTCCTCATGCCTGCTTCAGACGATGCCAGAGCCGGGTATAGCGTTTGAATGATTTAACAGTATTAATGGCCATGGCAAGGGCTTTTTTTGTTCCCACAAGCACCACTAGTTTCCTGCCCCGGGTTATAGCCGTATAAATCAGATTTCTTTGCAAAAGGATATAATGCTGCGTCACAACTGGTATGATTACAACCCTATACTCGGAACCTTGAGATTTATGGATAGAAATCGCATAGGCATGAACAATTTCATCAAGGGAGGAAAAATCATACTCAACATCCCTGCCGTAAAAATTAATCTGCACTTTTTGATCAATAAGATTAATATCAATAATTTTGCCGATATCCCCATTATAGGTATGTTTGTCATAATTATTGCGGATCTGCATCACCTTGTCTGAAATTTTAAATTCCCTGTTTCCCTTTTGGATCATTACTTTGTTTGGATTCAAAATTTTCTGAAGTTCATGATTAAGGTTGGCAGCCCCGACAATACCTTTGTGCATGGGGGTTAAAACCTGGATGTCATCTACTGGATCAACCTTAAATTTGTCTGGTATTCTGTTTTGTACCAGGTCAATAATAGTATTTAAAACCTCTTCCGGGGTCTGTTTTTGAACAAAATAAAAATCCCCTTTCTTATCATCATTTGCCACCACGGGAAACATACCCTTATTGATCCTGTGGGCATTGACAACAATCAGACTCTTTTTGGCCTGCCGAAAAATCGTATCAAGCTCAACAACGCTGAAGGTATTGGACACGATCAAATCATTCAATACATTTCCCGGACCAACTGAAGGCAATTGATTAACATCTCCAACAAAAATAAGGGTGGCTTCTTTTGGAACAGCCTTTAACAGATGATGCATTAAAACAGTGTCAATCATGGAGGCTTCATCAATGATCAGCACATCACATTTTAAAGGATTTTGAGTGTTCTTTTTAAAACCGGCTTCCTTCATGGAATAATCAAGCATCCTGTGGATGGTCTGGGCTCTTGTCCAGGTGGATTCACTCATTTTTTTGGCAGCTCTTCCCGTGGGAGCGGCAAGTAAAATTTCTGCTCCTGCTTTTTTTAAAATTTTGATAATGGCATTGATAATGGTGGTTTTACCCGTACCAGGACCTCCGGTAATAATTAAAACCTTTTCTTCCAAAGATTTTTTAACTGCCTCTTCCTGGTTTTTTGCAAGTGTTATCTTAATCTGCCCTTTAACCCATTCAATGGCTTTGTTTGAATCAATTTTTCTAACACTTTTGCAGGAATTTTTAACTCGTTTAAAATTATCAACAATTCCTGTCTCACAAACATGAAATTTGTTTAAAAAAATAAGTTTATTATTTTCTTGCCCTCCCCCTGTATCTTCATTGGTATCTTCATTG
>CALGRI010000407.1 GCA_937880875.1 uncultured Pseudomonadota bacterium
TCCCTATAGTCGACAGGACCATTTTTGAAAATGTAAATTTTTAGTGCCAATTTTCTCCTTATTTTAATACCTGTACAACCTCTCTTGCTATCTGAAGTTCTTCATTTGTGGGGATCACCCATACCTGCATACGGCTGTCCCGGGAATGAAGATAAAATGGTCCGGATGATTTTTCTCGATTTTTTTCAGGATCTATCTGAATCCCTAAAATTGAAAGATCCTCACAGATTTTTGCCCGTATAATAGGGTCATTTTCTCCCATGCCTGCTGTAAACACCAGAGCATCGACATGGCCAAGAACAGCAGCATATGCCCCGATATATTTTTTAATCTGAAAGCAAAACATTTCAACAGCAAGCAAGGCTTTTGTCTCGCCCTTTGCTGATGCTTCATGGATATCCCGCATATCATTCAGACCGCAGATTCCTTTGAGCCCGCTTTTTTTATTCAATACAATATCCAGTTCCTGTATGGTCATACCCGTCTGTTCCAGAAGATATCCGATGATGGCAGGATCAATATCTCCTGACCGGGTCCCCATCATAACACCGGCAAGGGGTGTCATGCCCATGGAAGTATCTTTGCATTCCCCTTTTTCAATGGCACAGATTGAACACCCGTTCCCCAGGTGGATGGTAATGAGGTTTATTTTGTTGATATCCTTTCCCATAATCGTTGCAGCTTTTTTTGAAACATATTTGTGCGATGTCCCGTGGAAGCCATATCTGCGAACTTTAAATTTTGTATAGTATTCATAGGGCAGGGCATAAAGAAAGGCTTTGGGCTGCATGGTCTGGTGAAATTCAGTGTCAAAAACCGCTATATTGGGAATGTTTGGAAAAAGTCCTTCAGCAACCTGGATGCCCACAAGATTCGCAGGATTGTGCAATGGCGCAAGAGGGATATTGTCCTGGATGGCCTGTTTGACCTTATCATCAATGAGAACGGCAGATCCAAATGTTTCACCGCCCTGGACCACGCGATGGCCGATGGCATCAATTTGTTTTATATCATCAATGACACCGGTCTTTGAATCAATTATCAGGTTTACAGCCAGAGGCATGCCAAGTTTATGGTTTTTTATTTCCTGTTCCCGGACAATTTTTTTCTCAAAGCCCTGAATAAATATATTATGGGTCAGGCATCCCTGGCTTTCACCAATCCGCTCAATAATGCCGCCAGCCATTACACTGGTATTGTCCATATTAAAAAGCTGATATTTTAAAGAAGAGCTGCCCGCATTAATAACCAAAATTTTCATAGGTTAACCATTAAGCCTCTTCAGGGCCTCCAATTATTCTTCCATATTATAAAACTTTTTTATAAATGCTTTCTGATATTCAAAAGACCAGTGGACATCCTTTAATACCTTTGCCGCTTTTTCAGGCTTTCCCTGTTTTAGACAATCGATAAATGCTTGATGCTCTTTGCAGTTTTGTATCTCCCATTCATAGATATAATTTTGTCTGGGGAAATCGTAAAGACGCTGTTTTATAGGGAGGATGAATTTTTTTATCAAATCATTTTTTGAAATATCAAGATAAACATCGTGGAACTCAACATTGGTATTAAAAAGCCGGGTAAAATCATTTTTTTCAATGTCCAGAATCATTATCTCATTCAGTCGTTCAAGCTTTAAAATGTGAGAAGATTTAATTCTGTCAAAACAATCCATGACAATGGAAGCTTCTACCATTCCAATGGCATTATAAGCATTTCTAACGTCCCGGAGTTCAAGCACGTTCACACAGACCCCCCGCCTGGGTAAAATATTTACAAACCCTTCTACTTCAAGGTGAATCAGTGCATCTCTTAAGGGGGTCTTGCTTATGCCTAGCTGGCTGGCTATTTCACCAATATTTATGGTTGAACCGGGAACCAGTATCCCAAGGCTCATCTGCTGTCGCAAATAGGTATACACCTGTTCTCTAAGGGATAAAACATTCAATTCAATTTGCATTATGGTCCTCACCAGCATTGTTAAAAATCTTATACTTTCCTGTCCACAGGATAAAAATGATTATATTTCTGAATCATTCAGTCACGAAACAGGAAAGTATAAAGTTTTTTTAACTCATGATTTAAAGAAAATCCTCAACAGGGGTATAGTCAAGGCCAAAAGCCTCGGAAACCGCTTCATATGTTACATGGCCCTTAATAACATTGGCGCCCAGTTTGATTTCCTTGTTTTCCTGCATGGCTTTTTTCCATCCTTTGTTTGCAATTTCAATTGCATAGGGAAGGGTGGCATTTGTAAGAGCTCTTGTGGAGGTTCTTGCAACGGCACCCGGCATATTGGCAACACAATAATGGATGACACCCTCAACAACATAGGTAGGATCTGTATGGGTAGTGGCTTTGGAGGTTTCAAAACATCCGCCCTGGTCAATGGCAACATCCACCACAACAGAACCGTTTTTCATCTTTTTAAGCATTTCTCTTGTGATCAGTTTGGGTGCTTTTGCCCCTGCAACAAGAACTGCACCGATCACAACATCCGCCTTGATAACCATCTCTTCAAGAATTGCTGGATTGGACATGATGGGGAAGCAGTTGGCAGGCATGACATCATCAAGATACCTGAGTCTTTCCAGATTGGTATCCAGGATATATACTTTTGCACCAAGACCGCAGGCCATTTTAGCTGCGTTGATACCGACCACCCCGCCACCGATTACAACCACTGTAGCAGGTTCAACACCCGTTACACCACCCAGAAGGATACCCATTCCACCCATGGGCATTTCAAGATATTTTGCTGCTTCCTGGGTTGCCATACGACCGGCCACTTCACTCATGGGAAGAAGCAATGGAAGAGAACCATTGTCTTTTTCAATGGTTTCATATGCAATGTCAATGGATTTGCTTTTGATCAATGCACGGGTCTGCTGTTCATCAGCTGCCAGGTGAAGATAAGTGAAAATGATCTGATCTTCACGGATCATGTCATACTCTGACGGCTGGGGTTCTTTTACATGCATGACCATGTCGCATTTTTCATAAATCTGGGCTGGTGTGTCAGCAATGGTGGCACCGGCTGCAATATAATCTGCATCAGGAAAACCTGCACCAATACCAGCAGTTGTTTCAACCAGAACATCGTGACCATTTTTTTTCATGGCAACAACTCCGGCAGGTGTCATGCAAACACGTTTCTCTGCAACTTTGATTTCTTTTAAGATTCCAACAAGCATTATAATTCTCCTTTAAAAATGTAGGGTTTAAATTTATCTTTAAAATGTTTTTTCTATGGCAGTTGCTACTGCAGCAACAATGGTATCTACTTGTTCCTTTGTGATGATCAGGCAGGGGGCAAAGTTCATGACATTGTTCAGTCCGTGAAAGCTTGCGTTGGTCCTTCCAACAATCACGTTTTGGCCCAAGACATTGCCCATGAGCTGTGCCATCTGTTCTTCTGTGACAGGTTCTCTGGTCTCTTTATTATTGACATACTCAATACCGCAGAAAAGTCCCTGGCCTCTGACTTCACCCACACAATCATATTTTTTCAGTTCGCTCAGTCGTTCAAGCA
>CALGRI010000408.1 GCA_937880875.1 uncultured Pseudomonadota bacterium
GCAGAGACACTTCCGCCAAACCCGGAACCAATGACAATATAATCAAAATTTTGTTGTGTTGATCCCATTATACACCCCTCAAAGCAAGGTCCATTTGATAAATACCATTTTTTTATGACAGATAACCTGAAGGTCACAAGTAACCTGGAGGCCACACCTAACCTGAAGGTCACACATAATCTGTCAGTATGGTCTTAAGCTTTCCAAGGCAGCCGGAATAAAAATGATCACAATCTTTGATGATTTCATACCGTGGATTAATCTGCCATCGATTGATATGTCCTTGAACCAGGTCTGCCGGAGCGATCTCATCATTGGCCCCGGTTATAATCAAACCTGTACAAGACATTTTTTCAATGTCATCAAAACTCATAAATCCCACAGGCGGCGATACCATTATATGGTCTTCAATTTCACACCCCTTTGAAACCACCAAAGCATTCATTCTTGCACCAAACGAATACCCGGCAAGACAGATCTTTTGATAACCATTTTCCATTAGCCAGGACATGGCAGCCCTGATATCCTCCTGCTCCCCGTTTCCATTGTCAAACATGCCCGTGCTGTTGCAGGTTCCCCTGAAGTTGAACCTCAAGGTTGTAAATCCTTTTTCAAAAAAAGCGTCTGCAATGGTCATCACCACAGGATTATCCATATTACCGCCATAAAGCGGGTGGGGATGACAGATAATAACTGCCTTTTGAGACGTATTTTCCCCTAAAATTCCCTCAAGTTTTATATTGCCACACTCAATTGTAATCTTCGACTCCATTGGCCTGATCCTGTCGTATAAAACTCTTCATGATTTATTTTTTAGCATTCTTTAATGATGCTTTGATAAACTCCCTGAACAATGGATGTGGATTTTGGGGTTTGGATTTGAATTCCGGGTGGAATTGACATCCAAGATACCATGGATGATCTTTAAGTTCTACTATTTCAACCAGTTCGTGATCAGGAGAAGTGCCGCTGATGATAAGCCCTGCCTCCTCAACCAGTCTGTCTTTATATTCATTGTTAAATTCAAAGCGATGCCTGTGACGTTCTGAGATTTCTTCCTGTTTATAGGCTTTCATGGCAAAGGTACCGGGAACAAGTTTACACGGATATGCTCCAAGACGCATGGTCCCGCCTTTATCAGAATCTTCATCCCGCTTTTCAATCTTTTTGGTCTGCTCGTCATACCATTCTTTCATAAGATAAATTACAGGATATGGCGTATAGGGATCAAACTCCTGGCCATTGGCCTCTTCAAGGTTGAGCAGATTCCTTGCAATCTCAATCACTGCCATGTGCATGCCAAGACAGATCCCGAAATAAGGTACTTTATGCTCTCTTGCATATTTTGCCGCAATAATCTTTCCTTCAATCCCCCTTGAGCCAAATCCACCAGGAACAAGAACCCCATCACTTTTAGAAAGGATTTCAACAACATTGTCTTGTGTCAGGGTTGTAGAATCGACATATTGGAGATTAACCCTGGCATCATTGGATATTCCACCGTGGGAAAGCGCTTCATTCAGGCTTTTATAGCTTTCTGTCAGGTCAACATACTTGCCTACAATAGCGATATTCACTGAAAATCTTGGATTTTTAAGCCGTTCAACCACTTCTATCCATTCATCCAGCCTTGGCGCCCTGGCCCAGATGTTCAGCTTTTTTAATATCTTATCACCAAGCCCTTCTTTATTGTAAACCAGGGGAACTTCATAAATACAGTCCACATCTTTTGCAGTAAAGACATCATCTGCGCCCACATTACAAAAAAGCGCAATTTTTGCTTTAATCTCCTGGGACAGGTAATGTTCAGTTCTGCAAAGAAGAATATCCGGCTGGATACCAATACTTCTAAGTTCTTTAACACTGTGCTGTGTGGGTTTTGTTTTTACTTCACCCGCGGTTTTAATATAAGGGACAAGGGTCAGGTGGATATAGATAACATTGGATGCCCCGGCATCTGTCTTAAACTGCCGGATGGCTTCCAGAAAAGGCAGAGATTCAATATCACCAATGGTACCGCCGATCTCAACAATCACAACATCAGCGTCATCAGATACCAGGCGGATGCTCTGCTTTATTTCATCGGTAATATGAGGGATAACCTGTACTGTACCACCCAGATATTCGCCTTTGCGTTCTTTGGTAATCACCTGGTCATAAATTTTGCCCGTGGTGAAATTATTATTCTTACCCAGTTTGGCATGGGTGAATCTTTCATAATGGCCCAAATCAAGATCTGTTTCCGCCCCATCATCTGTTACAAACACTTCTCCATGCTGAAACGGATTCATTGTCCCGGGGTCAACATTTATATAGGGGTCTAGTTTTTGTATGGTAACCGACAGGCCCCGGCTTTCAAGAAGCATTCCTATGGAAGCAGATGCAAGCCCTTTGCCTAAAGATGACAATACGCCTCCAGTAACAAAAATATACTTGGTGTTTTTAGCCATTCTCCCTCTCTTGTTTAAAATTATTCATATAGTTTTTTAAAATCTTCCAGACGCTTGTCAAGCTCATCAACCTGTTTGGAATTCTCATCCAAAGAACCAGGATCATTTCTCGGGTATAATCGCTCAATATGCTCAATATCAAATAAAGAGGCGGAAAATCCTGATTTTAAATCCAGGCTTTTCATATCAACCATTGCAAACAATTGGTTGTCCAGAAAAATACTGACCTGCATCGGGTACCAGGTTTTGCTGAACCGCTGCCAGTTGTGATATAAAAATTCAACCTTCAGGCCATTTTTTTCAACCACATATCTTATGGGAAAAACAGTATCCTTTTCTATCCAGAGGCTTGCAAAGGGTTTTCCTTTTGCAAGGGATCGACCTATGACATAGCAAATGGTATCATTATATCTTTTAAAGGTTACCTTGTCAGTATCAATCCCTGCCGCTCTAATCTGATTTAAAAGACTTTCATGATCACGATAAAAAAGGATATCAGTATACAGATCAACCAATGGTTTATCATGGGAAACAATAACCCCATCCTTAACTTTTACAAATCTGAAATCAGATTCAACACTGAAACTTGTTATGGTATCTGAAATGATTTCAGCTCTGAGTCGGTTGGGGTATACGTGAATCAGTTTTTCCTTTAATTCAACATGAATTGTTTGTGTGTCCTGGTAATTAAAAATCTTTTTGATCTGAAAGGCTTCAATACCAACAGGCTGTTTGATCTTTTCAACAACAAGGTGAAGAAGGTGAGGCGCCTGGGGGACAAAGGCCTCACCCATACCTGGCATCAGTATGAAAAACAGCATAAAAAATATTGAAAAAAAGATTTTTTTCATAGCCTAAAGGTCACACATAACTTAAAGGTCACACGCAACTTAAACGTCGCACGTAACCTGAAGGTCATAAATAAATTTAAAAAATCAAACAAAAAGATTTTCCGGAAATGATGCACTGTCTCCCAGCATTTCTTCAATCCTGATGAGTTGATTATATTTAGCCACTCTGTCACTCCTGGACATTGATCCTGTTTTTATCTGTCCTGAATTTATACCCACTGCAAGATCTGCAATAAAAGTGTCCTCTGTTTCTCCTGATCGATGGGAAACAATAGTTGTATAACCGGATTCTTTAGCCATTTGAATGGTATCCAGAGTTTCTGTAACCGTTCCAATCTGGTTCAATTTAATCAGGATTGAATTGGCGATTCCAAGCTCAATTCCTTTTTTAAAAATATCAGGATTTGTTACAAAAATATCATCTCCAACGATCTGTATGGAATTTCCAAGCCGTTCTGTCATAATTCCCCATGAATCCCAATCTCCTTCAGCAAGGCCGTCTTCGATGGAATATAAGGGATATTTTTCAATCAATTCTTCATAATAATCAATCAAATCAATGGCTGAAAGCTCTTTACCTTCTGACTGGAAGATATATTTGCCATCTTTATAGAATTCTGAAGCAGCTGCGTCAAGGGCTATACCAATATCCCTACCTGGTCTGTACCCGGCAGCTTCAATGGCATTGATAATATATTCCAACGCCTCTTCATTGGATTTAAGGTTTGGGGCAAATCCTCCTTCATCCCCGACTGCTGTACTTAATCCTTCACCCTTTAATATCTTTGCAAGATGATGAAAGGTCTCAGCTCCCATGCGCACCGCTTCAGTAAAAGAAATGGCACCAAAGGGAAGGATCATGAATTCCTGAATATCCAGATTGTTTGCAGCATGAGCCCCGCCATTGATAATGTTCATCATGGGAACGGGCATCACCCTGGCATTAATCCCGCCCAGATGCCGAAACAAAGGGATTTCACATGAATTGGCCGCAGCTCGTGCTGCTGCCATGGACACGCCTAAAATGGCATTGGCACCAAGTCTTGATTTGTTTTCCGTGCCATCGATATCGATCATGGTTCTGTCAAGACCTGCCTGATCCATGGCATCATATCCAATGATTTCAGGCGCAATCACTTCATTGACATTGGCAACAGCGTTTAAAACGCCTTTACCTAAAAAGCGACTTTCAGAATTATCCCGAAGTTCAAGAGCTTCTCTTGTGCCCGTTGAGGCCCCGGATGGAACCGCTGCCCTGCCCGTTGCACCACAGGCCAGGGTAACATCCACTTCAACCGTTGGATTTCCTCTGGAATCAAGGATTTCCCTTGCTCTGATATCAATTAATTCAGTCATACCCCCCCCTTTTTTTCCTAAATATATTTTTTTCTTGTGACCTATAAAATTTTTATGGTTTGTTGACACCTACTAATAGCAATATCCATTCTGACATTCAAGGCTATTCTTAACCTTGACAAATAAAAACCACTCTTATATTTAAAAAAGCAACTTCAAAAAAAGTTGTACCAGTTATAGGTACTTAATTGATAAATAATATAAGGAGTCTTGAATGAACATTCTATTTTTTGGACCAAACGGCAGTGGCAAAGGAACCCAGGGATCTATCCTGAAAGATAAATATAATTTTGCTCACATTGAATCAGGGGCTATTTTCCGTGAAAACATCAAAGGCGGAACTGAGCTCGGCAAAAAAGCAAAAGAATACATTGATAAAGGAGACCTGGTTCCTGATGAAATTACCATCCCAATGGTTCTTGACAGGATAAAACAGGATGACTGCAAAAACGGATGGCTTCTGGACGGTTTCCCCAGAAATAAAGTTCAGGCTGAAAAACTTCATGCCTCTTTGGAAGAAGCTGGTATCAAACTCGATTATGTTATTGAAATGCTTCTTGACAGAGAAATTGCAAAAAACAGAATCATGGGCCGACGTCTTTGCGTAAATGATAACAACCACCCAAACAATATTTTTATTGATGCCATCAAACCAGATGGTGACAAGTGCAGGGTTTGCGGCGGAGCATTGACCAAACGGGATGATGATCAGGATGAAACTGCCATTAATAAACGTCATTCCATCTACTATGACACTGACACAGGCACACTTGCTTCTTCTTACTATTTCAGAGATCTGGCAGAAAAAGACGATTCTATAAAATATATTACACTGGCAGGTGAAAAAGATCTTAAATCTGTAACTAATGAGTTGATTTCCAAAATCTAAGACCTGTTGGTTTGATTTCAAATTTTAAAGCCTTTCTATTTTCAATTCCGGGTGGGAAGGCTTTATTTTTCCCTTGCTTTTAAAGCATTTGTTTGCTACAAAGTTCGGTTATAAATATCTTGATATTTAAATACACTATGAAAGGGGCGATGTTTTTTGAAGGAAATTACAGTCACGGTTATTGATAACGATGTTGAAAGAGCATTAAGAATATTGAAGAAGAAAATCCAGAATGATGGCCTCTTCAAACGTCTTAAAGTGATAAAGCATTTTGAGAAACCATGTCAGTTAAGACGACGTAAGATGAGAGAAGCAATGAGAAGACAAAGGATTGCTGCCTCAAGATCACGCAGAAGAAATAGCTAAACCATTAAAATTCACCCGGCATAAATTATTTATTAAACGATTTATGCCGGGTTTTTTATTGTAAAAAATGAAAAAAAATGCCTACGAAAAGTGTCTTGATAAAATTTACAAGCTTGGCCGTTTCGGCATTAAGCTTGAGCTTGACACTATATTAAATATTTTAAAAATTTTAAACAACCCCCAGAAAAATTATCGTCTTGTTCATGTGGCCGGCACCAATGGCAAGGGGTCTACTGCCACATATATCGCATCAATCTTACAAAAAGCCGGATTTAAAACAGGACTTTATACCTCACCCCATCTGGTTAAATTTAATGAACGGATCTCAATTAACGGCAAACAAATTTCAAACGACCAGATTGTGGCCGTCTATGAAGCAGTTCATGCAGCAGATATTGGGAAAAGAAAAGCCACTTTTTTCGAGATTGCAACAGCCATGGGATTTTACCATTTTTCAAAAGAAAACGTTGACTGGGCTGTTATTGAAACAGGCATGGGAGGAAGGTTTGATGCTACAAATGTCATAAACCCCCAGGTGAGTGTTATTACCAATCTGTCCTTGGAACATACAGAATATCTGGGTAATACCATTAAAGCTCTGGCAAAAGAAAAAGGCGGCATCATCAAACAGAGTACGCCTGTTGTCATCGGAGTTTTTCAGCCTTCAGGGCTTGACGTTATCAAACAGCTTGCAAAAGAAAAATCCTCTGATCTCTTTATCTATAAAAAAGATTTTTCCACTAGAAAAAATCCAAACCAAAACACCTATACATACACTGGATTGAACAAAAACTTTCATCGTCTGATAAAGCCCTTGCCCGGAGATCACCAGAAAGAAAACTTAAGTCTTGCCCTTGCCGCTTGTGAACTGATTTTTAAAAAATTAAAAAAGACTGATAAAAAATACAATTTTAATGAAACCCTTGTTCAAGAGGGACTTTTACTTGCCAAATGGCCGGGAAGGCTTGAGTATGTCAGGCAAAATCCTTTGGTAATTATTGATGGTGCGCACAATCTTATGGCCGCCAGGATGCTTAGTAAATATTTATCCTCAACCTTGAAAAACAGAAGACTGACACTTGTCATTGGCATCCTTGATGACAAACCCTATGAAAAAATGCTTAAAAGCCTTGTTCCCTGTGCTCAACATATTATTATAACAAAGGCAAAAATCAACAGAAGCCTTGACCCCTCGATATTAAAAGAAACTGCCCAAAAATTTACCACATGTCCTATAACTATTATTGAAGATGTAAAAGAGGCTGTAACCCATGCCATTGACACTTCAAATGCAGAGGATGTGATTTGTATTGCCGGTTCACTCTATGTTGCCGGAGAAGCCAAAGAAAAATTTGAAAATGACCTTGAACATTAATCATGATTCAAGTATTATATGATTTTCGCGCTCGTAGTCCAGTGGATAAGACGTCAGCCTCCGAAGCTGAAGATCGCCGGTTCGATTCCAGCCGGGCGCACCAAACACATTCATGAACTCATCACTTAAAATAGGCCTTATCAGCTATCGAAGTAACCCCCACTGCGGGGGCCAGGGTGTCTATGTCAGGCATTTAAGCCATGCCCTTGCCGAACTTGGTCATGATGTCGAGGTCATTGCAGGGCCACCTGATCCATTATTAAATAACCAGCCAAATAACCGGGTAAATAATAATGTGACACTTACCATGCTTAAAACACTGGATCTTTATAATCCCGAAGACCTTTTCAGAACCCCTTCCTTAAATGAACTTGCAGATCCCATTAACCTGATTGAATGGTTGGATGTCTCCTTAATGGGTTACCCTGAACCCATGACCTTTGGAATGCGGGTGGAAAGACATCTTAAAAAAACAAAAAAAGAATATGACATCATCCATGACAACCAGAGCCTGTCTTATGGTATTTTGTCCCTGGCAAAAAAAATGCCGGTTACAGCAACCATCCATCATCCCATGATGGTGGACAGAAGGCTTGCCATTCAAAGTACAAAATCTTTTCTAAAAAAGGTCAAGGCCTTAAGATGGTATTCATTTATCAGCATGCAAAAAAAAGTGGCAAAAAAACTGTCCTGTATCATAACTGTTTCCGAAAGCAGCAAAAAAGATATTGCAAAAGAATTCAACATTCCTGAGTCAAAGTTTAAAACCATTCCCATTGGCATTGATACGAATAATTTTTATCCGATTGAGACCATCAAAAAACAACCAGGCCGCATCATTGTAACAAATAGTGCCGACACTCCCCTAAAAGGACTCTATCATCTTCTTTTTGCCATAAAAGGTGTTTTGAAAATAAGACCAGTCAAGCTGGTTGTCATTGGCAGTCCCAAAAAAAATGGCGGCATAGAAAAACTGGTTAAAAAACTTGAGATAGGACAACACATCAAATTCACCGGACGTATTGACCATGAACAATTTGTCCGGGAGTATGCCAAAGCAAGTCTTGCAGTTGTGCCGTCTTTATATGAAGGTTTTGGACTTCCTGTAGGAGAAGCCATGGCCTGTAGAGTACCCGTGATCTGTACCACAGGCGGTGCATTGCCTGAAGTTGCCGGAAATGCGGCAAAGCTTGTGCCGCCGGCAAATGCAAAGGCCCTGGAAAAAGCCATTTTGGAATTGCTGGATGATCCTTCCCAGCGCGAAGCCCTTGCCCAAAAAGGATATCAACGCGTATTAAAAGAATTCACCTGGGAGAAAACCGCCATCCGGACCGTTGAAGCGTATAGAGAGATTATCAATGATTACCATTGATTTTAGTAAGCTTGACATTCTTCCTGATGACAGAATCCTTGACATCGGATGTGGTGAAGGCCGGCATACCATAAAGGCCTGCCAGCAAAATGGCACCATATGCGTTGGAGCGGATTTTAGTTTTAAAAACCTTATTGAAACTAAAAAAAAGCTGATATTCCACCAGGCCGTCAGCGATCTTAGTTGCAAAAGCTTTGATCTTTCCTGTATGGATATAACAAAGCTGCCGTTTAAAAACAGCAGTTTTGATTCTATTATCTGTTCTGAAGTTTTAGAACATATCCTGGATGATGCAAGGGCCATATCTGAGCTTGTCAGGATTTTAAAGCCCAAAAAGATTCTTGCCGTCAGTGTCCCTAGATTCTGGCCGGAGAAAATCTGCTGGCTTTTATCAGATGAGTATTTTAACGCAAACATGGGGCATGTAAGAATCTACAAAAAAAAATCTTTGATTAAAACAATTGAATCTTTCGGGGTAAAGCATTATGCATCCCATTATGCCCACAGTATCCATGCCCCGTTCTGGTGGCTCAAATGCTTTGTCGGACCAGACAGGACAGATTCAAAGCCTGTGAATCTTTATCACAGACTGCTTGTCTGGGATTTAATGAAAAAACCAAAAATAACAGCCCTCATTGATAAATTGCTGAACCCTGTCCTTGGAAAAAGCCTGGTTCTCTATTTTAAAAAATTGTAAGGTCTGGTAGACTTAAGTTCATACTCTTTAATAATAATGGAGATCAACAATGAACCGGCTGGTTTTCCTTGTACTGATTTTTTTTGCCATATTTCTGATTCAATCCTGTGCCACAACAAGAAAATCAATGAAGAGACAAGATCCTTTAATAGGAAAAATCATTAACACCAACTCAAATCAACCTGTAGATTTTGAATCCCTGATAAAAAATATCAGCACCTATGATGTGATCTATCTTTCTGAAAAACATGACAACCCTGAGCATCACCATATACAGGAAAGAGTCATCCTTGGATTGATTGAAAAAGGATTAACCCCAACCCTTGGATTTGAATTTTTTTCCCTGGAAGACACACCTGATCTGCTAAATTTTGTTGACTCTGGAAAAGTGGCCCATACAAAAAAAATAGAAAAAATTATTGCAACCGATCTGAGAAAAAAACTGAGATGGGACACCCAGTCAGATAAAATGTGGAATTATTATTATGATCTCCTAAGCCTTGCTAAAAAAGAAAACCTCCAGGTGGCAGGGATCGATCTGCCCGCTACATTAAAAAAAAGAATTACACGAAAAGGAATAAATGGAATCAGTCCCATTGAAAAAGAGCAGGTCTTTACAACGCAATTGTCTGATGAGACTTACAAAGACTACATGTTTTCCATTTTCAAAGACGTTCACTGCGGCATGGGTAATGAAAAAATGCAGGCCCGGCTGTATGATACCTGGGTGGCAAGAAATGATAAAATGGCATTATCCATCACCCGGTTGTATAAACATCGCAAAGGACCCATTGTCATCATTATTGGCGGCGGGCATACCGAGTATGGTCTTGGGGTGATTGACAGGGTTGCTGCAGTTGATAAGACCATTAAACAGGTCAATATCGCATTAAAGGAAATCAGTGTGAGGCCGTCAGGCTTATTGGAATATGTCCTTCCTTTGGAGCTTGCAGGATTTGAAAAAGTTCCCCAGGCAGATTTTCTCTGGTTTACCCAGAGAGTCTCCTAT
>CALGRI010000409.1 GCA_937880875.1 uncultured Pseudomonadota bacterium
TATACTCACTCAATACTGCTGAGGTGGGGCATTAGCTTTTCAAACTTATTAGAATACAATTTAACACCCCGGACATACATGTCACTGTGGTTATACCTTTTAAAGGCATATTCTCTACCCCGTTCCTTGTATTTATGATGTTTCAGATATGTGGCAATGGAAAAAATTGAATCTGGAACAGTATTTAAATCAATGAGGCCATCCTTGTCTCCATCAACTGCATAAGCCATGGAAGCGGGCATAAATTGTGGTATCCCTATAGCGCCTGCCCAGGATCCTTTTACGATCTTTGGGTCAAAACCTGTGTTTTTTGCCCGAATTAATAATTGAGACAGGTTATTAAGAGCCCTTTTTTTTATTTTTTGAAGTCTTTTTACAGCAGTGGGTCTATCCATGGCCCCTTCTTTTTGATAATGGCCTTTTTGAAAGAGTTCAAACTCAACTTCATCAATATGAAAATATTGATGGATAAATATCTTGAATATTTCATATTTGCCCCTGTACTTTCCAAGACCAGACTCCCAGTTTAAAATGGAGATAATATCGCTCGCTTGAACTCCAGTCTCTTTTTGTGCGTTTAAAAAATGTACTTTATGCTTTTCAAAAAATAGTATTCCATTATTCAAGGTCTTTTTATTTACTAATATAGGAATCCAGTCCTTATGCTGCTGGTCCTGCTTTTTAATTGAAACAGGAGATGCCAGAAAAACAAGTTTATCCAGATATTCCCTCTGTAGGAGGAGATTGGATTGATCTAATAACAAATCATCAAATTCTTCTTTTGAATAATATTTTTTAACTTTATTATATAAATTAAAGTATTTAGCCGGATATTCTTTTTCCAGGTTTATTAAGGTTTTTTTGTAGATTAAATCCAATAGGCTAAAATCGATTGCTTTTTCATTCAAAGTTGAAACAGAAGCTGAAAGCCACCCCTCATAATTGGGTGTTTTAACAAGATACCATAGGTGTCCTTCCCTGGTAAGTGTATCCATTACAGATGCTTTTTCATTTTTTGACAAGACAACTATGACATTTTTTTTAGATGTATCAGGGGTACTTCTTAAATTACACTTTTCTACTATTACAATGACTTCCAATCCCTCCAAGTAGGACTTAGCAGAAACTGGAGCGGAAAAGAGATACAGAACAGAAATAACCAATAGAATTGTTATGAAAAGCTTCATCATAAAGTGACTATGCTCCATTTTTACAAGATTTACAAAAGCCAGCAGTTACTATTACATAAAACCCTAACTCTTTTATCTATTCAGCACCCTCTAATACCATAGTATATTCAGCATTTTCTCTAATTTTGGATTCGCTTACATAGTCAACATGGAATTTTCCATTTACATACAATTGGGTTTGGTCACCATAATGTTTGCTTGCAGGAATTCCAGAGTTACCTGTTGGAATAACTGAAAATGAATTATCCCATTGAGAAGTATCATAAACATGTCTTTGGGAAGGGCCATGGTTTACTTTAAAAGGTTTTCTAAAATCATATGCATATTGAGGGATAGTATGAATACTGCCCCCAAGTTCATAGGGGCCTTTGTTTAAATTAAATACCATGTCAAGAATCTTTACAGAGCCTAAAGGGTGATTCAAGGTAAAGGTGTGCATTTTGCCCCATTCCCATGAGTCAATTTTTGCACCCAATTCCTTCTCAAGTTTAGCTATGGAATCTGAAAAACTTTTTTGAATAATATCAGTAAAAGTCTCTTTTTTATCTGTATTTATATTATCAAACCATTGAGAATCTGTATTCCATATCTGCTCAACAGCAAAACCCACTGCATGTTTGTTTTTAATATACCCTTGATACAGGTCATCGCCCATTTGATCTCTAAACGTATTTTCAATAAAACAGAGTTTAAAATTTTCAAAAATCGCTGATGCATTGCTTTTTGCATCCATTGAAAAATCCCAGTCTTTAAGTATTGAAAGGGCTTCTTTTTCAAGCCGGGTTAAATCAGGTTTCTTTGCTGCCTCTGAAAGAATCTCATTTATTAAAAGCTCAGGAAATTTTGATTTAATATCAGTCTGCATTGTTTTTATATCTTCAACAGAAAATTGTTCTTTTGATTTAAGGATTTCATTAATTCTATCAAGACGATAAGGACCGCAAAAGCCCCATTTATTAATATAGTATGGGAAATTCTGGGCCGTATTATAATTTGCGGATGAAACAAAGCCGCTGACAGGGTTATAAGAAATGGGGCGTTCATCAAAAGGAACAACTCCTTTCCATTCATGTTCTCCTGTCCAGCCGGGTTGAACTTTGGCTCCATCATTTGATGGGCGAATAGGGATTCCTGCTGCACAGACAAGACCGATATTGCCTTTTGTGTCCGCATAAACAATATTCTGGCTGACTGCTATGAATTCTTTTGCTGCTGTTTTAAAATCATCAAAATTTTCAGCCTTATTTAACAGATAAACACCCAAAAGCTCATTGCTGTATTCAAAACCCTGCCATTTAGCAGAAATCACCAGATCTTTAATATCTTCTTTTAACTCAGAAACAATGGGACCATGGACTGTATACCGGATGTCAATCTCTTTTGAATCTTTACCTTTTATTTTTATGATCTCTTTTTTTGTTCTTATTTTTTTCCATTCATCCTTGTACAGATATTCATCAGGATTATCAGGATTGATTTTTTCAACAAAAAAATCAAGGTTATCAACCATCACATTGGTCATACCCCAGGCAATATTATCATTGTGGCCGCAAATTATAAAAGGGGCTCCCGGAAGTGCAACACCCGTAACATTTAATTTTCCTTTTATATTCTGGTGCATTTGAAGCCAGATCCCTGGCGAATTTAACCCTAAATGCATATCATTGGCTAAAATAGGCTGTTGAGTCGTGCTTTTCGCTCCTGAAACTGCCCAGTTATTACTGGCTTTAAGTATCTGGACCCCAAGGTGACTTATCGTATCTTTGCTTAAAACAAAATCTTTGTATAATTTATCAATAAGATCTGCCTTAACATAATCCGGGAAAATCGGGGAATGTTTATCAAACTTCGGTGTTATTTCTTCTATTAAGGCTGTTCCCAATTTTTTTTCAAGGTTATGGATAACAATTTCAGAATCCCAGCCTCCTGCCAGATCCCAGGCCATATATCCAATCAAATTAAGTGTATGAAGAGGCTCCCATTTATCCGGGGTATATCCTAGAATATTATATTCCAGAGGAAAATTTCCTTTGTGCTCCTCTATATAATAATTTACCCCTTGAGCATAGGCATCAAGGTGTCCTGATAATTCATCTGAAATTTTACCAAGAACCATTTTTGATTTTTGAGAAATATCCAGGGTTCTAAAAAGGATATCTGCTTTGAGCATCTTTTCCCCAAATATCTCACTTAACCTGCCCATGGTGACTCTTCGTATTAAATCCATCTGCCACATTCTATCTTGTGCCATGCAATAGCCGGTTGCAAGATACAAATCATGCTCATTTTCTGCATAGATATGGGGAACCGCATATTTATCGCGATATATCGTAACCTTTTGTTGAAGCCCTGGAATAGAGATAGTTTGATTGTAATCAGGAAGCCCTTTTTTTGAGAAAATATTAATGAATATTAAAAGACCTGCCAATACTAGGAATAGGACAATAACAACACCTGTTAAAATTTTTTTTAATTTCATCTCTTTTTCCTTACCTGGTTAGCCAATCATTGTAATCAATTATGGTTTGGTTTTTTAAGGAAACAATGCTATTTTTTTTAATGTCTTTTGTTAATAAAGAAATTTGAAAAATATTTCAAGTGCTTTCATCTTTATAGTATCAAAATCCCCAGGTGATTATTTATTCTTCGATTAATTTTAAAATTTTTCTGGAACTATATTCTCCTACATCGGCAAGACCGTCAACGGGTAGAAATAGCCGTGCATTATTTGAATACAGGCAGGTTACTGAAGCCGGGAAATCGTCGTCAGCTTCATAAAAAATATAGCAAAGAGCTATTTTCGGTAGAGGATAAACAATAAAGGAAAAATCTCCTCCTGTCCCATCAGGAGCTTTTCCCCCTTTAAGTGTTTTAGTGATTGTTCCGACGGCTTTTTTGATTTTGGCCACATGGGGGACAAGCAGTTGTTCCGTATGTGTTGCAAAAGCTCCTACATAGGGCATACTGTCGGGAAATTCCTTGAATGCTTTCAGGGGTGCGAGGATACATATATCGGAGCAGGCATTCAAGATATAAAGGGATATTAAAATACCAAAAACAGAAGAGTGTTCTTTCTCACCAAGACTGATTCTTCCCGGCTCAATCAGACATTTTTCACCAAAGGCATCAAAAATAAACTTTTCCCCATCCTGTTCACCTGGAAGATTTTTTGCAAGGTCTTTCGGCAGATTGTCATATATTTGATTAAGATTATTTTGAACAATTTTTGCATAATTATCTGTCATTCTTTATCTCCTATATTAAAAGCATAAGCCCACCAAAGGTATAATATTTTTGAGAACCTGACAGGGGTAAAGGCAGGCATGACATTCCACTGCTCCTGGGTGTGGGAGCTGTCTTTCTTAGAATCAGACAGGTATGTTTGAAAAATCTGTAAACTCTATTGAAAATTGTGGAAATTCCTTCTCTAAGCCCTCTTTAATCGTTTTTTCAAAATCAGCCAGCACAACCATATTCAAAGCTGCACAACAGGACTTTCCTTTTCCCAGACGATTTAAAAACACGATGAGTTTTTGACTCTTTTCCACATATCTGATTTTTCCCACTAAACCCAATTGCGCAATTGTCATGCCGGACTGAGGATCTTGGATACTATCCAAAACCCTGTCGATTTTTTTTTGAATTATATCATCCATGTTAATCCCTCCTAAAAAAATGAAAAAGCTGCCAGGCTATCCCAAAATACTAGTCAGCGCATCAATGAGGCGCATGGTATCGTCCTTTGTGTTATAGTGAGCAAAACTCAGTCTGAGAACACCATCATTGGTATCTATCCCCAATGCTTTTAATACTCTATAGGCATAAAAATGGCCATTCTTTGCAGCAACACCTTTTTTTGCCAGGGATGAGGCAAGCAAGGACGATGAATGGGTGGCTGAAACCAAGGAAATATTTGCTTCACGACCTTTTATGCTTGCTTTTCCAATGATTCTCACGGGCAATTGATTGAGTGCGTTGATTAATAGGTTACACAAAGATAATTCGTGTTGATTCATAATGTTTGAAATTTCAGACACTTTGAGATTCAGTCGCTTATCAGAATACCCAAAATGGTGATCATGGAGCGTCTGAAAAAAATCACCAAGCCCGGCAAGTGCTGCAATCGAAGCGTGATCAGGGCCGGCTGCATCTAAACGGGCCCAGGGATTTTCAGCATTAAAAAAATGACATTGCGGTGCCAGCTGATCCATAAAATTCGGGGCTATATACATTATGCCTAAATGAGTTCCATAGGTTTTATATGTGCTGAAACAATAGGCATCTGCCTCAACCGATGAAAGATCAGGCCAGCAGTGTGGAGCATAGGAAACACCATCAATGACCACTTTTGCTCCAAAACTATGTCCCAAACGAGTAATTTCTTGAATAGGATTCACCGTTCCAATAATATTAGAACTATGTGTCACACAGACAATTTTAGTCTGCTTATTCAGGAGTTTTTCAAATTGGGCAAGCTCAAGTTCACCATCTTTTGCATTGACCCGCCAAAAATGCAAGGTTGCCCCTGTTTGCTTAGCCACTCTTTCCCAGGCACCAATGTTTGATTCATGATCTTGTTCAGAGACAATGATCTCATCCCCCATTTTAAGAAAACCCATACAGGCAATGCTGAGGGTATTGAAATTCTGAGTGGTTGATGGGCCAATGGTAAGGGTTTCTCTGGGTACGCCCAATAGCTCCGCAATGACACGACGACCTGCATCCATTTGTTCTCCGGCAGCAGCAGCAAGTGCATTATCACCATAGGGTTGAACTTTATTGGCTTGATAAAAATATGTCAATTTGTCGACCACGGAACTGCATGCAAAGGTCCCACCGGCATTATCAAAAAAAGCCCATTGTTTTGACTGATCCAGTTTAAAAAAGGCAAATTGCTGGCGTGCAAAAGCCACATCGAAAAAGCTTTGATCGACTTCCTGTTTCATAAATATGATTCTCCTTTGGGTACATAAGGTGATTGGTTAATTTACTTTATCAGATCATTCAGAGCGCTTGTTATCCAAGACGGCAAATTGGAGAATATTTTAGATTCTTTTTACGCCAAGTGCTTCTTAATAATCTCCTGGATGACCTTGGGATTAGCTTTGCCCTTGGAGGCTTTCATGGCCTGTCCCACAAGGAACCCCATGGATTTTTCATTTCCGTTTTTATAGTGGGTCACGGCAGAAACATTGTCAGAAATGATCTTATCAACGATTTTTTCAAGCTCTGCAGTATCAGAGACCTGCCTGAAACCGAATTGTTCAACAATTTGCCCCGGGGTTTTGTCCGTCTCAAAGAGTTTCTCCAGCACAGACTTGGCTGAGCTTGAATTGATCTCACCCTTTTCAAGCAATTGGATCAGGCCTGCAAATCTTTCAGGCGTGACTTTTGTGTTCGCCAGGGTCTGCCCACGGGCCTTTAATGCAGGAAGAAGCTGGGTAGCTATCCTGCCTGCTGCCATGCGCGCCCGTGCGCCAAGGGTCACAACGGATTCAAAGAACTCGGAAAGACCCCGTTCGGAACTCATGAGCACGGCTTCGTCGTGGAGCAATGAATACTCCTGGACAAATCGTTTTACCTTTTGACTGGGCATCTCTGGAAGAAGAGATTTTATCTTTTCGAGCCAGGGGTCCGTCAGGACTATCAAAGGGACAGATGGATCGGGAATGCAGGGTCCTTCGAACTTGGCCCGCATGGCCGTGGTAACATGTTTTTCAGGATCCCACAGACGGGTGTGCAGAACAATGGATTCTTTGTTATTGACAGCGTCGATTTGGCGTTTGATCTCATAGGCAATGGCATCGCCCACATGGTGGATGGAGTTCATGTTTTTGATTTCCACCTTTGTATTGAGTTGGTCACTGCCTGCAGGCCGAATGGAAATATTTGCATCGCACCGCATGGTTCCGGATTCCATACTGCACTCGGCACAGCCCGTGTATCGAACCTGGTTTCTTAAGGCCTTTAAAAATTCCATGGCATCATGGGGGTTTTTGAGCTCGGGTTCTGTGACAACTTCCACAAGGGGCGTGCCTGCACGGTTGAAATCCACCAGGCTTATGGGAACCCGGCCTTCAATTTCATGTACCAGCTTTGCCACATCCTCCTCCATGTGAACATGGTGGAGCCTGAGTTTTTTCGGATTTCCCTGTTCATCCAGAATTTCCACCCAGCCATTCCTGGCAAGGGGCTTATGGGCCTGGGAAAGCTGGAATCCTTTTGGAAGATCAGGATAGTAATAGACCTTCTGGTCAAAGGCACTTTCGCCCTGAATCTCGCAATTAAGGGAGAGGCAGGCAAGAATTGCCTTTTCCAGTACTTCCAGGCTCAAGATCGGAAGGGCTCCGGGCATCCAGAGACAGACAGGACAAACATTGGTGTTTGGATCATCACCCGGGTTGTTGGCGCAGTCGCAGAACATCTTGGTGGCCGAGTTCAGCTGTATATGAATTTCAAGACCGATTACTGCTTCATATTTCATGGTGCTCTCCTGTATAGATGTCGTATATGCGGGCTGCACGGGCAAGCAATCGTGCATCATCAAACCTTTGACCGATAAGTTGAAGGGCAGACCTGGTGTTGTCATCATTGACAGACCCGGGGATTGAAATCGCCGGGTTCCCCGTGAGGTTTGCAAGAAGCGTCAATGAAAACACATCATAGAAATCAGATATAGTGTCTGCCTTTTGGGTCGTTGCACAAGGTTTATCAGAAACGGGCAGAACGATCAGGTCCACGCTTTCAAACGCTGTTTCAACGGTTTTGATCAAACTGGCCCTGATGCGGCATGCATCCAGAAAGGCGTTGTAATTCTTGTACTGGAAATATCCTCCCTGAAAAAGATAGGCTTTGACCAGGGGACCAAAGGATTCTCCCCGGGATTTAATGTACATCTCATTCCAGTTCTTTACCAGACCCCCTGTCCTGTGTCCATAGCGGACACCGTCGAACCTGCCGGCACTGGACGATGCCTCAACGGTTCCGATCACGTTGTGAACGGTTCTGGCAAGGGAAAAGTCTTTTATGGAGACCTCTTTAATCTGAACACCGGCCTTGCCAAGTTTCTCCACAGCCTGTTCAAATTCTTTGTTCTCTTCCTGGCCCATGGCTGAATTCAATTCCCGGACCAGGCCCACGGTCAAAGGGCCATCCTGGAATTTTTCTGGAATATTAAATTGGGACATGGCCCGGTCAATGCCGGATTCTTCCATGGACGGATCACGCTCATCAAGGCCGGCCATGGTGTAAATAGTTTTTGAGATCGTTTCAAGGGACCTGGAAAGGATGCCGCAGCTCTCCATGGATGGGATTAAGCTGAACAGGCCGAAACGGGAAATAAGGCCATAACTCGGCTTAAACCCGAAACAGCCAGAGGCGGCAGCCGCCATCCTTGCCTCGCCCGTGGTGTCTGTCTTCAGCACCACATCAGAAAGTCCGCTGTTTATGGCAGCACCACAGGTATCCCCGTCAAGGCCCAGGCCAAGTTCTGCCATAAAGGTTCTTCCCTTGAAATTTGCTCCGGCATTGCGCAGGCGCAGGATGAAGGTGGCATCTTCCAGGGCCACATAATTTTCAAGGGCCACAGATTGGGCATCGCAAGGCCAGTTGGCAACGGATATGCCGGACTCAACGATCACGCGGGTCCCGGCCATGGGGCCGTCCGACTCGGGCGGGGTTGAGGTGTTTATATATGTAAATATCTTAGATTCCATGAAACATCCTTTCGTGTTTCCCAATTATTCAAGAATACTTGCAACCTTGAAGTAATCCCCTTTTACAAAAGGAGCATTTTTAAACAGGTCTGATATTTTGACAGATGAAGACCTTGTGGCTGCACTGCCTTTTCTGAAATGATTCTGTCCCTGGAACACCGAGATAGCAGGCTCGTATTCCCGGGCATTGCCAGAGACTTCTTTGGCCATCCTCACTGCATCTTCAAGAGCGCTTTGGATTATGGGCCGTTCATATTCCTCAAAACCGATTCTGGAAACCCAGGAAATATAGTCGATGATCTCCTGCTCCTGGTCTGAACCCGGCAAAGCCTCGGTTTTGCCAAGATCCAGCAGGCCCAGTTCGGAAAGCTGCTCATGGGCCACCAGTGATGGTGCCCGGGTCAACGGGCAAAATGCGCTTCTGTTCTTGGGGAAAGCCGTCACCTCCCGTATGGAAGGGGTATTCAGAATCATGGCAACCACCCGGTCCATGCCAAGGGCAAGACCGCCGTGGGGCGGCGGGCCAAAATTAAGGGCCTGGAGGAAAAAGCCGAATTTTTCTTCTGTCTCCTGGGGAGAGAGTCCCAGGGCCGTGAACACCTTCTGCTGGATGGAAGGATCATGGATACGGATACTGCCTCCGCCTAATTCCTCGCCGTTGATAACAATATCATAGGAGCGGGACAAAAGAGAGAGAAGATCTTCCTGGTCGCTGGGATCGAAATCCATTCGGTCCGGGGCAGTAAAAGGATGATGGCTGGAAGTAACCCCATCTTCTGTGGCTTCAAACAATGGAAAATCCGTGACCCAGACAGGAACGAACCTGTCTTTGGGAATCATGTCAAGGCGATCCGCAACATGGAGGCGGAGACGTCCAAGAGCAGAATTAACCACCTCAAGGGAGGCATCGGCTATGATGAGGATCACATCTCCATTGGAGGCATTGAATAGTTCAATGATGGATCGTTGTTCTTGATCATTGAAGAACTGGACGATGTTGGAATCAAGCTTATCTTCTGTCACCCGCATCCAGGTCATGCCCTTGGCGCCAAAGCCGGGAACAATCTGTTTTGCGTATTCGTTCTGGAGAACATTTTTGCTCAGGCTTTCAGAAGCCTGTTTGACATTGATTCCCTTGATCACACCGCCCCGCTGGAGAATTTGTTTGAAGATGCTGTAGCGGGTCTGCCTAAAAATATCAGTTGCCTCGACAAAGTGCATTTCAAAACGCAGATCCGGCCGGTCTGATCCGGTTTTGTCCATGGCTTGCTGCCAGGTCATGCGGGGAAACGGCCTTGGAAGACTTGTTCCACCGACTTCAAATATCCGGCACAAAAGATCTTCAACAAGATTAAAAATAAATTCTTCATCAATGAACGAGGCTTCAAGGTCGAGCTGGGTAAATTCCGGCTGTCGGTTGGATCTCAGGTCTTC
>CALGRI010000410.1 GCA_937880875.1 uncultured Pseudomonadota bacterium
CCTATTAAAGAAGAAGATGAGTAAGGAATGTGCTGGATGGGAATGGATGAAAATTCATTTTCAATATTTTTTTCTTTTGGCCCCTCCTGCATCCGATCATTGCAGATCAGTCCCTTTACCTCAATGTTCAAGGAACTGAGCTGATCAAGGATACGTCTGGTTTCAGCCACAGACAGCACATCCTGGTTGAATACAGCAAAGAAATTGGATTTTTGAGGGTCTTCAAAAATATCCTTAAGTGCCTGATAATCGGATTTAATTTCCCGGATTCTTGACAGGACTTTATCCCGTTCAAATTCTTTCCCGGCAAATTTAATTTTGGAAATAATTTCCTTTCGCTTATAAATTTCCATCCTCAGTTTTTCAAGCTGATCAACCCATATCAATGACAGGGCAGGTAAATTAAAAAATCTTAATGACAGGGCTGTTGGAGGCATGTCAATGATCAGATAATCATATCCCTTATACCGGGTTTGAAGGTTCATGAAAGCTGTAACCAAAGCATATTCCTCCATGCCCGGAGAAAATTTTAAAATATCAAAATAATTGTCCAGGTTAAAGGCTGTCAGATATGCATAGCTGTTTTTAACATTCTGGGCAGTTTTCTTTAAATACTGCTTGATTTCTTTATCCCGGTCAATTTGAAGGACTTCAAGGCAAGGTCCTATTGTGCATGCTTTATCGGAAAAATCTGTCTCAAAAATATCAGACTGGTTGTGGGCATCATCAAAAGAGGCTAAAAGCACTTTTTTACCTTTTTCCATAAGCACCAGAGACAAAAGTGCAGATGCCGTGGATTTTCCCGTTCCACCCTTGCCTAGAAAAAATAATGTTTGAAGTTCAGTCATGATTTTTATCCTATATCAAATACGGAAAAAAGCCTGGATAAAGGTTCATTGGCCGTATCCACCCTTTCAAGAAGCAAAATCAAATCCTTTTCCATTAAAGGGAGAAGATCCATGCAGATTTGCACTGGTGGAGACGGCATTCCAATGAATGTTCCTTGTACCAGAACGGCAAAGATATATTCCAGTTCTTCCTTTTCTGCCTCAATGGCTCCAACGGCCTTATATCTTGCCACCTCGTCAGCCACCTGCCAGAAGCCTGTAAGACGTTTTTTCATTCTTCCGATGATATCGAGGATATATGTCCCTGGCCTGTTCATTTTACCCGAAATATTTTCCGGTCAAAATCGATTCGCTTTTGGGACGGGAAATAATAATAGACTGCATACAGGGCCATCAGAACGATGGCAGCTGCAAAAAATCTGGGGAAATCACATAAAACAGCTATTAAGGCAATATAAGGCGTAATCATTGATAGCCAAAGAATTTTTCTTTGAAAAGATAAAAATTCTTTGGCTGGAACCCCTCTTTGTTTACGCATGGAATGGGCAAAAAGAGTTCGGATAAAAAGGGGGCCTGCAATGGCAGTAATGACTGATAAAATAAACAGCACAGAATGCAGAACAGATGAAATGACAAACTGCCCGGACGTGATAAGATTTAATTGTCTTGCCAGGCCAAAGGCCAGAAAAAGGCACACTGCCGGTAAAATTATTATAATATATTGTTTCTTAAGTATCGTATTCATGTCAAATCATAATAAAAGCCGGGAGAAATACTCCCGGCTTTTATTATTTATCATCAGGATTCAGATTTCATGCTCATAAATTTAATGACACCTTCAACAGTGATCCAGATAGCCAGGAGAAGTATCACTCCATTAATTACCTGGAGCATCATATTGTTGGCGTTACCGAACGAGGTCTGATTCAGTATAAGTGCCCATATGGTCATAAACATCATTAATACGGCTGGAATACCTGATACCAACCATTTCATACCGCCTTTGGTTTTCAGGTACAAGGTAATAATGATCAGGGCCAGGCCTGCAAGGGTCTGGTTGACCGCACCAAACAGGGGCCAGAGTTTTAGCGCACCGTTTCCACTGGCGCCGGTTGCAAAGGCAAGTGCCAAAGCTGTTGCTACAGCTATAAAAGTAGCCACATATTTGCCCGTAAGATAATTCATTTTAAGACTGCCGAAAAGCTCAGAAACAATATATCGCTGGATACGAGTGGCTGTATCAAGGGTGGTTCCGGCAAAAGATGCCACAAATACCCCCATGATAGCCAGACCGAAAACGTTAGGCAATCCAGTGGAGGCTATCATATTGGCAGATCCGTTTACAAAAGCCGAGATTTTAGAACCAAGGCCTGCTGCTGCTGCCCAGGAAGAATAATGGGTTGTCCAGGCTGCCACCCCCATCAGGGTTTCACCTGATTTGGTCACATAGCCCATACCTATTCCAGCAGAGACGGCAATTATAACCAGTGTGGCAAGAGCCCCTTCCATGAGCATGGAACCATAACCTACAAATAGAGAATCAGTCTCATACCTGACCTGTTTGGCAGATGTTCCTGAGGATACCAGGGAATGAAACCCTGAAATAGCACCACAGGCAATAGTGATAAACAGGAAAGGCCACATGGGCGGTGCCTTTGCAGGTGCCATCTGAATTGCCGGTGCAACGATGTGAAGATTTCCGCCAAAAGCGGAAAGGGCCACACCCACGATCAGCAGAACCATGATAATCAACAGCTGGTGGGAGTTGATAAAGTCACGGGGCTGGAGCAATGTGGTTACCGGAAGCGTAGAAGCAATAAATGCGTAGGCCAAGAGAATAATCGTCCATACACCCGTAGGTGGAATCCCTGCAATAGCCGGCATTTTAATGGGAAGATAAACACCGATATACACTGTGACATACATTAAAACCACGGCAATAATGGACCAGGTCAAGATACTTTTGCCCTGTTTATAAATGGCATGTCCAAGGTAAAGGGCAATGGCAACCTCACACCAGACCGGGAAGACCGATGCCGGATACATGGCAAATACCACGGCAATAATCAGCCCGAAAATGGCAATCACAATCCATAATTCTAAAAATACAATTAAAAAAAAGAAAAACCGGGTACGGGCGTTGACATATTTTGACGTATAATCGGCAATGGATTTTCCCTGGTTTCTCATGGAGATAATCAATGCACCGAAATCGTGAACAGCCCCCATAAAAATGCTTCCGAAAAATACCCATATTAATGCGGGTACCCACCCCCAGATAATGGCGATGGCGGGTCCTACAATGGGCCCGGTTCCGGCAATGGATGTAAAATGATGCCCGAAAATCACTTCCTTTTTCGTGGGAACATAATCCATACCATCTTCCAATTCAACAGAAGGGACCGTCGCTGTCTGGGATAATTTAAAAATTTTCTGGCCAATAAATTTGCCATACAGGTTATACATTAGGATATAACCTATAAACGCAACAACCATGATAACTAGTGCACTCATTTAATTGTCTCCTTATTTCCATAAAGATTAATATAAATCATGGCAAAAGCATTTGATAGTGCTTGCTTTTGTCAGCTCAAATCCTTGACTGACTTCACTCCTTAAATACATGAAAAAAAAAATAAAAGCCAGTAATTATTTTCTATTATACCTTGTTACCATATCCGATTTTCCCCAGGGATTCTTCAATTTCATCAAGGACGGAATAGTCATCAATGGTCGCAGGGACTTTATACTCTTTTTTATCTGCAATGGACCGCATGGTTCCCCTTAAGATCTTGCCGGATCTTGTTTTGGGAAGCCTTTTTACCACTGTTGCGGTTTTAAATGCAGCCACCAGGAAAAAAATATTCTAAGCAATGTGGGGAGCAAATTAATATAATTTAG
>CALGRI010000411.1 GCA_937880875.1 uncultured Pseudomonadota bacterium
TTAATATTTGAGGGTATGATATGCTCGGTGCAGGTAGACCCATACCAAAGAGCGAAAAGGGAGATTCTAACAATGAATTTTGATGGTGCTAAAAAATTTCTGCCAAGCCGCAGATGGTTGATATCTTATCTGGCACTCCTTTTTATTGTCATTGCTGCAGGGTGGTTCGCAACCGGATATTTGGGCAATAAGGCAAAACAGGAAATACTCGAATATAACAATAACATAGTATCCTCTCATTTCGACCATTTAACCTCCGAATTTGAAAAAATTGAAAGAAACGTTAAGACGCTGTCAGGATCTCCCTGGATTGCACCTGCACTTGTTTCCCGAAAAGAACAAGATATAGCGAATGCCAACTCGATTCTGGACAGATATAATGCGAGTATCGAGAGCTCAGTCAGTTACCTCATGGACAGCCATGGAATAACCATCGCTTCCTCCAACCGTAATGCTTCAGACAGCTTCGTCGGCAAATCCTACCAATTCCGCCCCTACTTTATACAGGCGATAAAAGGAACTCTGGGCCGGTATTTTGCTCTCGGAGCCACTTCTTTTAAGAGAGGATACTATGCAAGTTACCCCGTCAAAGACAGCAAAGGTCAAATAATTGGTGTTGCCGTAATCAAGGAAGATGTTGATTCGGAAGAAGCTCATTTGGTCAAATATCCGAACTGTTTTGTTGTCGATCCAAACGGCATTATCTTTCTATCCTCAAACAAAGAAATGAACTTTAAGAGCCTTTGGCCGGTAAGCCGGGAGATACAGCTTGCTCTGCTTAAATCGAAACAGTTCGGCACAAAAGAATTCGAGGCTGTTCTTACACGGGAAGTTGCGGACGGGACGGAGATTACATTTGACGGGAAAAATCATCTTGCTTCACGCAAGGTCATCAATTCCGAAGGATGGTCGATTGTACTAATGACAACAATGGAAAGAGTTTTATTTTACAAAGCGGTTGGGGTGATTATAACAATATTTATGTTAACCATTATATTGGTGCCTCTCATAATTAATTTTCAGATATCCATATTGTCTGAAAAAGTGCGTGAAAGCGAAATACGATTCCGTATGCTTTTCCAAAACATCACATCCGGTTTTGCGTTGCATGAGATAATCCTGAACGATGAGGGACATCCCTGCGATTACCGATTTTTGGAAGTAAATCCAGCTTTTGAGCAACTTACCGGCCTTAAAGCCCAAGAATTGATAGGCCGAACGGTACTCAATGTCCTGCCGAATACTGAACATTCCTGGATTGAAAACTATGGGGGTGTCGCCATGACCGGCAATCCGCTGCGCTTTGATAACTATTCCCATGAATTGGGCCGGTTTTATGAATGTCTGGCTTATAGCCCGCATCGCGGCCAGTTCGCTGTTATATTCACCGATATTACCGAGCGCAAAAAGACGGAGGAAGCTCTGCGAGAGAGCGAAGAACGATTCCGGTCATTTGTTGAAAATGCGAGTGATATCGTCTTCAGGGCGGACGACAGCGGACACTTCATCTTTATAAATCCGGCGGGACTCCGTATTACTGGATACAAAGAAGAAGAGCTTATTGGGACACATTATCCGGCATTGATAAGTCCGAAAATGGGTGAAGAGACCTTCAAATTCTTCGGTCGTCAGTTTGTAAAGATGATCCCCAATACCTATTTCGAATATCTTATTATCGCAAAAGACGGACATGAGATCTGGCTTGGACAAAATACCCAGTTGCTCGTGGAAGATGGTCGTGTTGTAGGCTTTCAGGCAGTGGCCCGCGACATCACGGAACGCAAAAGGATGGAGGCAGAAATCATTGCCCTTTCGATAACCGATCAGCTTACAGGCCTGCATAACAGAAGGGGCTTTTTGTCTCTTGCGGGACAACAGTTAAAGTTATCAGAAAGGAATAAGAATGGAATGCTGCTCTTTTTTGCTGATCTGGACGGGTTGAAATGGATTAACGATACGCTGGGTCATGAGGAAGGAGATAAAGCCCTCATTGAAGCAGCGAACATGTTAAAGGAGACCTTCAGAACCTCAGACATAATTGCCCGTTTAGGTGGGGACGAATATGCCGTTCTTGCCATTAGTATAAAGGAAACAATTCCTGAAGTCTTTACTGCCAGGCTGCAGGAACGGATCGACATTTGTAACAATCAGGAAAACCGGAAATATAGTATGTCAATCAGCATGGGTTGCACTTATTATGATCCTGAAAATTCCTGTTCCATTGACGATCTCATAGCTCTGACGATCTCATAGCTCGTGCGGATAAACTGATGTATGAGCAGAAGCAAAAAAAGAAAGACCTTCTATTACAACAATCTGCTGACATTTAAAGCAGTTACCCGGATATCAAGAGTGTCTTCATGTCCGGATATGCAGACGTTTCAATATTTTCTTCTGGCTTTCATTCATTGAGTTTGTCCAACCACGATTCGAGATTAATCTTTACACCTGCGTTCATATCTATT
>CALGRI010000412.1 GCA_937880875.1 uncultured Pseudomonadota bacterium
AAATCAGCATTTGTGCAATGGCTTCTTTTATTTTATCGGTTTTATTGAAGTCCTGTCGAAATTTCATCTCTATTTGTGCCATTTGTTTATAAAATGGTGTCCTGTCAAATTTGATATATGGTTTTTCATCAAATAACCCTGCATCACAACCAGGGCCTTTGATGGGTTCAGCTCCGGGCTTGCAGAGTTCATGGGGCAGCCCGTGAAGTCTGCAAATCATTGGCCTAAAGGAATATAAAAGGCATTGGCCATTTTCATTTACCGGGCAGATAATTTTTAAAGCCGTTGTTTTTAAGTTTTCAGAAAAAGTCTTTTTAACATAGATATCTGCCCGGGTCAGTATGGTTTTTTTCCGGTACTGATCAAGTTTATTAAAGCCGTGGCACAAATAGTCTTTTTCAATATAGGTATGGTGGAAAAACAAAGAGGTACAGCAATTGTCTTTACACCCGTTGCAAATAAAATTATAGCCGGCGGCAATCTTGTCCCAGGTTTTATCCATATTATTGTAAAGGGTTTTAAGTGCTTTAAAATGGGTGTCTGTCATGGGAGAAAATCAGACCAAAGGTTTGGGAAGGAAAATTTTGGAATAAAGCCCTAAAGCATACCGGTCTGTCATGCTGGCAATCAAATCACAAACAGACCGTTTAAGAGCATTTTTTGAAGAATCCCATGGGGCCATTTCCATTTTTTCCAACTCCGTCTGCAGGTGGTCCGGCTCTTTTATAAAATAATTATAAAGACTTATGATCATCTTTTTTGCCTTTAAAAATTCGTTGTGAACTGCGGGTGAACGATACACTTTATCATATAGGAATTTTCTTAATATTATCATGGCATGGAAAGTATCCTGGCCCATATCGAGGAGGAATTTATCATTATGAGGCCCACTGTTATACACCAATTGTTCAATCATGATGCTGACTCTCTGGGCGTGTGTTTCCCCTAGTTTTTTAATGCAAATGTCTGGAACCTCTGTTGCTAAGATAACCTTGCCTCTTAATGCATCATCAAGGTCATGGTTTAAATAGGCGATGATATCCGCCACCCGGACGAGTCTTCCTTCGACTGTGCTAGCGGTCTCACCAAGAGTTGCCGGGAAAATATTGCCAAATCCTTTGGAGTGTTTGAGAATACCATCCCTGACTTCCCGGGTCAAGTTAAGGCCCTCCCCTCTGTTCTCAAGGGAATCCACCACTCTCAAACTTTGGTCGGCGTGGGAAAAATGGGGAGAATGAACCTCGATCAAGGCAGTTTCACCGCCATGACCAAATGGTGTGTGGCCCAGATCGTGGCCCAATGCAATGGCTTCGGCAAGATCTTCATTCAGATGCATGGCCCTGGCAATATTTCTTGAAATTTGGGCCACTTCAAGAGTATGGGTAAGGCGGGTACGATAATGGTCTCCCAGGGGGGAGAGGAAAACCTGGGTTTTGTGTTTCAATCGTCTAAAGGCATTTGAATAAACTATCCTGTCCCTGTCAAGTTGGAAAGGTGTTCTGATATTACATGTGGTTTCTTCGTTGCCCCGTCTTTTTGCAGTGGAACTTAAGGTGCCGTATGTTGAAAGAAAATTTTTTTCTCTAATCTGAAATTGTTCCCGGATACAAAGGTTTTTATCCGAACTTTTTTTTTGTATATATATTTTCTTTTTTGTTTCCATAAATAATTATTGAATAATTATTAAAATTTAATACACTACATCTGTTATACAAAAAGCAGGTTGAATCTCAATGGGTTCTATTTGGTCATAGGAAACATGGTTTGTAAAGGGTTTTTTCATTTGGGAGAGGTGATTTCAATTGGATTATGAATATTACATGGGCTTTGCATTGGAACAGGCCAAAAAAGCATTTGACCAAGGGGAATTCCCAGTGGGCTGTGTGATTGTGCAGGGGGAAAAAGTGATTGCAAGCGGTGCAAGGCTGGGAACAACTCAAAACAAAGCTTTTTTCAGTGAGATTGATCATGCTGAGATAAGGGCGTTAAAGCATCTTGAAAAAAGTAATATTGAGTTTTGCCCTGAAAAATCAATCCTCTTTTGTACCATGGAACCCTGTCTGATGTGTTTTAGCGCTATTATTCTGTCCGGCATAAAAAAAATAGTATATGCCTATGAAGATCCCATGGGGGGAGGAACGAAATGTGATTTGAAAAAGTTACCACCCTTATATCAGCAGTGCTCAATAGAGGTTATTTCTGGGGTGTTGCGACAGAAAAGTCTTGATTTTTTTTATGATTTTTTTCATAAAGAGGATAACTTGTATTGGAAAAACAGTTATTTGGAAGAATATACCTTTGATCAGAAAAGAGAGAAGAATTCAAAATAAATAATGCTTGCATTTTTCTATGCAAGCCATTATAATCGCTGGGTTATACTTGTTCTATCAAGGATTAATATAGAATCATGTAGTTGCAGGAGGTGTAGGATATCTAAGCGGGGAAGACAGGATCAGACAAGTGTGAATAAGGGAATCAGGGCCAGCCAGGTTAGGGTTGTGGGCTCTGATGGTTCGCAGATAGGAATTATGCCCATTGAAGAGGCATTAAGAATTGCAGGGGAAGAAACGCTCGATTTGGTCGAGGTTTCACCGGATGCAGACCCACCTGTTTGCAAGATAATGGATTTTGGAAAATTTAAGTACGAGCTGACCAAAAAAAAGCAGGAGGCTAAACGTAAGCAGAAAACGACTCAGATTAAAGAAATAAAGGTCAGGCCAAAGACGGATGACCATGACCTTGCAACAAAGGTCAAGCATATTGAGAAGTTTCTCAGTAAAAATGATAAAGTTAAGGTTACGCTGTTTTTCAGAGGAAGGGAAGTTATACTCAAGGAACAGGCCAATACGATTCTGCAAAAAATTGTTACCATGACTGAAGCGTTTGCCCAGGTTGAACAGCAGCCCAAATATGAGGGTCGTGTTATTACCATGCTTTTGGGGCCTAAATAGTGTTTGAACGAAAACTCACCCATCTACTGCGTTGCTGCAAAATCCTG
>CALGRI010000413.1 GCA_937880875.1 uncultured Pseudomonadota bacterium
TCTATTCTGCAAGCCCGAAGAGGGGCTTGCAGCCAAGAACCGCCCGGTGCATAATCGAGTAGGCGGCCGGTGAGCAGAAAAGCCCACCGGTACACCTCTCACACCACCGTACGTTCGGGTCACGAATACGGCGGTTCAAACACCATCAACGTTTATCAAGATAGTATTCCAGAAAAGAGACATAGCCTCTGCGTTTCAAGCGGTCGAGAGTGATAGTCGTGACGAGAATCGGACTGCACGAGACAGCCCAGCCTCCCATTCTGCTGTACGCCCATTGCCAGGCCATATCATTGGGAACCCCCAGACGGGTCAGATTCTTTGCCCGTCTACGAGGCTTCTTCCAATGATGCCAAATGCAATAACGTAGCCGGTTTCTCACCCAGCCATCCATCGTTTTCAGTTTACCGAAGATCGAGGCCGGTTTGAAGTAGTTCAACCACCCACGCATGAGCAAGTTTAACCGTGCGATGCGTTCGTCGAAACTCGCCGGAATCGTTTTCCGGGTAATTTGTGTGATTTTGTACTTCAACTCTTCCCAACTGGATTCTGATACCACCAATTGGTACTGGCCTCTGACTCCTCTCTGGTAACTTGATTCAAACGCAAATCCAAGATACTCATATTGGAGTGGCCGGCGAATTGCGCTTTTCTTCTCGTTTACCAGTAAGTGGAGCCGGTTTGCGATAAACCCGGTGATCCGGCGTTTAACCCTGTGCGCTGCCCGGGGCGTTTTGACGAATACGCTGAAGTCGTCGGCGTAACGGACAAATCGGAGACCCCGTTCTTCCAATTCCTGATCCAATTCGTTTAAAACGATATTGGACAGTAACGGGCTTAACGGACCTCCCTGTGGTACGCCTTTTCTTCGATTCTGCAATTTTCCGTCAATCTCCAGCGGACTGCGCAAGTATCGCCAGATCAAACGTAGAACCAATGGATCCCCGACTTTCCGTTTAATCAGGTTCATCAGGTGGTCGTGGTTCACTTCGTCGAAGAAATTCTTCAGGTCAATGTCCACGATGTACCGGTGTCCCAGATTAATGTAACTCAGGGCTTGTTTAATCGCCTGTGTGGCACTTTTACCCGGTCGAACCGAGCGAAGCGAGCTCACGAACACCAATGAAATAAAAATATTTGTGAGTAAACCCATAACTGTATTCCGAGAACTCCGGGTCAAACAACGGACTTAATTCCTGATGGATCGCCTGCTGGATCATCCGGTCGAAGGTCGTAGGAATTCCCAGCAGCCGTTCTCCCCCATTGCGCTTGGGAATCTTTACTCCCAGTACTGCATTGGGTTGGTATATCCCGGCTTCCAGTGCGTCCTTCAATCTGTCCCAGTGATCCTGCAGAAAGGGTTTCAGGTCATCAATCCTGATGCCGTCAACACCAGCTGATCCTTTGTTACGGACTACTTGTTCATAGGCCGCTCTCAGGTTCTCTTTGCTTAGAATTCTGGTTAACAAGTCCATCTTGTTTACTGTTGTGCAGCAGTTTCCGGTGATGTTGCTCCCGGCCTGAGTACCCTCGTTTAGCGCCGGTATGCACGGTCATTCAGATTCCGCTGCGGTGTTTGTTCAGACCTTCGCTCTTTCCGTGAGACCATCCGTAGATCTGTTACGGCTCGTTTCCGGAGTTACTATGTCCTCGGCTGACTTCCCGGTTGCCCGGGATCTCCCCTGGTAAGAGCATCTTCCTTTGACCAATTCCTGCCGGATCTACATTACAGAATCTGCTGCTTCTTGCCTTGGGACGTCGACAGGCTGTGATGTCTCATCCGTTCTGTAATGCCTCCTATCCGGTTCATGTTCTTCAGTACCGGTCTTTGCAGTCCCGCTTCCTTCAGATCAGGCCTCACGGCCTGCACCCTTGCGGCTTGCTAACGGTTCGGGGCGTCACCCCCGCCCGTAAGGGACTTCCACCCTCTGGAAAATTTCACACCCTTCGTATCAGTCTCAGATAAATTTGTATTTTTAAACTTTTTATCGAGCCTGCGGAGGGTGTGCGCTGCATGCTCATGCAGGGCACACACAAGCTTGCAGCCGAAACCATGCAGGCTAAGTGATTCAAAGTAAACGGAATAGAGATTTATTCATGAAGAAACGAATACAAATATTTCACCAAGTAATCCCTGCACGTCGGCTGCAAGCCGACCGTTATGCCTCAAAAATATTAGCCATATTGTCAAGCATCCAAGTTTTTCGTATATTTGATAAAACTTTATCATATGATCCGCTATACTGACAGAATAATAATAAATCCAAACATTAGATTTGGCCGGCCTTGTGTAAAAGGAACCAGGATTTCAGTTTATGACATCCTAAGCTGGTTAGCATCTGGAATGAGTAACGATCAAATAGTTAAAGACTATCCAGAGTTGAAATTAGAAGATATCAAAGCATGTCTTGCTTTTGCTGCCGATAAAGAACATAAACTTCGTGTGGCTTAATGAAACTCCTTTTTGATCAAAATATCTCCTTCAGAGCAGTTAAGGGATTAAAGAATGTTTTTCCCGAGGCAAAACAAGTGTGCGAACTTCATCTTGAGAATTCTACCGACCGTCAAATCTGGGAATACGCAAAGAATGAGGGATATACTATCGTTACTTTCGATTCTGATTTTTTCGACCTCACCCTGTTATTAGGGATCCCACCAAAAGTGATCTGGTTAAGATTCGGCAACTCATCAACGGATAATTTGATAAATATTTTGCGTGAAAACCAAAACCTTATTCGAGAATTTATAGAAAACCCAGATTACAGTGAAGTTGGTTGTCTGGAGTTAAGTAAAGATATTTTCGAGGCATAACAAACCAGCAGCCGATCAGGTTGAGCGAATGATTCAAAGCTGGCAATTTACCATCTTTAAAATGAAAAACGAATACTAGCGGAATACCAGGCAAATCCAGCCCGGCAGCTGCTGGCAGGCCGTTACCAACCAATTTTTAGAAAATATGTGAAAAGTCTTTGAAATTCGCTTAATTGTACTTATATTTGTACACTATACCGTACGCCAAAAAGAAATAAAATGTTAACAGCAACAATTTCAGATTTTAGAAAGGATATCAAACAGTATCTGGATCGAGTAACGAAGAACTTTGAAACATTGATAATTAACCGGGGAAAAGATACCGGGGTTGTCATTATTTCATTGGACGAATATAATTCGTTGACGGCTACCCAACATGAATTATCATCCCGGGTTAATGAACAAAGGTTAGATTCAGCCATTGATAAGCTTTCCAAAGGGCAATCATTTCAAAAAAACCTGATTGAATCATGAAATTAGTTTTCGTTGATGAATCATGGGAGGATTACATCTATTGGCAGAAAACCAATAAAAAGATCCTGAAAAAAATAAATGAGCTGTTTAAAGATATCGCCAGACAGCCATTTGAAGGCCTTGGAAAACCAGAACCACTAAAATATAAATATAAAGGATATTGGTCACGTCGAATTGATAGTGAACACCGGTTGATTTATCGGGTTAAAAACGATGAAATTCATATAGCCAAATGCAGGTTTCATTATGACTAAAATGAAAAATCGGTTGGTAATCGAGTAGGTGGCCGGTGAGCCATACAGCCCACCGGTACACCTCTCACACCACACGATCCTTCGACAAGCTCAGGATAAACTCCCGGGTCACGTACCGGGCGGTTCAAACACCATCAACGTTTATCAAGATAGTATTCCAGAAAAGAGACGTAGCCCCTGCTTTTCAAGCGACCGAGGGTAATCGTCGTAATGAGAATCGGGCTGCATGAAACAGCCCAGCCTCCCATCCGGCTGTACGCCCACTGCCAGGCCATTTCATTGGGAATCCCTAGCCGGATCAGATTCTTGGCCCGTCTGCGGGGTTTCTTCCAATGATGCCATATACAATAGCGCAATCGGTTTCTCACCCAACCGTCCATTGTCCTCAGTTTACCGAATATCGAAGCCGGTTTGCGATAAACCCGGTGATCCGGCGTTTAACCCTGTGCGCTGCCCGGG
>CALGRI010000414.1 GCA_937880875.1 uncultured Pseudomonadota bacterium
TGTGTGGGCCCGGGCAATACGGATGCTGGCCGTGGTGGCATCAGAACCTGTTTTCAGGAAAATGCTCATCTCAGCAGAGGGTACAATCTGGGTCAATTTTTTGGCAAGTTTGTTTTGAAATTTCTGGGTCAGGGTGAAACAAAAACCTTTGTCTTTTATCTGTTTGTAGACGGCTTCATCCACTTCTTCTTCACAGTAACCAAGGATGATGGGGCCGTAACCGCAGAGAAAATCAATAAATTCATTGCCGTCAACATCAGTCAAACGGCAGCCCTTCCCCGTATCAAGAAAAATAGGGTATTCCCCATCAATAAAATCGCCTGGCTTTCTGGCACCCAGGACCCCTCCAGGGATAAGTGTTAGTGCCTCTTCAAATAATTCCCGGCTTTTGGTGATATTTAGTTTTTCTGTCTCTTTCATGGAAGGCCTCCTGATTTATTCTTTAACTTCAAACATGGAATCAATTTTTTCTGTTTGATGGATCCTTGCCCCTCTTTTTAGGAATATGCCAAGGAATTTATCCGGGTCAATACACCCTTCCGGGGCCACAACACCTTTGACTGTCACATCACCTGCATCCATCATAAGCGATGCAATAGAGGCGGGAAGTCCTGTCCCAGGTGCCATCCTGCCCACCATGTCAGCCGTGTAGGTAATTTTTTTACCATCTCTTTCTCCTTTGACAATTACTTTAAGACCGGAAGACTGGGGCCCGTTATCCCTTCCCTCAGGAATGGTCTCCCAGAGTTTTAAAGCAAGATCATAGGGGGTGACCTGGGTTCCCTTGATATCAATGGGTTTTGTGTCTAAAAGACCTGTGTTTTTTTGTTCTTGTATCAGTTCGTCCACCCATAGGGGGATAAGGGCCCCTTTGATGATAACATTTTTAACCCCTTTGATGTATCTGGGCAGCGTCAAAGGCTGGGGATGACCCACGTAGCGGACGTGGCAGGTACCAAGGGGTTCAAGAAATTGCTCTGCCACTTCTTCGGTCCCGCCTTCCACATAAATCAGTTCTCCATTAATATATTGGGGGATTTTTCCCAGGGTCATATGAAGACTGTGGTCCCAGGCTGCTCCTGCAAGTTCGGCAATACTGACCACCCAGTAAAGATAAATTTCATCAACCTTGTCCAGGCGGTCTGCATACCATTTAACCAGAATATTGTTGGTACCGGGATCAGAGCCCATGCCTGTGAGAACAGTGATACCAGCTTCTTTTGCCATTTTATCAATGTCAGAGTTAAACAGGATCTGGGTTCCCTCATAATCGTCACAGATATCAATGTAATTTACTTTGGCCTCAACAGCTGCTCTGGCCACGGGCACAGCAGTCTTATAAAATGGCCCAGCCGTGTTGATGACCACATTGACGTCCTTGAATGCCTTGACCATGACGTCATGGTCATTGACATCCATTTTAATGAGGCTTGTTTTTTTATTTTCGCGTAATTTTGTTGACAGCCTTTCCGGGTCTGGATACAGATCTGCTAAAATAACATCTGTAACCTGTTCCTGTTTTATCAGATCTCTTGCCACACCCTGACCCATACCGCCGACCCCACCTATTATTAATACCCGCATATTTTTGCTCCTATAGTCTATATTTATTTATTTTATTTACCTATTTTAATTATTTGGTTTAAGATCCTGTTTTCAGCACCAGTGCTACTCAGATAACTCATGATTAAATCTTAATCTGTCATTGATTGTATTTTTTTAAAATAGCTTCCAGCACACTTCCCCCAATGGCTCGGGCTTTTTCCGAGATGGTTGTGCAATATTCGATTTTTCCCCTGGGATCAATATCTCCGATTTTAAGTTGATCTTTGACCCTGGTGTTATTTCTTATCTGTCCTCTTA
>CALGRI010000415.1 GCA_937880875.1 uncultured Pseudomonadota bacterium
GACAGGCAGTTTCATTGTCTTATTTATGAAGCATCAAATCTGCCCCACCTTTGCAATATTGCTCAGGCATTGATCCAATCCGTGGAGAGCGTGTTGAATATTTACAGATGGGAAAAAAAGCATTGCATTAAATTTAACGAGGAACACGGAGCAATACTTGATGCGCTTAAAAGCCACGATCCTGAAAAAGTAAAAAAAACACTTGAAATTAATATCAAAGGCGGACTTGAAATTATTAAAGAAACCTATAGTAAAATGTTAAGATCTCCTTTTGAATAGGTCAGGATAAAATCGATCAGATAAATTCCTAAAAAAATAGGATTTTTTATCTATTGACGAAATTGCTATGGTTTGTTAAAAATCGCAAGTTAATTCTCATCCTAAACAAAATTGAGCCTGTTAGGTCCACTTTAAAACAATTCAGGAGGATTTGTGTCAAAATCAAATTCAAAATCCAGTTTATGGACAGTGCCGGCAAAACTAAGCCCTTTTTACAAGTGGCTGATTGTTATTATCTTGGTAAGTGTCTATGCCATATCATTCCCATGGATGTTTGAGCAACTGGGCGATTTTTCACGACTTTTTATGTTCATCTTTATTCTACCGGTTGTTTTATTTTGGGGATTAAAGGGCGGGGTTGCCATCGCTTTATTATCGACACTGGCAATGATTGTTTTTTATCAGGTTTCAGGGGAAAAATTCAGCGGAGGGGCCATTGGGCCCCTGTTTTTATTTGTAATAGTTATAATTATAGGGCGAATGCGTGATTTAAGTCTGCAGCTTGAAGCGGAGCTAAGAAAAAAAAATCAAGCAGAGATAGAACTGATAGAGTACCAGGCTAACCTGGAAAAAATGATCAAAGAGCGAACTATTGAATTGTCAAAGTCGAATAGCGATCTTCAGCAAAAAATATCTGAAAGGAAAATCGCGGCAAATGCCCTTAAGGAAAGCGAAATCCGATTCAGAACTGTCGCCGAGAAATCCCCAAACATGATTTTTATCAATCAAAAAGGCCGGGTTGTTTATATCAATGACCGATGCATGGAAATGATGGGTCATGACAGGGATGAATTTTTATCACCCGAATTTAACTTTTTGTCTTTGATGGTATCGGAATCTAAAAGACGAGCAGAATTATCCTTCAGCAATCATATAAAAAATATAGAAGCCCAACCGCTCGAGTATACCCTCATCAAAAAGGATGGCAGCCTGATTGATACGGTAATCAATACCAAACTGATTGAGTATAAGGGGGAAAGAGCGATTCTTGGGATAGTGACAGACATTACCAGACAAAAAGAGTATGAAAGGGCATTGGCAAATGCTAAAAATCAATGGGAAGAAACCTTTGACGCTGTCTGGGACTGGGTGTCTATCATTGACCGGAATAACAAGATCATCAGGTCCAACAAAGCCTGTAAAAATTTTATCAATTTACCAGCAGACCAAGTTATTGGCAAAAGCTGCTACCAGCTTGTACACGGAATGGAATGTCCCATCTCTGACTGTCCCTTAAAACGCGCTATCAAAAGCAAACAGCGTGAAAATATGGAAATTCAACTTGAAGATGGCCGATGGATAATGATTTCAGTGTACCCCATTAAGAGCGAGAATAGCAATGAATTGTATGTGCATATTGTAAGGGACATCACAGAAATCAAAAAAAAGGAAATTGAAAGTTTAAATGCTCATAAGGCTGAAGCATTCAGCATATTGTCCGGCGGCATTGCACATGATTACAACAACCTTTTGGCCATCATCTGGGGAAATATTTCACTTTTGAGGGAAGACATAACAGATGCGCTGCAGCAGGAATTTATTGAAGAGGCTGAAAAAGCCTGTGAGCAGGCAAGAACCTTAACACATCAATTTATAACCTTATCCAAAGGGGTTATGTTTAAAAAAAGCGCCCATCCCATTGAGGATATTCTGCGCGCTGTCACTGAAAAGGTTGAAAATAAAAACAAAGTCACTATTTCCCTTAATATCCAGGACAGAATTCCCCGGATAGAGGTTGATCCGAATTACTTGATGATTGCCTTTGAAAACATCATCCAAAATGGCCTGGATGCAATGACCGGCAGGGGGCAACTGGAAATTAATGCAGGCATTGAATCCCTTGTTCATGAAGAGCAAAAAAGACCAGAATGTCTCAAAATCTCCTTCAAGGACACGGGCAAAGGAATCTTAAAATCTGATGTGAGCCTTATTTTTGATCCATATTTTACAACCAAGGAGATGGGAACCCAGAAAGGTTCGGGATTGGGACTTGCAGTTTCAGAGTCTATCATCAAAAAGCATGGGGGAAATATTCGTATCGAATCAATGATTGACCAGGGAACAACAGTCATTGTAAGCATTCCACTTTCAGATTTTCAGCTGAATGATCTATCAGAGTCAAATATTTAGATGCCGTTCAAAACAATGTAAATATTGACTTGATACTCCTGGATCAGAATATAATAGGTGGTATTGGCGGGATTGAAACGTTAAAGGAACTGCGCAAAATTGGTTATGACGAAAAAGCCATTGTTATCACTGGATCTCCAGGCATTCCGGCCATATTAGACTTTGAAAAATACGGATTTGATGGTAAACTTCTTAAGCCATACAGTATAAAGGAGCTGAAAGAAGCTATCGGTCAGTTTGTATCCACCAGGGACATATATTGAAGCCGATTTTCGATATTAAACGATATAATACAAAAAATTGAAGAGAACCAGGAAAGGATTTCTGGCTTCATGTAATGGGCTGCCATCTTTTTAAAATAGGGGGGATCAAAAAAGATCAGCATTTGGCCGTTAGTATGGATCTTGAAAAGTATGTGAAGCGTGTTAAAGAAAATTCATAGATTCTAAGAGGAAATTTTTAATGCACCCCTTTAGCTTACTTGTAAAACCTACATCTGCAGATTGCAATCTTGCCTGTGAATATTGTTTTTACCTGCCAAAAAAAAATCTTTACCCTGAAACAAAACAACACAGGATGTCTGATTCAGTACTTGAGCGCTTGATAAAAACATATATTGGAACACAGCAAGGCTCATATTCGATCTGCTGGCAGGGCGGAGAACCCACACTAATGGGGACTGATTTTTTTTCCAAGGCCATTGAATTTCAAAAAAAACATGGCTCTGCCCGTGCCAGTCTCTTGCCAAGCTTTGAATAAAGTTCAGATGCATATTTTGCAAGGTTTGTCATCTCTTGATTCTGACGCAATTGTGCAAGCAGACCTGCTGCAGCAAAGGTTGTACCACAACCCAGCTCTTTACGTTCCAGCAAAAGGACATCTTTAAATCCCATCTTGGTCAAATGATAGGCTGTGCTGCATCCGACGATACCACCGCCAATAATAATGATCTGAGCCTGATCAGGTAATTTTGCTGCCATTAGAACCTCCTTAACTATTTCTTTTATAAAAACTGCATTTATGTTTTGTAATCTAAACTATATGGCAACAGGCGTACCAGAAGACTAATCCCCACAGCACAAAGCGATCCATAATTGCATCACCTATGCACTATCCAGACCTTTTTTAAACCCAGACTTTGAATACATATTGTCGCTGACAGATTCCAGGCATCCATGAGCAGTTCTAAATCAAGTCAATGCCTTTTAAATAAAGGCTCTTACCCAACATAAATAGTCCGCACCCTTGCTAAAGAAATTTTCCAGTCGAAAAACAAAAATATTTTTTCCAGAATGCTCAAAGTTACAACTGATATCTTTGACATTTGAAGGCCGGGTCGAGGTCATGAATAGGATAATAATACTTGAGTTTGAAGATCTTATGAATTATGTTTGCCATTTCATAAGCATTGATATTTTTTAACGATTTATTTTTCTAATTCTGAATTTATCATTCTGGAAAACACAAAAACAGTTTTTGATACGATCAGAATAATTTTCTATGATGAATTTTAAAACTTTCAATTTCTTAGAACCGGTAGCATCTTCCAGCCTGAGTAACAAAACCCCACTATGTTCCATTAGAGAATGGTAAACCAACTCTCCAAAATCCTTATCCATGGTTATAACCATACGATTCTCTAAAAAGGCGGTTCGAATAATTTTCTCATCTTCCAGACAGGGATCAATGTCCCGAACAGATTTGATATCATAGCCCTCTTCATGGAGATAATTTTCTATTCCTTTGCCAACACCTACATCAATAAGGAACTTTATTTTTATTGAATTCATGCGGAAACTTGTACTGGAAAAACTTGCTCTTCTTCTACCAACCCGGTTGCATAGGCGAACACAGCTTGAAAATCTTTTTTCTCAAGCTCGGGATACTCTTCAAGCAGTTCATTTTCAGATATGCCGGCCGAAAGTGCCCTGAGTATCTGCTCTACAGTGATTCGCATACCCCTTATAGTTGGTTTCCCAAGCATTATTTTTGGATTTATTGTTATCCTTGAAAGCAAATGTTCTGTTCTCTTCATGACATTATCCTCCCTTTTGCATAAAAATCTTTCGCCACAATTTTGTTGACGTATTCTTTTAGTATCTTTAAGAATATCCCATAGTTCCTGTTGAGTCAAAACTTTTATCACTATATAATAACAAAAGGCATTACCGGTTAATCTAAATTTGGCAATTAATCACTCAAGGTTAATTTCTGTATCATCAAGAAGTTCGGTTCCGAAATACTTTGCCTTTGGATAATTAATCTTGACTGCCGGTTTTGATATTTTGTGACCTGGAATGGTTTGGAATGTTAATAATAGTCCGGGCCTTTAATTCCATCATTTGAGGAGTGGACGTATAGACATAGTCCGCACCATATCAGAATGGATATCGCTTCATTTTTATCTCGCAAAAAAACATCTGGCTATAATCTTTTGATTTTTAAAT
>CALGRI010000416.1 GCA_937880875.1 uncultured Pseudomonadota bacterium
GGTTTTGTCTTGGCAAGATCATAGATATCTTTTAAAAGCTGGCTTGACCGGTTGAAATTTTCCAGAGCAATACCAAGTTTTTCCTTTGACAATGGCCTTTTTGTATGAGCAGACACAAAAAGGGTCATTTCTTCAATCTGGGCTGCAAGAAATTTTATGGCATCTTTTGTATAATTCTGGGGCACATTTAAAACAAAAAAGTCTTTTTTATACTGGTGGGCAAAATTTTCCACAATGGCAAGACCGGCTGTGCAGGGGCTGCTGGTTCCTATGATGAAATCAGGTTCCGGCATGGCATTTTTTAAAACTGCACCCATGACAGCCCGGTGATAGGCACATGAATCCGTTGCAAATCCAGAATCTTCAGCTTCTTCAAAAAAATATCCCGCCGTCTGGGTGGAAGCGAGCATGGCCCCGACAAATTCAACAAAACAGGAGGTGACCCCCATGGAACCTAAGAGATCAAAAGGAGCAGTTACACCGCACCATGCAATGGTTTGGTTTTTGGAATAAAGCTTTTTCCCCAGCCTGGACAGTTCAAGTACATATTTTTTCCTGGCATTGATGCCTTCAGGATCCTGGTTGAGTTTTTCTTTTATTCCTTTTACAGCATTGTCAAAATGTTCATACATCATGATTATACCTCCAGCATTTCTGTAAACGCTTCGATTCTTGTCTGTTGTTGTCCCATGGAGCCTGTGGTGCAGTCCCCTTCCAGCATGAGGAAGGGAATGGATTCTTTTTGAAGGGCTGCTCTTATCATTGGAATCCTGGCAAGATATGGATCACAGAATTTTAATGTGAACCCGATTACTCCTTTTGCATTGCTTGCTTTTGCCCGTTCAACAATCCGTTGTGCAATACTGCCTGGTATTGCCGTGTCCATGGTTCTGGCACAGGGGGTCTGCTTAAGATATGAGATAGCCAGGCATCTGAAGATATTATCGTCCAAACCTGTGTCAACAGGTGTGATAAACCGTGATGAGGTGCAGAAATCAGTGCCGGTCACATGCATGTTCCAGTCTTCAAAAAGATCATACACCTTTGGGTCAAACAAAAGATTCCCAAAAACAAAAACAGGAGACAGGCCTGCTTTGCCAGGTTGTTCAGACTCAAGTTTATTTTGCGCCATTGCAAGGGCATGATCTGTTGATTCTGTGGCTGCCGTATTTATGATTTGTTGAAGTCCGGAAGCATATCCCGGGAAAAAATCTTGCGACATTTTTTCTTCAATCTTTTTAACCGAGGCAGCAACAAGGTTCCATAAGGAGATTTTTTCTTTTATTTTGCCTGATATTATTTCTGGGGAAGGGGTTTTATTATTCCATTTGAAAAGAGTTGTGGAAAGGCGCTCATACTCTTTTGAAAGAAAATCAAGACTTAATCTGTCTGTCCCGGAAGGAAGATCTATCAGTATGATTTTATCATCAGGTCTTGCTTCCTTCCATGCATCGGCCAGCCTGCGCATGGTATCACAGGAATTAATAAAAACCATCCCTTCAAGTTTTGGCAGATCATCTGCAAGGGCCCGGTCAAGCACTTTTTTGACATGGGGGCATAAATTATCATGAAGCAGGTGTCCTGCCTGGTCAGGGGCTTTTGTTTCAGGAAAAACCCGGTAAGCGGAAAATCCTGCGGCTTCGATCAAAGGAACTGGGGTATAGGCACAGGTAAATCCTATTTTTTTATTCATTTTACATCCTCCCTGCTGCAATTTAAAAGAATGGTGCGAAGAACATTTTTGGTGGTTTCAATATCATTTTCCGGAATAGTGCGAAGCACTTTTTCAAGGAGATTTGACAGAATTTTTGTTGTAAAGGTTTTGGCATCAACACCGGCCCGGGTCAGATAAATCCTGTGTGCTCTTCTGTCGTTTGGATCAGGTTCCCGTCTGAGCAGGTCATCTTTTTCCATGCGGTCTAAAAGCCCGGTCATGGTAGATGGTTCAAGCCCTGCCCGTTTACCCAGCTCGTTGGCCTTAAGCCCGTCTTCATCCCACAGGGCCAGCAGAACGCCAAGATAGGCCGGCTTTATGATGTCAGCACCTTCATCACTAAACCCTTTTTTAAGATGGGATGTAATGGAAAGTGCTGCCCTGGAAATCAGGTAATAAGGGCAATCGGG
>CALGRI010000417.1 GCA_937880875.1 uncultured Pseudomonadota bacterium
AACCCACTGTTTCATCCTTTCGATCAGTTCTTGGGACTGAATTTGTATTACCCCAGCTTCGAATGTTTGCCAGTCCGTATCTGGACATTTTACCGCCGCCTTTAGGATTTGGTCCCCGCCCCAAGGCAAAAAAATTAAAAAAAATCCATTTCCAACACAAAACAGGGACTGATCCCCCCTGGAAAACAGGGTAAATTGCCTTTAACCAACATTTTAAGGAGGCAATGCCATGAAAATGAAACGTGATGGACTTAAAAGCATGGGGTCAAGGCCTAATTACAGTCTTCGTGCGTCTATTGGAAAGAACCCAATCGAACCTTGTCGCATCAGAAAAATTACAGGCAGCTTTGCTTTTATCGAGCACCGTTTTCTACGGGAAGGTTTTTGGGCAAGCCTCAATCACCATCAGCTTTTGTTGTATCTGTTTCTGATTATAGTGTCTGATCGCAATGGATTATCATATTACAGCTATGATAAAATCTGCACTCTCCTGGGAATTTTAGTTGATGAATATATTCTCGCCAGAAATGCCTTGATTGATCTGGACCTGATCGCATTTGACGGTAGTCTTTTTCAAGTATTGTCTCTTCCTGACAAGACTGCTTTGCCGTCACAAGCTGCGCTTAACAATCAAAAACAGATGGAGCAGCATGACCCGGCAACTATCCATCACCTTGTCATGCAATCTTTTGGGAGAAATCATGAAAGAAACTGCCAATAAGATACCAGAACTCTTCGAGCAATACCTGGATTATTATAGCATTCAAGTTCGAAGAATGCATTCTGTTCAGTATATGAGGCAAATACTATCCGGTCTCAATCTCTATTTGCAAAAATCAAATATTGCTCTTTGTAAAATATCAATCGAACAGATCGATCATTTTTTAGCGCTTTATAATAAAAATTATGCCACGGCGACATGCAGGATTAATAGATCTTTTCTGCGTGAATTTTTAAAATATTTTTACCGGAATGGATACATCAAAAAGAATCTTGCCCCTTTAGTCAAAAGCCCGCCAGAGTTTGCACGTTCAAAACCACCAAAATTTTTACGTGCAAAAGAAGTCGAAAAATTGTTTAGCAGTCTTGACCTTTGTGTTCCAAAAGATATTCGCACTTATGTGACAATGCACCTGGTTTACTATCTGGGGCTGCGTCCCAGGGAAATCAGCATGATAACCCTGGATGATATCTCGTTCAGACAAAAAGAAATCTTCATTCGATCCAGGAAAAATTATAGTCCGGCTCATCTTCCGCTTCCAGATGACACCATAAAGGCAATCACCGCTTATATCGTTGGGGGGAGGCCGAAAAGCAAACATCGAACACTTTTTTTACAGCTTGTTCCGCCTTATAAACCTGTAAATATAAATAATGATGTCACCTATCATATCCGGGACTGCATGCAAAAAAACAATCTTTCGGCAACTACCTATTGGCTACGTCATTCATATGCACAGAATCTTTTAGAATCGGGCGCATCCATTTATGAAATCAAAGAGATGATGGGCCATAAAACCATCGACTCAACCCACAGGTATTTGAGCATCCATGTTAATCTTATGCGGGAGATTATCCTTGATGAAACGCTTTAACAGCTTTTTGACTGAACAAATGGAGGATTTTATCGAATATCGTTTACAGTTGGGGTATTCAGTAGAAAAGATGGTTTACTATCTTAAAATTTTTGATCGATATGTGATTGAAAAAAATTCAACCTGGGCATCTTTTAAGCCGCTGTTTTTTCTTGAGTTCAGATCCAGCCTTAATTACCAAAACCGATCCAAAAATATGGGTTGTAGAATGGTTAAAATGTTTTTCAATTTTCTTATCCGCAAAGATCTGATCCAGGAAAATCCATTACTGGAAATTGCCCAAT
>CALGRI010000418.1 GCA_937880875.1 uncultured Pseudomonadota bacterium
TAATTAATCCCGGAAAAATAAAATAATTATTTGTTCTGGGAATCAGCAAATTTCTGAATACATTGGGGAAAAAGTTCCCACTCTTTTACAAGGCCTTTTTTCTTTATATCATCAAGGGTGTCATTATCTTCAATTTCAAAAGCTTTCTGCCCGATGATGGGGCCTGTGTCTTCGCCGTAATCAATATAATGAACCGTGCACCCGCCAATTTTACAGCCGTAACGAAATGTGTCTCCATATCCGTCCGTGCCGGGAAATGAAGGCAGAAGTGCAGGATGAATATTCATTATCTTATATTTTCCCGGTTTTGTGTTGATCCTGTCAATAAAATAGGGTGTCAGCACCCGCATAAATCCGGCTAGAACCAGAAGATCCATATCATAGGAAAGGATTATATCCAAAAGTTTTCTTTCTGCAATGGCCCGGGTTTTTAAAAAAAATACAAGTTGTTCTTTTGATGCATCGCTTGCAACCAGCTTCTGTTTTAACAGGATTTCCTCTAAATTAAAGTCTGAAGGAAGATCTGCATCATTTATTTTTTTTTTGCAGGACCTGATGATGCCGGCATAATCCACCACAAAGGTGTCAATATCTGCCTTTTGGGCGCGTTCCAGACCTTTTACACCGGGGTTATCAGAGCCTGTAAAAAGAATATTGGCATCAATTAAATTGTTCTGACATGAATCAATAATAGCCTGAAGGTTTGTTCCACCGCCTGATATCAAAGTACCTACATTGATTTTCTTTGCCATGTTCTCCTCCTTTTTACAGATTTGCATAGATAAAATTCTGATAAATATTTTATTTTAAAAGCCGGCAAGGATGCAAGCATTTGAAATTCCTATTGATTACCATATCCGTTCTGTTCACCACAATCAGGACATTCCCAGGTAATCCCGTTGCAGGTCATGCCCCAGAGATTCTCATACATGCATTCCTGGCACATGGAAAACCCGCACCTGCAATTCCAGCAGAACATAAAGGTTTGCCCGCAGCAATGACATTGTTTTGAGTTTTTCCCACGTCTTTTTTCTTTTCTGGTTTTGGTTTTTTGTTCCATATAAAGAATATATACTTCTCCTTTAATTAAAAAGATAGTATATATCCTGGGATGGAATAATTATTCAATATTACAAAAAAGGGCTTTAATATGGAAGATTCCAAAAAAATATTTCTCATCGACGGCAGTGCTTTTCTGTATCGTGCATTTCATGCCATCAGAAGTCTTTCCACTTCAACAGGGCATCCAACCAATGCCACCTTTGGTTTTACCAGAATCCTGTTAAAATTACTAAAGGACAACACGCCTGAATATGCTGTTGTCATGTTTGATGTTAAAGGGCCCACCTTCAGGCATAAGCTCTATGATCAATACAAGGCCAACCGCCCGCCCATGCCAGAAGAACTGGCAGCTCAAATTCCTGATATCAAAAGGATCATCAAGGCATTGAATATTCCCATTGTTGAAAAACTGGGATTTGAGGCTGACGATCTTGTGGGAACCTATTCAAAACTTGCACAGGAACAAGGGTTTGAAGTGGTCATGGTAACGGGGGACAAAGATTTTATCCAGCTTATTACTGAAAAATGCACCCTGTGGGACCCCATGAAAGACACAATAACAGATGTGAACAAAATAAAAATAGATATGGGAATAGAACCCAGGCAATTTATCGATGTTCTCGGGCTTGCCGGAGACACGTCAGACAATATCCCCGGTGTCCAGGGAGTCGGACCCAAAACTGCCATAAAGCTTATTGCCAGGTTTGGTTCCATTGACAATATTTATGAAAACCTTGACAGTCTTAAAGCCAATAAAAAATTATATGAAAATATTTCCTCCAGCAAAGATATTGTATTATTAAGCCGGGACCTGGCCACTATTAATATGTCTGTTCCTGTACAAAAGCCCATCGAAGATTTCAAGCTTCAAGCCTTTGACAGGAAAAAAGCATTTGAATTATTCCAGGAATTTGAATTCAAAACCCTTGCCGCAGAATTTGCACAAAAAGCAGATAAGACAAAAAAAATATACAAACTCATCACCACAACCAGGGAACTTGAAAAACTGGCCAATGTACTTGAAAATAAACAGATTTTTGCCATTGATACGGAAACAACCTCAAAACACCCCACCAAGGCGGAACTGGTGGGCATCTCTTTCTCTTTCAGGGAGAACCAGGGGTTTTACATCCCCATCGGCCACAAAGGTTTTGACGAATGTGAACAGCCCGCAAAAGAAGAGATCTTGAGAATTTTCAAGCCTGTCCTTGAAAACCCGGAGATTAAAAAGGTCGGGCAAAACATCAAGTATGACTATATTGTCCTGTCAAGATTCGGCATAACCCTGGAAGGGATTGCCTTTGATACCATGATTGCCTCTTATTTGCTCAATCCGTCTGTAAGGGGCCACAGCCTCGACAAAATTGCCATGAATCTGTTTGGCTATAAAACAATTTCCTATACAGATGTAACAGGCAAAGGAAAAGACCAGATTGGTTTTCAGGACGTCCCCAT
>CALGRI010000419.1 GCA_937880875.1 uncultured Pseudomonadota bacterium
GATTAGAAATATATAATTAGTTGTTTAGCTAATTATAGAAATGGTGGAATTATGGATGGTCTTCTTTCAATACTAAAGGCATTGTCTGATAAAAACAGGCTTAGAATTTTTTGTGCGCTATTGTCTTATGAAGAGCTTTGTGCCTGCCAGATCACAGAGTTTTTACAGGTGACAGGGGCCACAGCCTCCCGTCACTTAAGCATCATGGTCAATGCAGGCATATTAAAAAATCGAAAAGATGGGCGATGGATTTATTTTCGATTGAATACGGAAGATCTTTCACTTGAACCTGTGATTAACTGGGTAAAGCTCAAACTTGACGGTTCAAATCAAGTTGGAAAAGACCTGAAAGCGTTAAAACAGATTGCGAGTATCCCTTGCGAAGACCTTTGCCGGAAACAGCGGGGTGGGGCATCTCGTCCTAATAAATAAACAGGAATATCCAGATGAAAGAAAAACTAAAAGTCTTATTTTTGTGTACAGGAAATTCCTGCCGCAGCCAGATGGCAGAAGGTTGGACACGTAAGTTGAAAAAAGACACAATTGAGGTGTATTCGGCAGGTGTTGAGATTCACGGCCTGAACCTCGCTGCTGTCAAAGTGATGGCTGAAGTAGGGATCGATATTTCAGGCCAGAAATCAAAACACATTAATGAATTTAAGGATATAGATCTTGATGTGGTAGTAACAGTGTGTGGTCATGCTAATGAGACCTGCCCGTATTTTCCTCCCCGCTGCAAGGTAGTTCATGTAGGTTTTGATGACCCGCCTAAAATGGCAGAAGAAATTGCCAGGCAAGGAGCTAGTATGGAAGAACAACTTGATTGTTACCGCAAGGTCAGGGATGAAATAAAAATATTTATTAAAGGATTGCCAGACAATCTGTAAAGCAAAAGGAGAGATAAAAAATGAACCAAGAAAATATTGCAGTGAATGATCGAAAAATGACCAGTATTTTTGAACGCTATCTCACGGTCTGGGTGGGATTGTGCATTGTTGGTGGTATCTTGCTTGGGAAAATAGCCCCGGATCTTGCTAAAACTCTGGACAAAATGTCTATAAATGTTAACGGCGCTCCTGTGGTTTCAATTCCCATTGCCATTTGTCTGTTCTTCATGATGTATCCTATTATGGTAAAAATTGATTTTGCCAGTGTTGTAAAGGCTGGAAAAAGCGGCAAACCTGTTTTTTTAACCCTTTTTATCAATTGGTGCATAAAACCTTTTACCATGTATGCCATCTCACTGTTTTTTCTGGGGTTTTTATTCAAGAGCTTTATCGGCGTGGATGCCATTGATCTGGTTAAAATACCCTTTGGCCTGGATCTGTCTGTGGGCGCCCAGCATGGGGCAGGGACCATTGTCCTGCAGGAAGGGGTGAAGATGTTGCAGATCCCTTTGTGGCGCAGTTATTTTGCCGGTTGTATCCTCCTTGGGATTGCTCCATGCACAGCCATGGTTCTGGTCTGGGGATATCTTTCCAGGGGAAATGACGGATTGACCCTTGTCATGGTGGCCATCAATTCTTTGGCCATGCTTGTTTTATATGGATTGCTGGGCGGTTTTTTATTAGGTGTGGGAAAACTTCCTATTCCCTGGCAGGCATTGTTTCTCTCCGTTGCCATCTATGTTGCACTTCCCCTTGCTGCCGGTTATTTGTCCAGATTCTGGATCATTAGAACAAAGGGTGAAGACTGGTTTAAGGAAAAATTTTTGCATGTCTTGACGCCGGTTACTATCTTTGCCCTGCTTCTGACACTTGTCCTTTTGTTCAGCTTCAAAGGGGAAGTGATTACATCCAACCCTTTAACAATAGTCTGGATCGCTATTCCACTTTTTATCCAGACGATTTTTATTTTTATCCTTGGTTATGGTGCTGCAAAATTATTGAAATTAAATTATGAAGATGCGGCTCCGGCTGCCATGATAGGGGCCTCCAATCACTTTGAGGTTGCTATCGCAACATCAGTGATGATTTTCGGACTTTCATCAGGAGCAGCATTGGCCACAGTTGTGGGTGTTTTGATTGAAGTCCCGGTCATGTTGATGCTGGTGGGTTTTTGTAAGCGAACCAGTTCCTGGT
>CALGRI010000420.1 GCA_937880875.1 uncultured Pseudomonadota bacterium
GCAAAAGTATCCCAGTCTTTCAAACTGGTACGCATTTTCAGGCGCAGCATTGATCAGGCTTTTTTCCAGCTTGCAGAACTCAAGCTCTTTCAGGGAATCAGGATTCAGGTTTTCAATAAAATCCTGTTTGTCCTGTTCCGGGTTTTCATCTTTAAACAAGCGGTCATAGAGTCTCACTTTTGCATCAATGCAATCATTGGCATTTACCCAGTGAATGGTGCCTTTTACTTTTCTGCCGTCAGGCGCATTCCCGCCCCTTGTTTCCGGATCATAGGTACAGATCAGTTCTGTCACATTTCCAGATTCATCCTTGATAACCTCTTTGCAGGTAATAAGATATGCATATCTCAATCTGACTTCCCGGCCCGGACCCAGGCGGAAGAATTTTTTGGGTGGATTTTCCATGAAATCATCCTTTTCCACATAGATCTCTTTGGAAAAGGTAATGGTTCTTGTGCCCATATCTTCTTTCTGGGGATGGTTTTTAGCGACAAGTTCCTCTGTCAGATCATGGGGATAATTTTCAATGGTTATTTTTAGAGGGTCTAATACGCACATGACCCTGGGAGCTTTTTCGTTCAAGTCATCCCTCAGGCAGTTTTCCAGAATTGTCATATCGATGCGGCTTTCTTTCTTGGAAACACCGATAATGTCGCAGAAGTTTCTGATGGATTCAGGGGTATATCCTCTTCTTTTTATGCCTTCCAGAGTCGGCAGCCTTGGGTCATCCCAGCCCTGCACATGGTCTTCCTCCACAAGCCTCTGCAGTTTTCTTTTACTCAAAAGAGTATAATTGATATTCAATCGTGCAAATTCAATCTGCTGGGGATGGCAGGGGGTTTCAAGTTCATCCAGAGTCCAGTCATACAAGGGCCTGTGATCTTGAAATTCAAGGCTGCACAGGGAATGGGTAATACCTTCCAGAGCATCTGAAAGGCAATGGGTAAAATCATACATGGGATAGATGCACCATTGATCTCCTGTCCTGTGATGGGAGGCTTTTTTCACCCGGTAGATGATGGGATCGCGAAGGTTGATATTTGGGGATGCCATATCGATTTTTGACCTGAGGGTATGCTCGCCTTCACCAAATTCACCGCTTTTCATCCGGGCAAAAAGATCCAGGTTTTCTTCAACCGTTCTTTCCCTGTAAGGACTGTCTTTTCCCGGTTCAGTTAAAGTGCCCCGGTATTTTCTGATGTCATCTGTGCTAAGGCTGCACACATAGGCTTTGCCTTTTTTAATCAATTCAACGGCAAAATCATGGAGCTTTTCAAAATAGTCGGATGCAAATAAAGGGGTTCCAAATTCAAATCCCAGCCAGTTGACCGTGGATTTAATGGAATCAATATAGATTTGTTTTTCTTTTGCCGGATTGGAGTCATCAAATCTCAAATTACAGGTGCCGTTAAATTTATGGGCCATATTGAAATTCAGACAAATTGATTTTGCATGGCCGATATGAAGATATCCATTGGGTTCAGGCGGGAAACGCGTGATAACCTTTCCCTTGTTTTTATTGTTTTCTATATCTTTAATAATAATTGATTCAATAAAATGCCCTTTTTTATTATCTGTTTCCATGGATCTTTTTATCCTTGATGTTATTGTTTAATATAGATTTTATATTTATCACATATTAGATTTATCAGGCAAATACTAATAATTTCTTTTCATAAAATTCATCTTATACGTTTTAGTCCCTGAGGAGAGGTTTCAATGATGCTGTTAAGGAAAGGACAATGATGCACAGGATCACCAGAATCAGAAAAACGACTTTATAGCTATGGGTCATATCAAATATATATCCTGCCATAAAAGGACCAATGGCACCACCAATGGTGCTGGAAAAAATAACAATTCCGTAAAGAAGACCATGAGTCCTTGTCCCGAACTGTTTTGCAATCAAGGGGGACACCAGGGAAAAAAAACCGCCATGGGCAAACCCGTATATTATGGCGAACAAATAAAACATCCATAGGGTTTTGGCTATCTGCAGCCAAATAAGAGCGGTTAATAGAAACAGGAGGCAGATCACCAAGGCTTTTTTTTCTCCGATTCTGTCTCCGGCTCCACCCATAAGGAATCTGCCTGAAATACTCACCCCGCCAATGGTGGCAAGAACCCCGGCTGCAACTGCAGCTGGGATGCCAAGATCAATGGCATGCTGAACAATGTGTATCAAGATGGTGTAGACACAAAAGAGAATAATAAAATAGATGGCACAAATCGTCCATAATTGTCTGGTGCGGATGGCTTCGTGAAAGGTCAATCCTTCTTCAATTTTGTTTAAATTCCCCGATGTATAGTTGTTTTCATTGTCAATGAATTGTGCTTTCCGGATGGGATCTCGCACTAGAAACTGGGAAAAAAATATGACAGATACTAGGATAATAACAGCTAACATCGTAAATGAGGTGCGCCACCCATAAGTTTTTAAAAGCCATATGATGAAAAAAGGCATGATAACCATTCCAACCCCGGTACCGACCTTGATGATACCGCCCATCATACCCCGTTTTTTTTTAAACCATCTGGTTATAGTTGACATAGGTATAACATCTATACCGCCGAGACCAATACCGACAATAAGTCCATAGAACAGGTATAGCTGCCAGGCAGAATTAACTTTTGCCATCAGCAAGAACCCTATCCCAAGGAAGATGCCACAGGCACTCATGATAAGCCTAGGCCCGAGCCTGTCGTTCAGGTTTCCCATGAGCATGCTGGATAAACCATGCACCAGGAAACACAATGAGGCAGCACCTGAGATGGTCGCTCTTGACCAGCTGAATTCATTTATTAATGGGGCAAAAAACACACCAAAACTATTGCTGATTCCCCAGACAATGGCCTGAATAAAAAATGAAGCCAGTATGATGGTGTAACCATAAAAAAGAGGTGGTTTTTTGATTTCTATCAACCCTGATGTCTTGTCTTTATTCATTATCTCCTATCTATTACCTTGTTCTTTTCTTGATTTTTCAAGACACTCCATATAGAGTGTTACAAGTTTTAATCTTGTAAAATTAAAGTTTTGCATTATTTTTTTATGAAAATATTGTCGGTATGAATACCTTAAACCAGGGAGCAACACAATGACAATGATCATTGCAACAGCAATTTTTTTTATTGCTATTATCGGCTTTGCCATTTATATGAAAAAGAATAAAGCCAAAGGCACAGCATCAACAAAGAGTGCATCATCTTCTTTTGCCCCTAAGGCTGAGACATCCCCTGACCAGGAGTACAAAGCTATTCTGGATTCTTTATTAAAACTGAATATTTTATTGAGAAAAGATATTGACCTTTCAATGGAAATGACCGGGGAAATTGAAGCCATTATTGATGATCTCATGGTGATCACCCCTTCCATGATGGAGCGATATCCCGGGGAGTCGCTGACATATGAAATCAAAAAAATCGGTCGGGACCATCTTTACAAGACTGTTAAGGAGTACCTTGATTTGTCGCAAGACAGCCGGAAAAATCAGTTTGACATGTTTCAAAAAACCATAGGGAATCTGCATGAGGTCTCCAACCGGTCCAGGGATATTGTTGAGAAAAATGAGACAGCAGAATTTAAGACCATGGCAAATTTCCTTGCCGGCAAATTTTCATAAAAAAAAAATTTATTTAAAAAAAATCTTTTTAGGAGGATAACATGAGTGATATGGCGCAGGACCTTCAAAGTGTTGGTCAACAGGCAAAAGCCCCAGTCCTTGCTGAAGTTGTGCAAGTGTCGGGTCAGGGTGCCTTAACCCCGGTCCAGGCTCCTTCCAATCTTGAACCGGTGCAACCCAAACATCTGGCTGTTGAAGATATACAGGCCATTGAAGCCAAGGCCAATGAATTCCTTGAAAAAATAAAAGCAGATCCCACTGACTGGCAGCTTGGCAATTTTGTTTTCGGCCTGGGCAAGGAAATTATGGACGAGACCCAGGCCCAGGTGACTCTTTATGACCGTAAAATGGGCAATGTGCTTAAAAATGTTGCTGCTGATGATTCTTCTCCTGTGGGTAAAAATATTCTGGCCATTAAAATGGAGCTGGACAAGGTGAATCCCACCATGGTGGCAAGAGCCGAGATGCCTTTTCAAAAAAAAATGTTCGGCCTGTTTACAAAGACCGTGAGCCGTCTGCCCAAAGGAGATGAGATACTCAGGATTATTGCAGAGCGAAGGGAAACCGTTAATTCCACCATTGACGGGATCCGTGACCATTTGAGGAATGAAGCCGACCAGGTGGCCTTTGATGCATCAGAATTGTCCACCATTTGTGACTCCTTAAAAGAGATCCAGCCAAGGCTCCAGGAACAAATCTTTCTGGGACAGATCATCTGGCAGAAATTGATGGATCACCTGGGAATAATTGAGGACCCGAAAAATAAAGAGGCCCTGACCACACTGACCAGTGACCTTGCCATGGCTGTGGTGGATCTCCAGACCATTGACAACTCAAATCTCCAGACACGATTTGGCGGAGAGATGATGGTGAGAAACTCCCATCTGGTAAGAAGGCTGGTCCAGAGAACAGACATGATTCTTTCAACGGCCGTTAAAAATGCTCTGGCCGTCAGGGTTGCAGCGGAACAGCAGATGGAAACGCTGCAGCATCTGGATATGGTTCAACAGGCTGCTGCCGAAACCATGAAAGATACGGCTAAAGTCATTGGCAATGCTGCCATCAAAGGTGCAAAAATGAGCCAGAGCATGACTGTAAATATTAAGGCTCTTGAAGAAGCGTGCCAAACTTATGAACAGGCATTTGAAACCTATGCCCTGATTTCACAGGAAACCATTAATATCGCATCCCAGAGCTCCAATGCTCTGGGGAAAATGAACGACCGGTTCCGGGCAAGAACTGATGCATTAACAGCAAGACGGGCAAATGCATAAACCAAAACACATAAATCTGCCTGTTTTAAATTTGGAGGTATTCCATGCTTGATATTGCAACACAAAAATCTTTTCAGGAAAGATTAAGCGCCATACGAACACTTAAGAAGAACCATCTTGTTTTCGGGCAGGAAAAGGCTTTGCTGAGTATAAAAGATGCCGGCACTCATTCATTTTTTGAATATAGTGGTAGCACCTATTTTGTAAAAAATTTAAATAAATATGAAGAGACCTCTGATGATTTTAAAAGCAAAAAAGGTTATTTTATTTATGAGCTGACCTGTCTTTGCCTTGAAACCGGACAAACCATTCATTTTGAGTGGGAATTCGATGATGAGCTTGAAGTTTCCATGACCCTTGAACGATTTTCATTCAGGAATTTAAAAGATGATGCAGGAGAGTCCATTGATGAAGATGATCTAGACCAGATTGCCGATGACAAAGACGTGGTCGTGATCAATGGCGAGAAATTCTGGTATGACGATGACTGGGCCTCTGTTTATTATAGGGGGACAAAGCAAGAAAAAGTTTATATGTATGAATTTGAAAATGAAGCCCAAACTAAATTTCTCACCATTGAGGAATGGTCAGGATCAGGCAAGGATGAATACCAGATTTATACCTCAAGACCTGTTAACCCGGATAGTATTAACATCATAAGCAAAGGAGACCTTTAAGGATGGTTAGAAAACATTTCCTTATGAACTTCATTGCAGGATTGACCATTGCAGGCCTGGTAGTTGTTTTGACCGGATGCGGTGCAGGCCTTCCCAAAGAGCTTAAAAATGAAGCCAAATCTCTGCCCAACGCCATTAAGACCGGCCAATCCCAGGTGGACAAACATAAGGATAAATATTTAAGCCTTACAAAATCATCTGAATTTAAGGATGTTGAAGCATTTGCCTTAAAGGAAAACTGGATTCAAAAGTTTCAACTCGCCCATGATGAGCTTAACAGAGCAAAAATACTTTATGACAAAGACTTGAAACCTTTGGTCAGCAAAAACAAACCCGAACTTACCCAGGGGGTCAAACAGCAGATTATAAGGATAAAAAAGATTCTCCAGGATGCCGAAGAGTTAGCCCGAACCCCTGTTTCACGTTTTTCAAAAATCAGGGGGGCCATTGACAATGCAGTAAGTTTACACTCCCGGTCAAAAAAAGAGGCCGAGCAAATCCAGTGGATTTCAGATAAAATGAAAACCGGTCCCACGTCAAAGGCAATTACTGATTTTCCGGATTTAAGTGAAAAAATAAACACCAGATTTGCGCCGCTGTCAAAGCTTGAAAGGCAATCCAGGGATCATTTGAGTGTTGTGGCTGCTGAATTTGGCAGGCATTCAGCAGGGTCAATAGCTGACTATGCCGCCTTTGCTGACAGTACACAAGCGCTTGCTTCCGGCCTTGAACAGGCCAAAATCCTTGAAACAAAGCTAACTGGAGAAATGGCCCAGCTATATGCCAGTTACACAAAAATTCTTAAAGACATGAGAGAAGAATACTTTGTGACCATAAAAAGGGAATCCTGGAATGAAAATTCGGATTATTATGATCCAAAATTTGCCACATTCCAACGTCAGGTCAGCCCTGAATTATATGAGGCATTGACGGCTGATAATATAGACGTCATTGCAGCAATTACTGCCGGTTTCTTAGGGTCAAGTTTTTCAAGCAATATCGGCAGCCTGTGGAAAGAACTGTCCATTAATCCCACAGAACAATGGCCGGGAAGAGGGCACAATGCAGCTTCCTTTTGGGTTGAAGATTCAAAGGAAACCTATTTTCATAAATACATGTTGGAAGAAAACGGTGAAACAAAAGAGACAGATTGGGAAAAGGTTGATGCAAGTTTTTATGATGCCAACCTTGAATACCTTGGCATGGCCATTCTGGTCAAACCCTATGGTGTATTTGAACAGGACCGTCTGACCCAGGCCGCACCGCCGGGAATGGCCTATGTGGGCAATTCAAAATACGGGGAATGGAAAAAAGATAATACAGGTAACCAGTTCTGGTCCTGGTATGGGAAATATGCCCTTTTTTCCATGCTTTTTAATTCTCGGCCTTCCTATTATTCTTACAATTCCTGGAATGGCTGGAACAATAATTATAGAAACAGGCAACCTTATTTTGGCAAAACTAAAGATGGGTTCCAGCAATATGGTACATCTGGCACAATTGTAAAACAATCACCCGGTTTTCAGAGTACAAATTTTGCAAAAAGCGGAGGGTTCAAATCTCAAGCACCTTCTGTAAGAGGTGCCGGGGCCAATCTTCGTGGCGGTGGCCCGAAAAGTAAAGGTAAATAGAACAATTCTAAGGAGGAAAGAATGGATATAGCTGTAACTCTCGCAGGGCTTGGTCAAGGATTTACCTATGTCATTGTGGGCATATTTTTTATCTGGCTGGTTAAACGAGTGGATGACTGGCGAACCAAAGAATTTGATGATGATGTTCATATTGATGGTGGGAATGTTGCTGTCGGCCTCAGAAGGGCAGGGCTTTATCTCGGGATTGCCATTGCATTGTCCGGGGCCATGGGCGGATCTTCAAAAGGTTTTTTTCTTGATGTGATCCAATTGCTGGTTGACGGGCTTATTATCACGGGATTTATGTTCTCATCCCGGTCCATAAATGATTTCATCATGTTGAGCAATATAAATAATGATGAAGAATGTGTCAAAGAATTCTTGCAGCCTGATGGAAGTAAAGTTGTGGGGAACACAGCCGTGGGTATGGTTGAAGCAGGGATGTATATTGCCACGGGATTTATTCTTAACGGATCCATTTCAGGAGCCGGCGGAAATTTTTTCCAGAGTATTGCCAGTGCCATTCTCTTTTTTATTCTGGGTCAAATGGCTCTGCTGGTTTTTGGATTTCTTTATGAGCTGATCACACCCTTTAATGTGAGAAATGAGATAAAAGATAATAACCTTGCTGCTGGTATCGGGCTTGGCGGAATTCTTGTGGCTCTGGGGATTATTCTAAGGTCAAGCATTTCAGGCCCATTCACAGGATGGGCCAATGATCTTGCCGGTTTTGGCATATATGCAGTTTTTGGAATTATTATGCTGTTGATTTCCAGGGTAGTGGTTGACAAGCTTCTTTTGCCCACAACCAATATTGCAACGGAAGTCAAGGAAGACCGGAATGTGGCTGCCCTTATCGTTGTGGTAAGTGCTATTAATGCGGTTGCGATTATCATAGCTTTTTCCATGTAATCCCATGACAAAAACAAGAACCCGGTTCAGCTTTGCATCAGTGCTGCTGTGCGCCTGTATGTTTGCAAGCGGTGCCTGTGGTATTATCCTTGAGTATATCCAGGCAAGCCTTGCCTCCATGATACTTGGCAATTCCTTTGAACAATGGGCCATGGTCATAGGACTCATGCTGTTCTGGATGGGATTTGGCAGCCTGATCCAGGCGCAGATTCCAAAAAAATATCTTATTTACGCATTTATCTGGGTTGAAACAGGCTTAGCGCTTGTGGGAGGGTTTTCTCCTACCCTGACCTATATATCCTATGGTTATACTTCCCATTACATTCTGGTCCTCTATTTTTTTGTCAGTTTTATAGGCATCATGATCGGGCTTGAAATTCCCGTTATTATCAGGATCAACAATGACTTTAGCAAAGAGTTATCCACCAATCTTGGAAACATCCTGAGCGCTGATTATCTTGGCAGTCTCATAGGCTCATTCATTTTTGTATTTGTCTTTTTAAGATTTACGCCCATTACTGAAGCAGCCTTTGTCACTGCAGGAGCCAATTTTTTCCTGGCCTTTGTCACCTTTATTTATTTTTCAAAAAAAGGATTGTTAAAAACAGGATTCCTGGTACCTGCTGTCATGGTGCTTACTTTTTGTGCCATATCATATGGATATCTCAATAACCGGCAATGGAACATAAAAATTGAACAGCCCCTGTACGATGACCCCATTATTTTAAGCAAAACAACCCAATACCAGCATATTGCCATTACCCATTATAAACCCTTTGATGAAGTCAGGCTCTTTTTAAACGGAAACCTACAATTTTGCAGTACTGACGAACAACGGTACCATGAGCCCATGGTGCATCCGGTCATGAATATTGCCCCTATCAAAGAAAGGGTGCTTATTCTCGGTGGCGGAGATGGGTGTGCCTTAAGAGAGGTCTTGAAATATAAAGAGGTAAAACAGGTGCTTCTGGTGGATCTGGACCCTGAAATGACCAGCCTTGCTCAGACCCATCCTGTTTTAAAGAGAATTAATCAGGACGCTTTTAAAGATGCCCGCCTTGTAACTATTTCAGGTAATGGAATTACCCATGGGATCAATAGACAGCTTTATCTTGAAACCAATAAAAAAAAACAACCTGAAAAACAAGCAGAACCCTACAAGCTTGCCGATGTAAAAGTGATGAATGTTGATGCAGATAAATTTTTGAGCGATGTTTCAGGCTACTGGGATGTCATCATTATTGACATGCCGGATCCTTCCACACCAGAGTTGACCAAACTTTATGCCAGAGAATTTTATAAAAAAGTAAAACAGCATTTGTCACAACATGGGTTGATGGTGGTCCAGGCAACCTCACCCTATCTTGCCAAAGAAAGCTTTCTTTGTATCGGACGAACCCTGGAAAGTGCTGCATTTGATATCCTTCCGTTCCATGAGAATGTCCCCAGTTTCGGGGACTGGGGATGGTATCTGGCCTGGCACCCCAACATACAAAAGAAAAAAATCCTGGATAGAATCGAAAAGCTTACCATTGATGTGCCTACACGCTTTATAACCCCTGAAGTTTTCAGAAGCGAGCTTATATTTGGTAAGGACGCTCTTTTGACAACAAACAAGCAGATTAACACCATCCTTTATCCAGCTCTGTTAAGTTTATACAACCATGAATCCTGGCTGCTTGACTAGATCTGTAAAGGAAATCCTCTGGAGCGAAGAACTCTGGTCAGATGACTATTTTGTAATTAATTCTATTTTTTAAATGTAGTAAACCATTTATTCAGCACACTCTGGTTTAATTTTGCAACTGCTTCCATTTCACCTGCATCAAGCCAAATTCCACTACAGCCCGAACATTTATCTACTTCAATATCTTGATAGTTAATTTCAATCAACTTCATTCCACATTTTGGACATCTCATAAAGTGCAACTCTTTCAGCCTTTGTTTTTCCGCAATTTCCAATTTTATTTGTTTTTCTTCTTCCCGCTTTTTCTTTTCCTCAAACTCTTGACGGGCATAATATTCTTCTTCTCTGTCACTTGGTTTTACTGGCATTTCCAGCTCCTTAAATCATTTTTTTAATCATTGTTTTGGTCTATTACTTTTCAGCCATGAAAAATACCCATGAAACAAGTATTTTTCAAAAACCGATATCCCAATATTAAGTTGGATGGATTATACAGCATTCCTTACAGACATCAATTTATTTTTTTATGTGCATACAAATTAAGTCATACATTCCTGGATAAATTGATTGCCTGGATTATCAGACTGTTTTCATGATTATTGATAGATGTCCATAAGACGTTTTTCTGCATCGCTCGTCCCAATCAAGACCATTTCATCATGCTCCCTGAGAAGAATGGTGGGTTCTGGGTTAATATTCAATTTATTTTCTTTACCAATAGCTATTACGCTGCAGCCGGTTTGCTTCCGGATTTGACTTTCAGCAAGAGATTTGCCTGCAAGGGATTTGCCCACTGATGCGCGAAAGACGTTTAATCCTTCTGCAACCATCAGTATTTTATCGGGTTTTAGAAGATTAATTATGGTATTTGCTCCCATGGAAGCATGTGACATGACAAGATCTGCTCCAGCACTGTGCAGTTTTGATATGTTCCCGTCCAGATTTGCCCGGCTTATAATCTGTATGTCAGACCTGAGCTTGCGGCAATAAATGGTAAGATAAATATTCATGGAATCATCATGGGTGGTGATAATGACAGAGGAAGCATTCTTTATGCCGGCCTGATGCAATGTCTCAAGATCAGCAGCATTGCCTTGAATATAGTGCTCATTTTGAATGAATTTTTGACTCTTTTCCACAACCTTATAATCAATTTTCCGCTCTTCTAATATATTTGCTGCTGCACGGCCGACACGGCCGCCGCCCAATATGAGAACAGGCGCATCAGCGGTATTATACACATGGTAAATAGAGAAGACCTCGTCATATTTTTTAAGCTGCTCAGCCGAGCCTGCAAGTAAAAGGACAGTCGTGGAGTTAATCAGAGTTTCTGGTTGCGGTATTTCAAACCTGCCTCTTTCCCAGAGTCCTACAACGGTTACACCGGTTTTTTTCCGCAGATTGCTTTGAATAAGGGTTTTTCCCTCAAGCGGTGTTCTCATTGCAGGCGCTTCAGCAATGAGAAGCTCATCAAATCTGCCGATAATATTTGCCCCCATGCTCATTCCAAGAGTTCTTCGAGCCAGGGATTCTCCAAGCATCTTCATAAACTGAAAAACATGGGTGCTGCCGGCAAGCTGTAAAATATCGATGGAATTATCTGCATCTGCATTGGTAACAACGGGTATTTTTTTAGAAATCTCCCTGACAGTAAAGGAGATATTCGTGTTGGTCATATCATCATTGTTAGCAACCACCATGGCAGCATTTTCTATGCGCAGAAGTCTATATGTTTCGGGATCACCCACATCACCCCGGACCACATTGAAATTTTGATCATAAAGTTCTAAGGCTCTCTGCAGATCAGGGGCAAGAATTGCATATTCGTAACCATACTTGTTCAATTTTTCTATAAGGTTTACGGTTATTGGATCAAAACTTGTCAATATCACGTGTCCTGCTGTGCCTTCCGGTAATTCCCGAGGGGTTTTGGCCCTTGATTGAGCTTCGAGCCATGGGCTATAAAAGAATTGAATAAAGGTAAAGGGCAGCATGACAAGAAGAAAAAGAACACCGGACAAAAGTACAAGCATGGTGAAGGCCTTGCCTAAATCACTTGCAAAGGTGATATCACCGAAACCAAGCGTGGACATTACAGTAAGTGTCCAATAAAAGCCTGTGATCCAGCTAAATTCTTTTTCTTCAAAAATCATTATATAATGGAACAAAACGCTGTATATCAGCACCATTATTGTCAATATCAGAGTAAAATTAAATAAAAGCTTAAAGTTCCGCTTAGTTGTTCTGCTTCGAGTAAAGTAAAGAATCTGGGCGGGTAGGAATTTCATATAAATGAGCCTTTCTGCTGTTTTAATTCTGCTAAAGAGTATTGAAAAATTTAAAAATAATAAGCCCTATTAATTTTTCCTTTTTATCATGAAAAAATAATAGATTCAATACTGAATAGGTTGCCCCATGTCAGGTGGCCATGGGTTGTGCACCATCCCTGGCCCTGCTGGGCCATGGGTTGAGCGCCATCCCTGGCCATCAGCAAGGTGCCAGATGCAAGGCGACAAGGAGTGAC
>CALGRI010000421.1 GCA_937880875.1 uncultured Pseudomonadota bacterium
CACTTTTATATTCATATCCATCTAACCTGTAAAGGGTTCTGCTGATTTCATCCGTCAAAAAACTTACCCCCAGAACAGGTTTTTCATATTTTTGAGTTAACTTGACCACATATTGGGTATAATCCTCTTCAAATTGCAGTATCAAATCCTTGAAAAATTGTGCCTGGGCCTTATCTATTGCAGGATCAGTTCTGAGCACAGATTCAATCATTTTGTTGACCATCACCCTTTTCCCATGAATACCCAGATGAATTACTGCATCACACCCATCCCATTTGAGCAGTTCTTCCAGACAGGTTTTGGGAATGCTTGGATCACCTTCCCCTACAATATCAACAGGGTTCCCATGACTCCAGAATGGCGGCAGAATATTGTTGAGCCGTTCAATAATACCTTTAGAAAGCTTTGGCACTTCAAGTCCGTGTTCTGCGCAAAGATCTGTTGTGATAACGCCCCAACCGCCTCCAAGGGTCATGATGGCCACCCGGTTTCCCTTTGGCAGGGGCAAAGATGAAAATACAGCAGACAGGTCTAAAAGTTCCATGGGCTGATTTACCTGGATAATACCTGACTGTCTGCAGGCTGCATTAAATACTTTTGTGTCCGATGCCATGGCCCCGGTATGGCTTGCCGCAGCTTTTCCACCCATACTGGTTCTGCCGCCCTTTAAGACAACCACAGGTTTTTGCCGGGATACCCTTGCCGCACTTTTAAAAAATCTTGACCCGTCTTTTACACTCTCAATATAAAGCACCACCGTTCTTGTCAGATCATCAATCTCAAAGGCCTCCATATAATCTTCAATGGTGACCATGGCTTCATTTCCTGATCCGGAAAATGCCCGGATACCAATACCCTGCTGTTCGGCAAAGTCCAGAAGCTGGACCCCCATATTTCCTGACTGGCAGACCAGAACGGTTGAGCCAGGTATTGGGTAGGCATGGGCTGCATTGCAGTAAAAATCAATATGGGGATTGCATATCCCCATGGTGTTGGGTCCAAGGATCAATATACCTGCTTCATAGGCTGCTTTTGTAAGTTTTTCCTCTAATTTTGCCCCTTCTTTCCCAACTTCCCTGAACCCGGAAGTGATCAACAATATTCCTTTGACATTTTTCTTTTTTAAATCCGGTATCAGATCAATCACCTGGTTTGCCGGAATGGTCACCACGGCCAGATCAACGCCACCTTTAATTTGTGTGATGGATTTATAAACCTTTCGCCCTGTTATTTTGCCGCCCTTGGGATTCACAAGATAAACCTTTCCCTTATAATCCCGGGACAAGGTATTGGTTAAAAGCATATGCCCCCATTTTCCCGGAGTCGCAGATGCCCCGATAATAGCTATAGACTTTGGATAGTAACAGGAACCCAATACATTTAAATCAATGTCATAGGGTTTGTTTTTCGTTTCCCTTGTCTTTTCCAGCACAATTAAACCATCCACAGCAACAGGAGAACCATCA
>CALGRI010000422.1 GCA_937880875.1 uncultured Pseudomonadota bacterium
AAAAGATCTTCAATTTTTATTATCAATCCCCTTTCGGGTAGCCTCGTTTCTCTTTTTTTATAGGCTTGAAGCAAAACCTCTTTCTTCTCAATATCTGAGCAAGATGAATCTTTCTATGACAGGTAGGACAAAGACAAATAATGTTTTCTGACACGTCTAATCAATAAGCTGGTTTCCGGTCACTGACAATAATTAAGAAAGCGTAAAAGAATAAGCACCTTCACAAAGAACTGGTTTGTAAAGGCGCACGAATTATTCATCCCGTATCCATTTTTTTACATTTTAATCAAACTTTAAGCGTCGGATAATCTGTAAAGCCCTTTGCTCCGGGTGTATAAAATGTCGGTTCGTCCCATTCCGATATTTCAGCTTTGGCTGCAAATCGTTCAACAAGATCCGGATTGGAGATATACGGCTTGCCATAAGCGACCAGATCTGCCAGTTTTTCATCAATGATCCGGTTCCCTTTTTCTCTGTCAAAGGCCGTATTTATAATAAGTGTACCATTATACATCGGCCTGTAATGCTTCGCTATATGAGGTTCTGCTCCTGGTACATCAGTAACATCTGTAAACGGCTCTGAAAGATGGAGGTATGAGAGTTCATAATCATTCAGCCTGTTTACGATATAATCAAATGTCGGAATAGTCTCCTCATCCAGCATCATGCCAAACACACCGTGGAGGGACGGATTAAGCCTTACCCCAATACGATTCTCAGGTACATGTTTTTTTACCGCTTCCAATACTTCAAATAAAATCCTTGCTCTGTTTTCTATTGAACCGCCATAGTCATCCGTTCTCACATTTGACGTTCTGCTGAAAAACTGATGCAGCAGATAGCCATTTGAAGAATGAATCTCAATCCCGTCAAAGTTTGCAGCCATGGCATTTTTTGCTGCATTGCCATAATCTTTGATCGTCTCTTTTATCTCCTCAATTGTCATCGCCTTTGGAGTAACCGTTTCTTTAAAACCCTGTGGTGTATACGACTCTGAATTCGGGTTAAACGCTGAAGCAGACAAAGGAAGTTCACCGTTATGGAAATCCGGATGTGAAATTCGTCCGACATGCCAAAGCTGAATAAATACCTTTCCACCTTTTGCATGAACAGCATCTGTCACTTTTTTCCATCCTTCCACCTGTTCGTCAGAATAAATACCAGGCGTATTGATATATCCCACTGCCCGCTTTGAAATCTGGGAACCTTCGGATATAATAAGGCCAGCTGAAGCTCTCTGAGCATAGTATTCGGCAATAAGATCCGTTGCTGTATTTCCCGGGTTATCAGCTCTGCTGCGAGTCATTGGAGCCATAACAACCCTGTTTTCAAGTACAATATCTTTCATTTCATATTTTGTCAGAAGTGCCTGTTTGTTTTCCATGATTATTAATCCTTATTTTAGCGTATTAAACTTTTTGTTTTTCCATAATAAATCTTGATGCCACCCAGCCCCAGAGTATAAAAACAAACTGAGGCAGTTTCTCCTTTTTTCCCCTTCGCTGAACTCTCAACAGTGACGGCAGCACATGGTTGTCTCCTTGTTTAATGTGCCATTTTGTAATTGCTATATCTGAATTTACTGCCTCGTTTTTTCAGTGTACATGTTTATAGCAAATTGCATGCCAAAATTCATTTATCTTTATTTATTTATATAAATCAGTGTGTTATGAATAAGGCATCTAATTTAAACAGTTGAACATCCTCTAATATATATGTCTCATCGGTTAGTTGAGACATATATGTGTATTCATATCTGAAGACAAACTTGTGATTCTCCCCCAATATTTTGAACACACAGATAAGCCACTTAGTATTCGAGATTTAATGTATTGGGCGAATTTATGGCAGGAAAATTGGAAATTATGACTGTAATCTCGTCTTTAAAAAAGAGTGTACAATGTAGCTGAAGAAAAAATCGTGCTTTGACAAATTATTTTTATTTTTCTTGATTCAGATCAATTCATTGTATTTCTTTTTTTGTTAATTTCTATATAAGATTAACCAAAAATGGAGGAAGACATCATGCATGATGCTTGTAGCGATGCATTTCAATCTGGAAAACAAATTGTGGATAAAATCAGAATCATGGGGTTTAATACAAGCCCTATTGGTGCGGAACTTAAAATTAAATGTACAAATTGTGACGCTGAATTTCAAATGGCATATATGGAATCCCAATGCCCGTCCTGTAAAATGGTATATGGGGTAACACCATGTCATTCCCATAGTGCGCAGTTTGTAAAAGCCGCAGGAGTAAATTATTAATATGCCGGACACAATCGAGGATATAAAAAAACGCCTGGAAGAACT
>CALGRI010000423.1 GCA_937880875.1 uncultured Pseudomonadota bacterium
CGGAACTTGTGAATCCACCTCTAACGATTCAAATTGGTCCAAAGCTTTTTCACAAATGAATGAAAGGGTTTTTTCCAAGGGCAGATCGCCATAGGTATAAAAATATGAATTAGACGGATGATAATACCGGCCATGAAAATCTTTTAGATCTTCCCAGGTAAGGGACGGGATTTGGGATGGTTCACCACCGGAATTATTCCTATAGGTCGTGTCCGGGTAAAGGGAGGAAAGCAAAGATCTTCCCAAAACCTGACCAGGTGAAGACATGGAACCTTTCATCTCGTTGTAGACAACGCCTTTATATTCGAGTTCAATATCTTTATCTTTTTTTTCAATAATTTCCAGGCGATGACCCTCCTGCTTAAAGCTCAATTCATCAATTCTCGGGAAAAAGGCTGCATCAAGGTAGACATTCATCAAATTGTAATAATCTTTTGAATTCTGGGTGGAAAAAGGATACATGGTCCAGTCAGATGAGGTAAAGGCATTCATAAAAGTAGACAGGCTTCTTTTGATCATGGAAAAAAAAGGATCCCGGACATTGAATTTTTTTGATCCGCACAACACTGTATGCTCAAGAATATGGGCCACGCCCGTGGAGTCTTGGGGAACCGTTCTGAAAAACACACCAAAGGTATTTTCCTTATCCTTATTATAAATATGGATATGCCTGGCTTTTGTTTTCAGGTGCTCAAGCTGAATCATCACTGAATCTATGGTTTCAAGCTGGGTAACCTTTTTAATAAGATACCCATAAAGTTTTTGTCCCTTTTTAAATGTGATACTTCCCATGAATGCTTATGTCCTCTCCCTTGTGACCTTTAGGCTACTTGTGACCTTCAGGTTAAACTTTTTTGTAGATGCCGCGTTTTACCCGTTTAATTCTTTTTATCTTATCCAGCCTGAATATGATATTTCTCAATTTTTTATCATCAAATCCCGTGGCCGCCTTAATCGTTTTAAAATTTGTGCCCTTTGGATGTTTGGCAAATTCGTCAAGAACTATGGAAGATGCACTTTTTTGTCTTACAGTCGATTTTTTTCCCTGCCTTCTGGTTCCCGGCTGTTTCTGATAAAGTAATTGTTCAAGCTTGTCAAGTTTGACATGTAAAGAATCAATATCTTCTTTAGTTGGAATATCAAGCTTTTTCAACAGCATTTTGATAAAACTTTCCCAATTGGTTCCAGGTTCTGGTTTTTCTAACATAATAAGCCTCCCGAAAAAGGGTTGTTATTGATATGTAAAATATAAACAACATCAACGCTAAAATAATTGATATTAAAAACAAAAAATAAATATTGAAATTCCAAAAAACCAGGTCAAATTTGTATTGAAGGTTGAATCTATTTTCTGGTTGAAGTATATATAATGACTACTGGCATGTAGTAAAAAAGTCAAGTAGTCATTTTTTGTAAAATTTGCTTAAAACAATATTTAAAAGAAAATTTTTGGCCGAACTACACAGAAAAAATCAAACCCAGAAAAAGGCAACTAAATGACACATCCCGGGTTATTGTTAAAAGAAAAAAACCTATTTGCCGGCAAAGAAAAGGGACAAAATTTTCTTGCTAATCCGGGTATAGCAAAAATGATTATTGAAAAAATAGGGCTGGCAAAGGACACCCGGGTGCTGGAGATCGGGCCCGGTCTGGGTGCCCTTACCATCCCCATCGCACGGGCAGCACTACATGTGACAGCTGTTGAAACGGATGCCCGCCTGATACCCATTTTACAGCAGGAACTGGATAATGAAAATTTAAAAAATGTTATCATCATCCATAAAAATATTTTAAAATTCAATATAAATGAGCTGGCCTGGGACAAAAAAATTGTAGTAATTGGAAATCTTCCATATAATATTTCATCACAAATCCTGTTCAAACTGGTTGAAGAAAGACGCTGCATTGAAACGGCATTTTTAATGTTTCAAAAAGAACTGGCAAAAAGGATAATTGCAAAGCCTGGAGGAAGGGATTATTCAAGACTGTCTGCCGTAGTTCAATATGCTGCAGATGTGAGCCATGTTACTCAAATCGGGCCATCTGCTTTTTTCCCAAAGCCTGATGTTGATTCAACTATTTTAAAATTTAATTTTTTTGAACCCGGGAACGTGACTCTTGAACAGGAAAAGGTGTTGTTTAATGTTATTAAGGCTGCTTTTTCAAAACGAAGGAAATCCTTAAAAAATGCCATGGCAGGGGGAGAATTTGAATTTGAAAAAGATTTTATTATTCAGGCCTTGAAACTGGCTGGAATAGATGCCAAAAGAAGGGCGGAAACACTGACTGTGGAGGAATTTAAATCTCTTGGCA
>CALGRI010000424.1 GCA_937880875.1 uncultured Pseudomonadota bacterium
TACTATAATCAAGAGCTTGTAAGCCATGATCCATAATGCTCCCGTAAGGCAATCACCCTTCCACTGGAAGGCGGACAAGATAACCTGGATCGGAACGGGTTGGCGGAAATAGGTTGAAAGCTTCTTTAAATTAGGGTATAGTCTATAAATTCTTTTGGGAAATAAACAAAAAGGAATTAAAATGTCTAAACAATACCCAGAATGCCCACTCTATAATCATGCAACTTGCAGAGAATTACATAATCAAAAACTTTGTGCGATCATACGGGATGATAAAGTCTGTTTTAAAAAACTACAAAAACCCAAAAAAGAGGATACAAACTCCACCGAAGACACTTCTTCGTAATTTTTATTCAATCAAAAGCCTGTCTCCCGGATGAATCATACTTTTTACAGAAAGATTATTTAATTTTAACAAATATAAAAATGACATCTGATATTTTTCTGCAATTTCACTGAGACTCTCTCCGTTTTTAACAATGTGAAATTTTGTTTTATAAATTTTTTCCCAGTTTTTGTATTGAGAGCTAAAATTTTTCTTAAATCCTTTTGCTTTTCCCTTTGGTATCAAAATCGCAAAATCACCCTTTTCAAGGTAATATCCGCGCAATTCAGGATTGTAATCTTTAATTGTTTTAAAGGGTATATCCGCAGCCTTTGCAATAGCGGCAATGGGAATCTGAAAATCAGATTTAAAATGAATAGTATCAAAAGAAAGAGAAGGATATAAATCTGATGTTTTCAAAAAAAATCCATAGGATTCCTGATTTTCAAGAATTAATTTGGCGCAAATTATTTTAAAGGCATATCTCTGGGTTTCCAAAGGAAGATATAATGAAAAAAAATCATTATTTTCTTGAACTTCAATTTCCCTGTTTAAACCATATTCGCCCATATTATATGCAGACAGGGCCAGCAGGTATGATCCAAACTGCTTTTCCAAGTCCTTTAAGTATTTACAGGCGGCATGGGTTGATTTAAAAACATTTCTTCGTTCATCCACCTGAGAATCAATCCTAAGCCCGTATTTTATGCCGGTAGATCTTAAAAACTGCCAATATCCCATTGCATCTTTTGAGGAACCGGCATGTGGTCTTAAAGCACTTTCAATCAGCGGAACATATTTCAAATCCAGGGGCAGTCCATGCTGTTTTAAAATTTTTTCCACATGGGGAAAATATCGTGCCGACCGCTTGATCCATAGGATCACCTGTGCCCGGTCCCACAAGGCCAACAGCATCTCTTTTTCAAGTCTTTCCTTTACATCCTGGTCTTCAATGGGAATTTTAACCCCACAAAATTCAATAGTCTTTTTAAACTGAATGCTTTCCATTAATGGCGGAAAATGATGCCCCGATGCCTGAGCAGTCAAAGGTTCTCCATATAAACGGATCAAAGGAATAGTAAAAAACAATAGGATTGATATATAAATAATTTTAGATTTGAATTGCATATATTCATCCGGATGTTAAAAGTTTTTATTTAACAGGATCTTCTCAGAATCAAGTATCAAAGTCAATGAACCGTTAAAGGAATCAAATAGGTATGGAGTATGGGGTTTTTGCCTTTGAAAAAATTGTATTGATATGCCATACTTCATATGATTTAAACCAAATTAAAAAAAGAGAAAAAATAAAAAATGACAATTCAATGGTTTCCAGGACATATGGTTGAGACGGAAAACCTGCTTAAAAAGGCTATATCTAAAGTAGACGTTGTTTTGGAAATTTTAGATGCAAGACTGCCCCAGGCAAGTGCCAACCCCTTTGTGAATAAAATCTGCAAAGAAAAATTTAGATTAAAGGTTTTAAATAAATCTGATCTTGCAGATCCTGAACAAACTAAAGCATGGCTTCATTATTTTGAAACACAAAAGAAGACTCCTGCCATCTCAATTTGTGGGTCTCAAAAATCCCAGGTAAATGGGGCATTAAATTATTGTATAGACAAAGTTAATCGCAACCGGGCCAGAAAATTAAAAGTAATGGTTGTAGGCATTCCAAACACTGGGAAATCAACCATTTTAAATACTCTGGCAGGAAAAAAAATTGCAAAAACCGGGGATGTGCCGGCAATCACCCGGCACCAGCAAAGAACCAGTTTAAAAAATAATATTGATATCTATGATACCCCTGGAATATTATGGCCAGTAATAGAACCAGAGGAAAAAGCCTATATCCTGGCAGCAAGCGGTGCCATATCAGATACTGCCATTGACTATAATGACATTGCATTTTTTGCTGCCAATCTTTTAATAAAAAGATATCCTGAACTATTGATGCGGCGGTATTCTTTTTTAAAAACCATGCCAAAGGATGCACTGACTTTAATAGAAGAAATAGGTGCAGCAAGGGGATGTTTAAAAAAAGGCGGCATCATCAATTATCAAAAAGCATCTGAAGCATTGATTCGTGAACTTAGGGCCGGCAAAATAGGCAGAATAAGCTTTGAAATACCAGAGGATATAGACCATGAAACTGAAAAAAATTAAGAATATTAATATTTCAATTTTCTTAAAATATCTTTTCTCAACACTCATCTTTTTATCGTATTCATCATCTGCGCTGGCAGATATTGCCAGGGCCATCAACCCGAAGCCAGAACATTCTTCTCAATGTATTCAAATTATAAAAGCACTTGAGCGATATCATTATCTTGAAAAAAATCTGGACAATTCAATGTCCTCAATTATTCTTGATACATATTTAAAACAGCTTGATCCTGGCAAACAGCTCTTTACAACAGAAGATATTGCTCAATTTAAGCAATATCAATTCCAATTTGATAATGACCTTAAAAAAGGACGTCTTGATACTGCCTTCAACATATTTAATTTATATATGGACCGATCAAAGGAAAGACTGGAATATATTTTAACACTGATAAAAACATGGAAAAAAAATTTAGATTTCACTAAAAACGAATCCATGATTGTTGACATGGATTTGAGGCAATGGCAGGACAACAAGTCTGAACTTTATTTCCTTTGGAAAAAAGAGCTGAAAAATCATATCATTTCCTTGATACTTAATGATAAGGATACAGTTTTGATCAGTGATATGCTTGAAAAAACATATTCAAATAGACTCAATCGCTTATTGCAAACCAATTCAAATGATATTTTTCAAATTTTCATGAACAGTGTGACGGCAAGTTTTGATCCTCATACTCAATTTTTTCCTCCCAGGGCTTCCGAGGATTTCGATATCCATATGAGTTTATCCCTTGAGGGGATTGGCGCTGTGCTCCAAACTGAATATGAATATACCAAAGTTATCAGGTTAATTCCCAAGGGACCTGCTGACAAATCAAATCTGCTAATGCCGGGTGATAAAATTATTGGTGTGGGTCAGGGTGAAACCGGAGAAATCAAAGACACCATAGGACAACGTATTGATCATGTTGTCAAGCTTATCAGAGGTCCAAAAAATTCATTTGTCCGACTGAAAATCATCCCTGCTAAAAAAAGCGATTCAACCAAGACAATTCAAATAAAAAGGGACCGGGTTAAATTAGAAGAACAATCTGCCAAAAAAAATATCATCACCATGGATCACAACAACCAAACCCTGAAACTGGGCATTATTGAAATTCCCAATTTTTATATTGATTTTAATGCCTATCACAGGGGAGATAAAGACTACAAAAGCACAACAAAAGATGTTCAAAAACTATTGGTTGAACTTAAAGACGAAAACATTGATGGATTGATTATTGATTTAAGGGACAATGGCGGCGGTTCCTTAAAAGAGGCTAACGAGCTGACGGGACTTTTTCTTAAATCAGGCCCAGTCGTACAGATTAAAACAAAATACAGAACCATGCGATTATATGATGAAGATCCAGCCATAGAATATTCCGGGCCCCTTATTGTGTTAATCAATCGAATGAGTGCATCTGCTTCAGAAATTTTTGCCGGTGCTATTAAAGACTATCACAGGGGTGTGATTGTCGGCACAAGAAGTTTTGGAAAGGGAACTGTTCAGGAAATGCAACCGCTTGGGAAAGGGAAACTAAAGCTGACCAGTGCAAAATTTTATCGTGTATCTGGAGACAGCACTCAAAATTTAGGAATTTTACCGGATTTAGAATATCCGCAACTCTATAAAATTAAAGATACGGGGGAAAGTTCTTTAGAAGGCGCCCTACCCTGGGACACAATAACCAAAATATCCTATAACGCATATCCGTCCCTTTCTTTGGTGAATGAAAAACTAAATATGATTTACCAGCAAAGATCTTTAAAAGACCCTGGCTTAATTTATCTTAAAAGAATAATTGAAATAGCATCCGATTTAAATGATCAGGGCTCACTCCCATTAAACTTGGATGCCAGGAAATCAAAAAAAAAACAATATGAACAATTAGAAATTAAGATTGAAAATGATTATTTAAGGTCTATTGGTAAACCTACCATAGAAAAATTAGACCAGGAAAATATGAAAACTGATGACTTGAAAAAGATTTTAATTGATCAAACCCATCTTGTAATGGCTGATTTTATTGATCTATCCAATGACCTTAATTTTTCATGGTAAGGGGTAATGTTTTTTTCTTATAAAACAGGATTTAAACGGCTGATCCTTTATGGTATTGCCGTAATTATTGGATTAATATTATTATCCCCGATTATCATTACCTGGGGCATCAACACATCATATATAAAAAACAAAATATCTTCTTTTCTCTATCAAAAAACCGGAACACATATTGATGGTTCTAAATTTTCTCTTGCCATCTTTCCAAATGCAAGCATCTCTGTTCATAAGGTTTTGTTTAATCCTGACAATGGAATAAACCTATCCATTGATTTTGTAAAATTTGATTTTGATATTCTTCAGCTTTTGCAGGGCAAGATAAATATAAATCAAATAACAATTGATCGACCTGAAATCAAACCAATGGTAATAGAGGGCAAACCCTTTGCATTATCCATTAATATTTTTGTTTCAAATTATATCCAGGACTTAAAAAAAATATTTACTTTTTTACCCGAACATCAGGCCGCTGTTGAACTCAGGTTTAAAAATGCCATCACTCAATACTTTAAACAAATGGATGGATCTGTCTATCTGTCAAAAGAAAAAGAAGAAATCCGTTTAAATACGACCATAAAAAAAATAAAATTCAAGCCAGCCACCCTATCAAAAGATACTTTTGAAAAATATTCTGATTTGGATTCCATTGAGCTGGATCAAATAAAACTTTTTGCCAACATAAATTCAAAGGGGGAAATAAAAGGCGAGTGCACCTTTGTCGAACCAAAGCTTTTGTCTATAAATAAAGATATATTATTGGCCGCAAACATCATTGAATCGTCCTTTAAACTGGGTGAAGATGGGCATCAATTTGACCTGGCTCCATTTAAATTAAATTATCCTGAAGGAACTATCGGCGCCCATTTTGAAAACAACCAGATCCAAAAAAAATCAACTCTGGAATTTATCGGAACCCAAATTCTTATTGATCCGGCAAGACAGATGTCCCTAAAATTATTCAAGAACAATGAAATTGTAAAAACTATTTTCCAAATTGTCAGGGAAGGTGTTGTCCCCAATATAGTTGCATCTTTTCACAGCAAAGACCTTAAAGACCTTTTTAATGCGAATCAGTTAAGGCTAACGGGAAATTTTGAAAAAGGATCGGTAAAAATTCCAGGAACAAACTTGATGGCCTCAGATGTTAAGGCAGATGTCCATATACACAATGGCATTCTTGATATACAGGCAAAAAACGCGATCATTCAAAATTCGAAAATTGAAAAAGGACATCTTTCCATTGACCTTTTAAATCATAAAAATGTTCCATTTCAAGGTGAATTTTCACTTGATCTTGACCTTTCCCTGATACCACAAACCTTGATAAGCCTTTTACCAGAAACTCTTCTGGCCCGGGAATTATCTCTTGTTCATGATGTAGCAGGACGATCAAAAACCCAATTAACACTTTTGATGGAACCTGACACAAATGTTCTTAAGGTTAAAATTAAAGCACCTGATTTTTCTGCTACAGGGTATTATGATCGTATTCCAGGCAATATTTCTCTTGAAAATGTGAATTTTAATTATGAACCAGATCTTGTATCCCTTAAACATTTTAATGCCAGTTTTAACGACAGTAAAATTAATGATTTTAATACACTTATCAATTTTAAAAATAATGTCTGGATTACGATCCAATCCGGCTCCGGGGTTATTGACCTGTCCTCAACCATACCCTGGTTGATGTCCTATAAAAAAACCCGGGAAATGATATCACCTGTCAAACACGGGAAAGGTAAAATCCATATCTCTTCAATTGACCTGTCCGGCCCCATATTAAACCCGGAACTATGGGAATATGAATTAAAGGGCAAAAGTGCTAAAATTAATATTACAACACAAGAAAATCAAAAACAAATACAAGACCTGTCCTGTCAATATCATTTTACCAAAAATCTTTTTAATATGAAAAATATTCATACGAAAATACTTCATCTTTCATGGATGGAACACTTGATCGAAAAAAAACATCTGGATAGTATTTTAATTCCATTTGATTTGGAAAAAGGCGATTTTCAAATGGGGACCACGGAATCTTTTTTCAAAACAGACATCAACTTTCCCAGCGGGCCAAAAGTTTATATTGATCTAAAAGGTGAGACACCCGCATCCTTTGACTTAAGTACAATAAAAATTTTAGATACCCCAATTACAAATACATCTGTATCATTCAATTACAACAAAGATAAACCCTTGTTTGATTTTAAGGGAATATTAAATACAACCACATTAAATAAAGTGATCAGGCAGGACAGTTTCTGGGCAAAAAAAATAAAAGATCTTACTGAAGGACAATCCATATTAATTGAAGCTGATAAGAATGCCAATTTAAATGTCACAACCAAAACCATTGATCTGAGTTCAATATTTTCTCAAGCCCAAATTATCTCACCCGAAATTACCACAATTGACAAGCGGTTATTACCGGATAAGATCATCCATTTAAAGGCAGATCAAG
>CALGRI010000425.1 GCA_937880875.1 uncultured Pseudomonadota bacterium
AAGAAAAACCAGTAAAAGAAAAACCAGTAAAAGAAAAACTCGTAAAAACAAAGCCAACAAAAAACAAAGCCAGTAAAAACAAAATCAGCCAGGAAAAGGCTTAAATAAATTGAAACTTCTTTGTCTGAGTACAGCAGAACAAGGATGCAGCCTGGCAATTGTTGATGGGAATTCTCCTGTTTGTGAAGAGTTCTGGGAAGTCAAGCAGACCCATTCCACACGATTGGTAAAAATGATTGAACATATGCTTGAAAAAAGGGCTTGCATGGAACTTGCTGATATTGACGTCTTTGTTGCTGCCAGAGGGCCGGGCAGCTTTACAGGACTTCGCATCGGTATCTCTGTGATCAAAGGCTTGGCCTATGCCATGGGAAAACCTGCCCTTGGAGTTTCAAGCCTTGATGGTATAGCCTTTTGCTTTGCTTATTCATCCATGCCCGTCTGTGTCATGATGGATGCCAGAAGAAACCAGGTCTATTGTGCAGTCTATCAATTTGATCATGGCAGTCTTGTCTCCAAAACCAGTGAAAGGGTTGTCAGCCCGGAAGAGGCCATCAAGATGACAAAAGGCCCCACACTGTTTGCAGGATCAGGGTCAAAAGCCTATAGAGACATCATTGAACAAACAGCAGACCATCCCGTCATTGTCCACAATTTTTTTGATTCTGTGAATGCAGCGGCCCTTGTTTTATCCCTTACTTCAAAAGACAATTTTTTAGATAACCCGGAAAATATCCTTGCTCCCAGCTATATTAGAAAGTCCGATGCCCAATTGCAATTTGCTGTAAAATAAGTATATTGACATTGTGATGTATATTTTGATATTATAGCAGGGTTATAGCATGATTATAGTTGCGGAACATTAAAATATGGATAATTCAAAATGGCCGGCGCGGGCAGTCTTACCTGTTGCACAACCCGGCCTGAAATTTATTTTTATAACCATCCTCATTACGGGGATGCTTTTTTATTTTGGGTGGATTTTATTTGCCTGGTGCTCGTTTGCAGTCACTTTATTTGTCTGCTGGTTTTTTCGAGATCCTGATCGGTCTGTCCCTCAAGATGAAAAAAGCCTTATCTCTCCTGCTGACGGAAAGGTTATTATTGTTGAAAAACAGGAGAAATGTGAATATTTATCTGACCCCTGCATCAAGGTCAGTATTTTCATGAATGTGTTCAACGTGCATGTGAATCGAATTCCCTTTGATGGGAAGGTGCAAAAGGTTGAATATCATCCAGGAAAATTTATGAATGCATCCTTTGATAAAGCATCTACTCATAATGAGAGAAATGCATTGATGATTAAGACTGCTGATGATACAAGTTTTGCAGTGGTCCAGATAGCCGGCCTCATTGCCAGAAGGATTGTTAATTGTGTTAAAGAGGGTGAAATGGTAAAAAAAGGGGATCGGTACGGTATGATCCAGTTTGGATCACGTCTTGATTTATATTTACCCCGGGATTTTGACGTTGCTGTCAAAGTAGGTGAAAAAACAAAAGCAGGTTCTAGTATCATTGGGTACATGAAATAGGGGAGGGTACAAAAAGTATGCAGAATCAGAATATTAAAAAAAGTATATATATTCTCCCCAATTTATTCACCTCCATGAATTTGTTTTGCGGATTCTATTCAATTACGGCTGCGATTCAATCAAGATTTGTTGATGCCGCCATTGCCATATTAATTGGTGGTGTATTTGATTTTTTAGACGGTAAAATTGCCAGAGCGACCAATACCACCAGTAAATTTGGTGTTGAATATGATTCATTGGCAGATCTGATTACCTTTGGGCTGGCACCGGCACTTCTAATGTTTTTATGGGTACTTGAGTCTGCGGGCAGACCGGGCTGGTCAGCGGCGTTCTTATTTGCCATATGCGGTGCATTAAGGCTTGCCAGATTTAATACCAGTTCTTCATCCAGCATTGATTTTGAGGGCCTGCCCATTCCGGCAGCTGCTGCAATGAATGTTTCAGTGGTCCTGCTTTTCTCCAGGCTGGAAATAAGCCCGGAGCCTTTTAAACTGATTATTCTGGTACTTATGTTCGGGCTTTCTTTTTGCATGGTGAGTTCTTTTAAATATAAAAGTTGTAAAAAGGTGTCTGTTTTTAAAAGCATGAAATTTAACAGGCTCGTGGGACTCATCCTTATCCTCGTTGCCATTGCCACGGAACCTTCCATACTATTGTTCGTTGTATTCTCGATATATGTTATATCCGGACCTGTCGCAACACTGGTGTATCAAAAATATTCAAAACGAGACAAAGCAGCCCCGGCCGACAAAGGGGTTTAAATAAAAATAAATCATACGGAGTAACGTTTAAGTTGGAACAAACACCCATTACAACACAAGGCTATGCAGCCTTAAAAAAAGAGTTTGAAAGATTAAAAACCATTGAGCGGCCTGAAAATATCAAAGCCATTGAAGTGGCCAGAGCCCATGGTGATCTGTCTGAAAATGCTGAATATCATGCTGCCAAGGAAAGACAGTCATTTCTGGAAGGTAGAATCGGTGAAATTGGCTATAAGCTTGGAACTGCTAAAATAATTGATCCGGAAACCATACCAAAAGATTGTGTGAGGTTTGCATGTCGGGTCCTTCTTGAAAATCTGGATTCACAAGAGGAAATGGAATACATGCTGGTCGGTGCAGATGAAGCTGATATAAAAAAGGGGAAAATTTCTGTATCTTCCCCCCTGGGCAGTGCACTGATAGGCAAGAAACCCGGAGATGAAGCAATAGTGCAGGCTCCCGGCGGAAAAAGAGTATACGAGATAATAGATATTCTCTAAACATAGAGGAGGTACAAGTTTTGGCAAGAGTTACCATTGAAGATTGTTTGAAAAATGTAGACAATAGATTTACCCTTGTTCACCTTGCAGCAAAAAGGGTAAGACAGGTAAGAGAAGGCTCTGACCTGTTGGTGAAAACATCCAATAATGAAGATGTTGTTACTGTTTTAAGAGAGATTGCAGCAGGCAGGGTTATTGCAAAAAAGAAAGAAAATCCTAAAGACAAATAAAAATGATAGATATCCAAAATCAACCTGATTTTCGGAAGATTCCCATTAATAAAGTCGGGATAAAAGGCTTGAAATACCCCATTAAAGTCCTGGACAAAACAATGGGGCTGCAATCCACTATTGCCCAGATCAGCATGTATGTGGATCTCCCCCATAATTGCAAAGGCACCCATATGAGCAGGTTTGTTGAAATTTTGCACCTGTTTCGGACCAAGGTCTCCCTGGAATCTTTGACCAATATCCTGGAAGACATGAAAAAAATTCTCGGGGCCAAATCCTCTCATATTGAAATCACCTTCCCCTATTTTATTGAAAAACAATCTCCCAGGACAAAATCCAAAGGACTTATGGATTATACCTGCTCCATCCTTGGATCTTCCAATGGGAAAAAAGATACAGATATTATTTTAAAGGTTGCAGTTCCCATAACATCTGTTTGTCCCTGTTCAAAGGAGATCAGTAAATATGGCGCCCATAATCAGCGCGGCGAAGTGCTGGTCAGTACCAGGTTTGATAAGTTTATCTGGATAGAAGAAATCGTCAACCTTGTGGAGGCAAAAGCTTCCTGTGATATTTTTTCCGTTTTGAAACGTCAGGATGAAAAGTTAGTCACGGAAAAAGCCTATGAAAACCCCAAATTTGTGGAAGATATCGCAAGGGATGTGGCAAAACAATTAATGGATGATAACAATATCACCTGGTTCTCCGTAAGCGCTGAAAACTTTGAATCCATCCATAACCACAGCGCCTACGCCTATATCGAAAAATAATTGTAATTAGGGTCTGACAAGGACCTTTTAATTGTTGACCACCTGCAGCAGCTTCTTTAGAATGGCATCATACCCTTTGTTCTTCTGATTCACCATAATAACATAGGGGTAAAGCCGCCCATCCTTTCCTGATATATAGCCTGCCCTGGTCCGGATGCCTGAAAGAGTACCCGTTTTAAAAAAATCTTGGCCCTGGCTATTTAACAGGGAATAAAAGGGCATAAACTCTATAAGTACCTTTATCATTTGATCCGGAGAAATCAAGTTTGATCTTGAAAGGCCTGATCCTTCTGAAATGCTGAGATGATCAAATCCCAGGCGCTGCTTTGAAAAAAGCTTGACTGCCTTGACCCCTTTTTCAAGGGTGGCTGGCAACCCATATGTTTTTGCGCCCAGGGTCAGTAAAACAAGGTTTGCAATATAATTATTAGAGTATTTTAAAAGTTTTTGCACCACCTGCTTTGTATCAAAAGGAGAAAGAAAAGTGTTTCCCCCCCTTTGTTCCCCCTTATATTTTCCCAGCCGCACAGAACCTGTGACAGCAATATTATTTTTTTCAAGAAAGAATTTGACCAGAAGTCCTGGATACAGCATACCCTGCTGTTTTGACAAAACAATTCTGCCCTGTTTCAGACGGGTTTTTTTTATGTCCCCAAGAAAGGCGGGCAAAAGTGGGGTCTGGGGTTCCCCGCTGATAAATTTGTTTTCTTTCTTATCCCATTGAAACAAAAGAGTATTGAAATTGGCAGATAAAGCCCCTACAGGAGCGTCATAGGGATTTAGAGAGTTTCCTTTTCCCGGAACCTGAATCTGATCTGAAAAATAGGTCTGGTCAAGAATAATATCATGAACCTGTTCTGGTTTTGCCGTTAAAATGATGTCCTGGCACAGCTCCTCTATAATTTCAGAAATCAATAAAGGGTCTCCAAAACCCTTTAGATAAAGATTTTTTGAATCTGGATCAAGATACCAGGCCGTTGAAAAACGATAATCCGGTCCAAGCAGGTCAAGGGCAGCAAGGCTGGTCAGGATTTTTAGAATTGATGCTGGAATAAACAACTTTTCCCTGTTCTGGCTGTAAAGGATGTTTCCTTGATCATCAGCTAAAACAACTCCTGCATTCAAATTTTCAGCATAAATGCCAGGGCAAAAGGTTAATCCCTCAATAAAGACAGCCCCAAAAAAAATAAAACCAATAATGGTTTTTTTATTAATCATTATCAGAATAAAATGCTTTATATCCAAGATAGGTCATATACACATCAGCCTTGCTGGATACTTCAAAAGGGGAATGCATGGAAAGAATCGCAGGCCCGCAGTCAAGAACATTCATTCCGAATTTTGCAAGAAATTTAGCAACGGTTCCGCCGCCGCCCTGGTCAATTTTTCCCAGTTCCCCCGTCTGCCAGACAATATTGTTTTTATTGAATATCTGTCTTATTTTACCCACAAATTCTGCACTGGCATCACTTGATCCGGATTTTCCGCCCACACCCGTGAATTTTGTCATACAGATACCAAACCCAAGTTTTGCCGCATTCATTGCTTCATGAACCTCTTTAAAATCAGGGTCCATGGCAGCATTTACATCAGCAGAAAGACAGGATGAGTTGATCAGGGCTTTTCTAAGGGCTCGGTTGTCAGTGTTCTCTCCGCCGATAAAAAGCAGATCAGACATAAAGTCTTCAAGAAAATTTGATTTTGCACCGCTGCTTCCCTCACTGCCGATTTCTTCCTTGTCAAAGAACAGGGCAATGGCAGTTCTGTCTGGAGACCGGGTATTCAGTATGGCTTTAAGGCTTGTATAGGCACACACCCTGTCATCCTGTCCATAAGAGCCGATCATTGATCTGTCAAACCCGATATCCCTGGCCTTTTCAGCAGGAACAGCCTCAATTTCCGCACTCACGAAATCTTCTTCAACAATCCCGTAATTTTTATTTAAAAGATTTAACACACCCAGTTTAAACCGGCCTTTTTCTTCATCACTGCCCAAAGGCAGACTGCCCGCAATCAGGTTTAATTTTTCACCTTCAAATACATCAGATATTTTTTTGTCTGCCTGGGTTTTGCCAGCCAGATGCGGCAGAAGATCCGTCACAGTGAAAACCGGATCCTCAGGGTCTTCGCCAATGGTAATATCAATTGTTTCATTATTGGCTTTAATTATTGTTCCATGGAGTGCCAAAGGAACAGCCAGCCAATGATACTTTCTAATGCCTCCATAGTAATGGGTTTTCATCAATCCCATACTCAAATCTTCATAAACAGGGTTCTGTTTTAAATCCAGCCTGGGTGAATCAATATGTGAGGCAATGATATTGGCACCTGTAACAAGGCCGTGTTTCCCTAAAATAGCCAGGGCTACACAACGGCCCTGGAAAACCTTATAAACCTTTTTGATAGTTTTTGATTTTTTTGTTGCCAGAGTATTAATATCTACAAAACCTTCAGCCTCGGCAGCCTGAACAATTTGTCCAGCAGCTTTTCTTTCTGTTTTAGACTGATTTAGAAAATCTTTGTAGTTTTCACAAAATTTAAAAGATTCTTCTTTCTGCTTTTTAACAAGTTGATCAAAAACCAGGGTCTCTTTTTTCAGAATGGTCTTTTTTATCTTTTTTAACTGGGTTTTATTCATTTGATGCATCCTTATCTCTTAAATAAACGATTTTTATCAATATCATGAAAAATTGTCAGGAATCAATGTTAATCAGTTTTTATCAATGACTTATACCTGTCATAATTGATAAATGCCACCATTAAAAAAAATTAAAATGTCAAAAATCCTTCGCGATTGTGAAATAACCAGTATGATATTTTGAAGCTTATCTAAAGTCTTGACACTTTACCCCCAAAAACCAGACCCTAAGAGCAAAAAAGGATATCTCTATCTTCTTACCGCTAAAGGGATAAAGGAGAAAAAACGCATCACCCTTAATTTTATCGGGCGGAAATTGAAAGAGTACGAGAGTTTAGAGCAGGAAATTGGCCAGGCAAGAAGAGAGATTGGAGACAAGGTTGTATAGCCCTGTTTCCAGAGTTTGAAGTTATAAAAAACGCTATAAATATAATTAGTTAGGAAGTAATTTGCCATGTAACCGAAGGGGCGGAGCTATATGGACACAATCGAAAAATAACCCCCGCGCGCTCTGCGGTGAAACTAATTATTGGAAATGATATTGAAAGAAACTATTAAGTGGTTT
>CALGRI010000426.1 GCA_937880875.1 uncultured Pseudomonadota bacterium
ATTTACAACTGGAATATTTTTTCAATGGTTTCCATGGCAATCTGATACAGTTTTTCATTAAACCGGGACTTTAAGGCATAATCCAGCATGTCTTTGTTTATTGCTTTTCCATTTTTGGCCATTACTCCAAGGGAAGCCAGGGCCCAATCCTGTTTTTTAATTTTTAATTCTTTAAAATCAATTTCAACAACATCTGCTTTAGTCTCAGGAATATCAACACTCTTTTCTTTTAAGACAAAGGTGTCGGGTGTAAGGGCCGCAAAAATCTTGCTCCGCCGCTGGACCCCTTCGTCACTAAGGGCCAATACAACCGAAGGAGATTCAATGCCGGGATACCCTATTTTTTCAGGAGAAATCATGATTTCACTGACAGACTGGCCCCGGAGAACCGTTATGTTGTAATCATTTTTCATTGATACATTCATACCGGCGCAAATTCCGGCATAGCAGACAATCTCACCGGCTGTTACGATGCGCATGCCGGCACTGCCAAGGATAACCACCTCCTGCTGAAGATAATCTTTAAGTTCGATTTGCTTTTCAATGGTTACAGCCTTAGGAAAGACATTCCTTTCTTTTGCCAAAGCTCTGTAGCGTTCACCATATTCAGGTCTTTTATTTTCTTCTATGACACCCGGCATTTGCGGCAGATCTGTTATGATCTCATCAATGACTTTCGGGGTCAGTTTATTTCTTTTTGTATACCGGCCCGTGCACATACCAAGGGTTTCAATTAAAGAAAATCCCTTATGCTGCATTGCCCTGGCAATTTTTTGCGGCAAATCCGGATCAAGGCCTGAACATCTGTCAATATAGGTTGCACCGGCACTTTTGGCAATGGCGCAGATATCCAGCGGAATCTCAGCCTGATTCAGAAATTCAGATCCCACTATTGCATCTGTGGGTGTGGTGGCAGAATATTGCCCTCCGGTCATGCCAAAGTTGAAATTGTTCAGAATGATCAGGGTCAGGTCAAGATTTCTTCTGCAGGCGGCCAATACATGGGCACCGCCAATGCCAAGTCCCCCATCCCCCATGGTGACAATCACATTCAGTTCGGGATCGGCAAGCTTGAGACCTGCGGCATAGGTGAGCGCCCGGCCGTGTATGCCATGGAGGGCATGAACATTGAAAAACGTATCAAACAGCCCTGAGCAGCCGATATCGGTTACAATGACTATTTTATCTGCACCAAGACCCATTTTGACAAATGCGTTATCAAGACCCGTGGTAATTTTTTCATGGGTGCATCCCGGACAATAGACAAGGGGCCGGTTTTTATTTAAAAAGCTATTCATTTTCAATTACCTCCATGATTTTGGCCGATGTAATTAACACTCCATTCATCTGTCCGTAGAATTCCACTCGTTTATCATAAAGGATTCGTCTTATTTCGTTTATATATTGGCCTAGGTTCATTTCGATAACCACAATGCGTTTAAACGTTTTTGCCTTTTCACGCAACAATTGTTCAGGTACGGGGAAAAGGGTTTTAAGCGTCAGCGTTGATACAGGTTTTCCTTTTTTTTCAAGTTTTTTACCGGCATCTTCCACAGAACGGGCAGTAACACCATAACTGATGATCAGGGTATCGGAATTTTCTTTGATATCTTCTTCAAAAAGCGCAATCCTATTCCGGGCGCTATGAATTTTTTGCCTGAGTCTTTCCTGGTTTTGTTCAATCACTCCGGGATCAATGGTTATATAACCATCAGGCCCATGGGTTGATGATGTTTGTCTGACAAGGGTTTTTCCTCCAATGGGAAGAAAAGGAGGGGCTTTTTCCGGCTCTGCCTCAAAAGGAAGATACAAATCACCTGAAAAATATTTCCTTTCGACGATGGGGGGAAGCACGACAGAATCAAGATCAAAGCTTTCACTGGTCATTCCGATCTCTTTGTTAGAGGCGATAAAAACAGGACACCTGAATTCTTCAGCATAATTAAAGGCATGAATAGCCAGAACGTAACAGTCAAGTGCATCTTTAGGAGCAAGAACAATAACGGGTACACCGCTTGTACTGCCCCATCTTAAGAATTGAATATCACTGTCTGCCCCCCGGGTTGCTGAACCTGTTGAGGGACCGAGCCTTTGGACATCTGCAATCACCAATGGAATTTCACTGCCAATGGCAAATGAGATCTGCTCACTGTAAAGGCTGATACCCGGGCCGGATGTTGCGGTCAATGCTTTTTTGCCAGCCATGGCTGCACCGATGCAATATCCCATGGATGCGATTTCATCTTCCCCCTGAATACAGATACCACCAGTGGGGGGCAGCATTTTCAACATGCTGTTAAAAATAGTTGTTGCAGGTGTAATGGGATAGCCTGCAAAAAAGTTGCAGCCGGCAGCAATAGCTCCCCTGGCAAGGGCTTCATTCCCTTCCATAAATGACAAAGCCATTTTTTTCTCCTTGGGTTTAATAAAATCTTTTATCTACTAAAACAGCAAATCTGATCAAATATTTGATCAGATTTGCTGTTTTATAACGATTTGCAGCTTGTATGTCAAGAATACAATCCCGGTTACTATACTGAAAATATCAGCTTAAAAGAAATCATTGAGATTTATGAATTCAGGGAATTAATCGAACCCCTCACTCTTACCAAAAACAATATCCAGAATTGAAGAAAAAGCATGAAAACAATATAAGAGTTCCTATCCTAAAAAAATGTTGACACCAGGAATAATGTAAACTAATGTCATTTATCATCATTGATGAGTGATGATTATTGAATGTGTAACCCATAACACAGATCATCGTTGCTGAGTGATTAATTTTCAAATAAGGAGAGGATAAAAATAATGAGAGGATCAGATGTAATTATTGAAATGCTTATCGCTCACGGGGTTGAACATGTATTTGGAGTTCCTGGTGATACGAGCATGCATTTTCATAATTCATTCTTTCACAGGAAAAATAGAATCAATCATATTCTTTGTCATGATGAACGCAATGCAGGATATATGGCAGATGCTTATGCAAGAGTGTCCGGTAAAGTGGGGGTTGTTGAAACCCCAAGTGGCGGCGGCGCCCTTTATGTGGTTCCTGCCGTAAGCGAGGCGTACAATTCTTGTATACCAATGCTCTGCCTGTCTTCTGACATCGGCCTGGTAAGTATTGAACAGGGATCTCTAACGGATATAGACCAGGAAGCATTGATGAAGCCCATTACAAAATGGAATCAAAAAATCAAGATAGGAAGTAAAATACCTTATTTATTCAGAAAGGCCTTTCGTATGGCCACAGGCGGCGTGCCTGGCGCGGTTCATCTGGCTCTGCCGGAAAACATCCTTGAAGATGAAGTAAAGTTCACGAATGAAGAATTAAAGGGATCCGGGTTAACCGGGTGCAACTCTCCATTCAGGTATGGACCTTGTGACTCTGACCTGACCCTGGTGGCTGAGATGTTTATGAATGCCAAGAGACCGATTATACTGTCCGGTGGTGGGGTACACCTTTCAGATGCCTATAAGGAGCTTGCAAAAGTGGTGGAGACATTTCACCTTCCCCTTGCGACTTCTATTAATGGAAAAGGAGCAATTTCAGAGCTGTCTCAATATTCAATTGGTGTGGTTGGTGCCAATGGTGGTTCAATGGAAGGGCTTGAGATCGTTCAAAAAGCAGATTTTGTTCTGGCCCTGGGCTCAAAGCTGAACAATGTGACCACAATAGGCAAGACACTTTTTAATGATAGCTGCAGGATTGCCCAGGTTGATATTGGCGAGAATCTCCTGGATGCCAATATTAGAACCAATATTGCCATTATGAGCGACATTAAAGCTTTTCTGGAGAAACTGTTAGAAATAATGAAGGCAAAAGGCCTGGAAGATCCATCAAGGCTTGACACCTGGAATAAATTTGTCTGCCAGAAAATGCAGGAAAAACAAGCCCGGATCCAAAAGGATGTTGAAAAAGAAGAAGACCTGGTTACGCCTGCATATTTTTTTAATATGCTCTGGAACCTTACAGATGAAGATACATATTTTATTGCCGATGCCGGAACGCCCACGCCTTATCTTTCATCCTATTTCAGGCAGAAAAAAGCGGGCCGGCAGACGGTCTTGCCCAGGGCCCACGGCAGTCTGGGTTACGCCCTGCCCGCTTCAATGGGCGTACAGGTTGCAAAGCCCGGTCACAAAGTCATTGCGCTGCATGGAGATGCAAGTTTTTGCATGGCCGCAGGAGAGTTGGAAACAGCAGTAAGGTGTAAGCTTCCCATTGTGTTTATCAACTTTCAAAATTATGCATATGGCTGGATTAAGACCATTCAGAAACTATACTTTGATGAAACCTATTTTGCCGTTGATTTTGGAAAATCCATTGATGTTGAAACTGTTGCAAAAGGGTTTGGCCTAAACGCCAAGACCGTTTACAACAACTCACAGGTAAAAGATAAGCTTACCTGGGCATTGCATCAGGATGGGCCTGTCATGCTGAACCTGATGATTGAGCCGCCCACAAAAACCATCCCGCCCGTTCTCAAGTGGGAAAAAGATGCAGCCAAACCTGCTGACAAAAGAATAAAATTAACATATTGATAAAATTGATTTGATATTCGGAGACCAAAACCATATTAGTATTATAAGCCTTTGCAGAAATAAGTGGTTAAAGGGATCAACACCTCGGAAGAAAGTATGGACATGGCCATAGGAAAGCATGTGTGTGAAATTGTAAAACCGCTGTATCAATGAGGTTTGGCAAAATATAGTTTTACATCACTTATAATTCTGTCAATATGTTTGACCATGGCATTACCTGCTTCTGAAGGATCACCTTTAATAAGAAACGTGAGAATCTCCTTGTGATCCCTTACGGCTGTTGCATATTTTTTTCTGATATAGGAAAATTCCAGGTAAGCCTGACTCTGGGTCATTATCAAATTGACCATTTGAGTCAGTATCTTGTTCCCGGATATTTTGCCAAGAAGACTGTGAAATTCCAGGTCCTGTTTGTCTCCAAGGGAGCCGCCTTGAATTTGAAAATCCTGATCATCAAGGATTTTCTCTATCTGCCGGCACTCTTCAGGGGTTATCTTTAAAGCGGCCAGATAGGCAATTTCTTTTTCAAGCAGACGTCTGACATACAGGATATCCAGCAAATCTTTCTCTGAACTGACAATAGACTCATTTACCAGCTCGTTTACCTTATATTTCCGCAGTTCATCATTTTTCAATTGTTCAAAATATTCTCTGCCCTTCAGGGTAATAACGCGTCCCTTATTACTCTGTTTTTCCAAATAACCTCGAAATTCCAACTCATGAAGTTTTCTACCTATGGTTGCCTGGGGCGTATTCAATTTCAGAGCCAGGGAACTTGCGCCAACGGGTTCATTTTTTTTTATAATACAATTCAGAAGATTGAATTCAAAATTATTTTCCATTTGAAGCATAACCTTGTAATCTCCTACAATTTAATCGGTTTATAACCTATTTCTGCTAATTGGTCTCTTAGGCAGTGGGGAAATTTTACATGAAAAGCAACATCTTTTCTTTCCTTGTGAGACACAATACACTCACAGCAAACACCATGTCTTTCGCATTCCGTTTTCGGACAGGAACAATAAATGTTCTTTTTTTCCCGAACAAGGCAATTTCCAACTAACTTTTTTCCAGTCATAATACCTCCAGCAATAAAACCGATAACCTGAATTTTTTATCAAAATAATTTTCCCTAATAACCTATAGGAAAATTAAAAACAAAGAAACATAAAAGTAGGGATAAAAACACACTAACAGACAAAATTGTATTAATAAATGAAGATCTGGGATTATAAAAAATTATTTGCACTATTTGCCGAAAATGCCAAGATTGACATTTTCGGCAAATACTGATTTAGCCCGGGACATGGACAGGCTCAGATGGTGGCCGGGCATGCCTATTCTACAAAATGCTTTGGATATTGATAATATTTATTATTAAAACGAAATCCTAAATACCGGTTGCCTCTTTTGATTTTCAGGATCCGTTGAAGAATGGTGTCAGGGCTTATCCCTGAATCTTGATCATTTTTATACCGGGCAATTAAAGTCTGTATTTCAAGTAGTTCTCTTAATATGGATAAATTTAATTCATCCGTCTTAACTGGTGAGGTTTCATTGAATCCAAACTGAAGCAGCGAATCCGGTATTACTGCAGCCCAGGCAACCCCGTCCCGTTCCATTAATTTATTTATGGCTGTTTTGCATCCAAGCAGGATAAGGGAATTTACATTTTTTGTGGTGGGTGAATTGTTGAGCAGCTTTTTCAAGGTGTCAACCGTGAGCCCGTTAAAAAATTCCCCACCGATAACCGCATTCAAGCTGCCATAATTCGATCCATGATGCCCTGAAATAAATACCCGGTCAAAATCAAATGAATCATTGTTTAACACGTCTTTTAATTCAGGCAGAAAGTCATTTAAACTGTAATCCTTGTTCTGGTCACCAGTTTTGTGCCAGCGAATAACTTTACCAAGATTAAAAATCTGTCTGGGAAAGTCTCCACCGGGCTTCAGAATATTTTTTTCCTTCATGCCATTCATTATAGCCGTTAATTCCTGGATTCTCTGGCGTTTCTCCATGCTGTATGTCTCCAGGGAAGGAACAATAACCAGTCTGGATTCAGGCCCATTGTTCTTTGTTTTCTCTTTGTCCATGTATTCTTGAACAACCTGGATTTCAGGAATGGCATTGTTAATATCCAAAAAAAGAATGTCTCCGGCAAAAGCGTCATGCCAGAACAAAACCGAAAAAAGAAAGAAAATGAATAATTTCATAAATTACAAATAACAGGCCAGGCAATTAAAAGTTTTAAGATGTCCATCACACGCTTTGAAATCTAACAAATTTTAATTGTAAACACAATATATCTTTGGAGTCAGGTGTAAAGGAAAGCACCTGCTACCATTCGGTACACCCTATAACTGCTCAGAAGAATTATACACTTTGGTATTAAATGGAATCGCTGTACTGACTGTCATGATAGAATGGATTAAG
>CALGRI010000427.1 GCA_937880875.1 uncultured Pseudomonadota bacterium
CATAAAAACCGGCCGTATCGCTATTATCGGCGCTTCCCTTCTGGCACTTTTTTTAGGGGCCATGGATGCCCTTGTCATTTCTGCGGCCATGCCCACCATAATTACGGAACTGGGTGGTCTTCACCTATATGCATGGGTCTATTCCGCTTATTTTCTGGCAAGGGCAGTGGCTTTGCCCGTATTTGGAAAGCTGTGTGACCTGTTTAATACCAAACGCCTGTTTTTATTTTCCATAGGGCTTTTTATTTTGAGCAGTATGGCAGCAGGTGCAGCCCCATCCATGGCATTTCTTATTGCTGCCCGGGTATTCCAGGGAATCGGGGCAGGCGGGATTTTTGCACTGGTCTATATTATATTGTCTGATATTTCCCTGCCCGGGCAACGGGCAAAAACCCTGTCCTTTGCAAGCTCGATCTGGGGAATTTCAAGCATTATCGGACCAACTCTGGGAGGCTTTATTGTTACCTATTTCTCATGGAGATGGATTTTTTATATCAATATGCCCCTGGGGGTTCTCTCTTTTGTCGGTATCAGTATTTATCTGAAGGAATTCAGGGAAAAAAAGAAAACGGTCTTTCTGGATATTTCCGGGGCAATCTTTTTGTCAGGATTTGTCCTTGCCCTATTAACCCTTTTTATTACGGGCGGCAGGGAATTTGAATGGAACTCCCTGCCGATTATGAGTTTATCTTTTGCAACCCTTATTTTTGGAGCCGGGTTTTATCGGGCTGAAAAGCGGGCAAAAGATCCCATCCTTGATCTTCGCTTTTTCAGGCACAAACAATTTGCTTATGGTAACCTTGCCAGCTTTTTCAGCAGTTTTTCCATTTTTTCACTGTTTGCCTATGCACCTCTGTTCCTTCAGGGGGCTCTGGGACAGACACCCATGCAGGTGGGTTGGGCCATGCTTTCATTGAGTCTTGGCTGGTCTATGGGGTCTTTGGTGCTGGGCAGGATCATGGGCAGGGGCGGTGCTAAAACAGCAGCACTGGCTGGAGGGTTGCTGATGGTGACGGGCAGTGCCATGACCTTTGGATTTACCCTTACAACCACAATGGTTCACAGCTTTATCGTATTCCTGGTGATGGGACTGGGTATGGGATTTATTACCCTTTCAACGCTTATTCTGGTCCAGGAAAGCCTGCCTAAAAAAGACCTGGGTGTTGCAACCTCATTTCATCAATTTTCCCGGACATTTGGTGGAACCATTGGTGTTGGGATTTGTGGCGGATTTGCCACTTCAGGACTCTTGAATCGCCTGGAAGAGGCCTCCCATGTGTTGAACCCGCAGCTTTTAGCCCAGCTTCGGGAGAGCATGGAGAATCTGTTTAAACCTGAATTTACAGCCATGATGACCCAGAGTGCAAGGCAAATTCTTCAGGAAGCTGTCTTAAAAGGGGTTTCATCCATTTTCCTGATCGTTTTTATATCCTCCATACTGGGGGTTGTCTGTTGCCTTCTGCTTCCGGGAGATGTTAAACAGGAGAATACAGAAATTTTTAAAACGGGATCCGCTTAATTCAGAAATCTAATTTTGGCCTCTCCCATGATATAATGGAATTTTAAGTCTGAGAACCCAGCAATGCTTTTGTAAGGCCAATCATTTTATCGGCTCGATTCAAAAGAATGGCCCTGGCATCAGAAGTGATTTCTCCACCATTAAAATTTGCTTCAACTTTTTCCAAATTTCTGCTTAAATTGACTGTAAAAATATTAAAGGGATGAGCCTAAATGATGTCGCTTTTCAGATACTAATAATAAAGACAGTAAGGCACCAAAAGCGAATATTACCCCAATTGCCACATAAGACCACCAAAAGGTTCCAAATATGCCATGACTCCACCCAACAATAAAGTTTCCGAACAACCCTCCGAAGGACATTATCATAGAGCCAATTATAAAAGCATTCCTGGCTGATTCGCCAGATAGTACTTTAGATATATAGGCTGGTCCCATTCCATATATGGTAGCTTGCGAGATACCAAATAAAATCGCCATCATTATTAGATATAAAGGAGACACCGAGAAGCACATGAGAAAAGTCGCAATAATGCCAAATGCAAAAATAAAGAACTGTGATATCCGTACTCCTATACGATCCGTTATCAAACCGAAAAATATACCCCCGAAAATGCCACTGATTCCCATAGACGACCACATCAAAGCGATAGTATCCAGTCCTACATTCAACTCATCACGTAAATAGGAGGCCAAATAGACTTGAAATGTCATAAAAGACAATCCGGTGAGCATAAAGATCACATTCAAGATAATGCCGCTACTGCTTTTCAACCAGACAATCAATTCGCTACGGGATTGGTTTCGTTCCTGGTCATGGCGACAAACCGTCACCTGCCAACTCCCAACAGACTTTAGAGCTATCCAGCTGAGCAGGCTAGAAATCAAACAGATTGCAGCAACAGCCAACCACATTGTTCTCCAATGAAAGTATTCAAGGAAAAAAGACGAAATCAAACCATCTATAAATACAAAAAAACATGTAGCACCTGAAGCTATGATGAGCATAGTTGCTCTCCATTTGTACGGAATATGTTCAACGGCAATTGAAACCAATGGAATCCATGTCATTATTGGCCATGCACGGATTAAAAAATTAAAAATAAGAAAACTAAAAAAACCTGACACAAAGTAAAGTCCGAGCAAAAATAATCCACCAATCAGTTGAATTCCAACGAGAAGTTTTAATCCCCCGATTCGACCTGTCAAAAAACCGGCTAAGGGAATTGATAAAATTGTAGACACCTGACCGACTCCAGTAATTATACCGATTAAAGTATAATTCAATTGAAGGTCTGTGGCCATTTCCGGAATCACCATAGGCAATAAATACACACCAAATCCGAAGGATATTCCGGCAATCATAATACATACAGTACTGACAACCCAAGGCTTACTATTAAACTCAGATGTTATCGATTGATAGTTCATAAAGATAATTTTCAAAAAGGTTTAAATTTTTTCCAATCATGAAATCTTGAGGAATAAGCAATATAATATTCAGGCAAATAATTCAAATTTTATTTTAAATTTTCAGGAATGCGGCAAACGGGTATGGGATCCATTTTATGCTTGTTGGCCGTATGAAATTTTTTATAAATGGAAACAATATTTTTTTGTCTTTCATTCAAAGGGCCTTTTTGGGAAGAATCCAGATACTGCATGGCCCATTCCAATTCTGAATAAGAGGCACCAATCTGGCTTTCATCGGTCCTATTGTCTTCCCACAGGCCATCTGTCGGGGCTGCCATCAGGATTTCTTCTATAATGCCCAGCTCTTTTCCCAGAGCATAGACTTGTGTTTTGGTCAGGTCGGCAATGGGGGAAATATCCACGCCGCCATCCCCATACTTGGTATAAAAACCAACCCCGAAATCTTCAACTTTATTCCCGGTTCCTGCCACCAGCATCTTATGGTTGGAAGCAAAGGCATATAAGGTCAGCATCCGAAGCCTGGAACGAGTGTTAGCCATGGTCAGGCCGTCTTGAATATAGGTAGGAAAACTGCTTTTAATTTGATCAAAAACCGGTGAAAGTTCCATGTCAGATCCTTTCACATTATCAAAATTTTTTTTAAGCCAGGCAATATTGGCAAAAGCCATGGATATCTGGTCTTTGGCTTGGTAAATAGGCATATTAAGCGCAAGGACAGATTTGCCGGTTTTTGCACAAAGACATGATGTAACAGCAGAATCAATGCCGCCTGAAACGCCAATTACAAAACCGGTTAAACCGGATTTGCCAAGATAGTCGTCCAGCCATTGGACAATATGATCAATTATTTTTATTATTTTCATGATTATAATTTCCGGCCATTTTCAGATCCGGCTTAATTAATGCCTGCCAGTTCTTTTTTGGCTGTCTTTAATATCCGGTTCAGCTCCTGGGTCAGTTTTTCTTCCAAAGGGGGCACTATATGCGTATCCATTATGGCTG
>CALGRI010000428.1 GCA_937880875.1 uncultured Pseudomonadota bacterium
AAACACGGGGTTTTCGGTCAAGCACTAATTAAAATTTTTTGACAAATATTTGCGGGAAATCCGTAAAAATACCGTCCACACCAAGTTTTACAAACTTTTCAAAGACTTTTGGATCATTTATAGTAAAAAGATTGATCTTCTTGCCTTTGGCTTTAAGACGATTGATCTGGTCTTGATCAATAAGACGGGCATTGGCATTATAGACAGGAAACTCCCAATCCCCGAAATCAAGTGGATCTGTGTCATTGTATCCTATAAGGGCCTGGACTTCTATCCCAGGTTCTTTTTCTATGACCCTTTTGAGCCAGTCATGATTAAAAGATGAAATAACAACCCGGTTCAAGGCTATCTTTGTGTGATAAATCATATCAAGTGTCTGATCAGCAATAATTGTATCCTTAAGCCCGGAAGAATAATCCTTAAGCTCAAGATTGACTTTCCAATTCATCTTTTTTGTAAATATAAGTCCCTGCTCAAGGGTTGGAACACCCTCGTTTTTAAATAAAGCTGCTTTTTCTTTTGTAACACCACCCTTTGAAATCTGTTCAAAAGGATCTGTGTCAACAAAATAAGACCCTGCATCCAAAGACAGAATCTCTTCCATAGAAAAATCCTTTAAAAGATAGGACTGCCTTAAAGGAAAAAGTGATACGGCATTGGTACACCTTAAAAGATGTTCATCATGAAAAAGAACAAGCTGACCATCCCCCGTGACATTGACATCCGTCTCCCAGAGATCGGCTCCTGTTTTGTAAGCTGTTTTAACTGCTGCCATTGTATTTTCCGGTGCAATACTTCTGGCACCCCTGTGGGCAATTACCTTTGTCATTGCTTTACACTCTGTCCTCGATCTTTAATGGGAATATAATCCCGTTTTTGACTGCCGGAATATATCTGCCGGGGTCTTGATATCCTCATCTCAGGGTCAGCCACATCCTCTTTCCACTGGGAAATCCATCCCGGCAGACGGCCTATGGCAAACATCACGGTAAACATATTGACAGGAATCCCCATGGCCCGCAATAATATGCCGGAATAAAAATCCACATTGGGGTAAAGATTTTTTTCTTTGAAATATGAATCATTTAATGCTGCATCCTCAAGCCTTTTGGCAATTTCCAGCAATGGATCTTTTCTTTTCATCTTTGAAAGAGCGATGTCACAGATCTTTTTCATGATCTTGGCCCTTGGATCATATGTCTTATATACCCTGTGTCCGAATCCATAAAGCCTGAAAGGGTCATTTTTATCTTTTGCTTTTGAAAGACACTCCTTGACAGTGAAACCATCACTATAGATTTTTTCCAGCATATTCACCACAGCCTGGTTTGCCCCGCCGTGCAAAGGACCCCAAAGTGCTGAAATTCCGGCAGAAATCGTGGAATAGATATTGACCTTACCACTTCCCACAACCCTTACTGCAGTGGTTGAACAATTCTGTTCATGGTCAGCATGAAGAATCCAGAATACATTCAAGGCCCTGACCAGATCACTGTCTATTTTATAAGGAACCACCACATTGTCAAACATCATATTTAAAAAATTAGCGCAATAACATAAATCCGACCTTGGATAGACAACCCTTTCTCCCTGTGAAATTCTGTATGCCATTGCTGCCATTGTCCTGATTTTCGAGATAAGGCGAAGGTATGTTGTGTTCATCTCCTCCTCAAGATCAATAAGTTCAGGGTAAAAACTTCTCATTGCATTGACCATGGCTGACAATATTCCCATGGGGTGGGCTTTGGGAGGATAATTCTGGTAAAATGCCTTCATATTTTCATGCAAAGGAGAAAAATCGTTCAAATAGACGCTGGTACGGGTCAATTCCTTGCGTGTGGGAAGCTCGCCTGTAATCAAAAGAAATGCTGTTTCCACAAAAGTAGAGTGTTCTGCCAGTTGCTCAATGGGGAACCCCCGGTACCTTAAAATCCCTTTTTCCCCATCCATATAGGTAATGGCACTTCTGCATGTTCCCGTATTTCCAAATCCAGGATCAAATGTAATATATCCTGTTTCCTGGCGCAGACCTCTGATATCAATTGCCTTTTCCCCTTCTGAACCCTCTATAACTGGAAGGATATGCTCTTTTCCATTAATCACAAGTTTGACAATTTCAATCATTAAAAACTCCTTTG
>CALGRI010000429.1 GCA_937880875.1 uncultured Pseudomonadota bacterium
TATTCTTTTTTTCCCAGTCTTCCTGCTCTTTGATTAAATCCTGGTAACTTTCTGTCTCATTGGCAAAGGTGATGGTATCGTCATGCTCTTTTTTACTGATAGGAATCATTTCAATTTTTTTATTTAAAAAACCCTGGATTGCGTCAAGAAGTTCTTTTTCTTCTGTGCTGCAAAAGGATATGGCAATGCCTTTTTTAACACCCCTGCCTGTTCTTCCCACCCTGTGGACATAATTTTCACTTTTTTCAGGAAGATCATAATTAATGACATAATGAACATCGGCAATATCAATGCCCCTGGCACTTACATCCGTGGCTATCAAAATATTCATTTCGCCTGATTTAAACCGATTCATCACATCTGTTCTGTCCTTTTGATCTTTTTCCCCATGAATGGTTGCAGAGTTAATATTGCCTCTTTCAAGGGCTTTTGCCACCCGTTCCGCCCGGACCCTGGTTCTGACAAAGACAATAATCCTGGCTTTTGGGTTGTCATTGATGAATCTTCGTAAAAAAAAGCGTTTGTCATCCATTTCAACAAACATGACAAAATGGGACACATTTTTAGAAACCGGGTCGTCCGGAGAAATTTGAATCCTGATCGCAGAAGATTTTACCTGGGAAAAAGCAAGCTTTTTAATCTCCTTATTAATGGTTGCAGAAAAAAACAGGGTCTGGTGCTTTTGAAAAAGTTTTTTCTTTACAGCAATGATATCCTTGATAAATCCAAGATCCAGCATCTGGTCTGCTTCATCAATAACAAGGGTGTCCACCTGTTTCAGGTTTATAACCCCCTGGCTGACCAAGTCAAACATTCGCCCGGGTGTTGCCACAAGCACATCAATGCCATCGCCAAGTTTTTTGATCTGGGGGTCCTGCTCAACCCCGCCATAAACTGCAAATGCCTTTGTCTTGGTATGTTTTGAAAGTTGATCAAATACATTACCAATCTGGGCCGCCAGTTCCCGAGTAGGCACCATGACAATGCACTTAATTCCCCAGGACTGCTTGGATTTTTTTGTCCGGTGGATCTTATCAATTATAGGGATGGCAAATGCAGCTGTTTTTCCTGTGCCTGTCTGAGCTATGGCCAGCACATCCTCTCCCTTCATAATGGAAGGAATGGCCTTAAACTGGATGTCAGTGGGTCGTTTAAATCCGAGGTCGGTCAAATTTCTTTTTATGCTTGACGATATATGGTATGTATCAAATTTCATGGAATCCCTATTATGTTTCAGGTTAAAGACTTAAAATACATGGAAATTCTTTAAAATGCAATATCAGAACTTCCCCCA
>CALGRI010000430.1 GCA_937880875.1 uncultured Pseudomonadota bacterium
TTGCACCTGATCATCAATTCTTTATATTCCAACAGGGAAATTTTTGTAAGGGAGCTGATTTCAAATGCTTCCGATGCCATTGACAAAGCAAAATTCAAAGAACAGACCCAGCCGGATCTGTTTGCGGATGACAATGATTATCATATCCGCATATCCCTGGATTCTGAAAATAAAACTTTCCAGATTTCCGACAATGGTATTGGAATGACCTTTGATGAGGTCAATGACAATATTGGGACCATTGCCCAGTCAGGAACGGCTGCATTTATGAAAGCCCTTGAAAATTCAAAAAAGGAGAATGCACTCTCGCCTGAACTGATCGGCCAGTTTGGTGTGGGCTTTTACTCGGCCTTTATTGTTGCCGACAAGATCAGGATAGATACAAAGGCTGCAGGAGAAAACTCCGGGGTCAGCTGGGAATCCGACGGAAAAGGCTCCTACACGATTCAGGAGATAGAAAAAGACAACCGCGGCACAACGATTACGCTTTATTTGAAAGATCCTGAAGAGGGCGAACAGGATTTTACAGAAGAATACACCATCCAGCATATTGTGAAAAAACATTCTGATTTCGTGACCTATCCTGTTATCATGAATGTTGAAAAAAGTGAGCCTATCCCTGAAAATGAAATTATTAAGGATTCAAAAGGCAAACCCATTGGTGATACCTTCAGAAAAGTCAAAAAAGATGAAACCTTGAACTCCATGAAGGCCATCTGGTCAAAAGACAAAGAAGATGTTACCAATGAAGAGCATGAAGAGTTCTACAAACATATCAGCCACAACTGGGACAAACCGCTGGAAATCATCCATAAGAAATTTGAAGGCGTAACGGAATACGATGTCTTAATGTATCTGCCTTCCAAAGCACCCCTTGATATGTTCAGACCGGAAAGAAAACATGGGATGCACCTTTATTGCAAGCGGGTATTCATCATGGATGACTGCAAAGAGCTTTTGCCGGAATATCTTGGATTTGTTCAGGGGGTTGTGGATGCACCGGATCTAAACCTGAATGTGAGCCGGGAAATTCTCCAGGAAGACCGCCTGGTCAGAAATATCAGGAAAAACCTGGTTAAACAGATTTTTTCCACCCTTGAAGGCATGGAAAAAGAAAAATATGAAGACTTTTTTAAGGAATTTGGCCAGGCTCTGAAAGCCGGTATTCCCACAGATTATGAAAACAAAGAAAAACTGGCATCTCTTTTGAGATACAAAACCACCAAATCCGGCGACAAGGTTATCACGCTGGATGAGTATATTGAAAATATGAAGGAAGGCCAGAAAGAGATTTACTATCTGACAGGTGAAAGCCTGACATCCTTAATGAACTCTCCTTTGCTTGAGTCCTTGAAAGCAAAGGATTATGAAGTCATTTTAATGGTGGATCCCATTGATGAATGGGTGACCCAGTCTTTGCCCGAGTACAAGGAGAAAAAACTCAAGAGTGCGGAAAAAGGGGATCTTGATCTTGGAAAAGTAGATGATGAAAAGAAAAATGAATACTCAGCCCTTTTGTCTTTTCTTAAAGGAAAGCTTGAAAAAAAGGTAAAGGATGTAGTGGTATCCAATAGGCTTAAAGATTCTGTCTCCTGTCTGTCCGGCGATGATTACGGTATGAGCGCTTACATGGAAAAAATCATGAAAGCCTCGGGTCAGAAAACACCGGAACAAAAACGGGTGATGGAAGTCAATGTGAATCATCCTGTTATGGGCAAGATGAAAGAAATTTTTGAGACTGACACTACCAACCCTGTTTTAAAAGACTATAGTGATCTTCTATTTGATATTGCTGTCATCAGTGAAGGCGGCAAACTGGAGAATCCCTCAAGATTTTCCAAACAACTGGGAGACCTTATGGCCAAGTCCATATGATCATTTTCCTTGAAACCCTTGGATGCTCAAGGAACCAGGTTGACAGTGAAATCATGCTGGGAAAACTTGTGGCTGCGGGTCATTCCATAACCAATGACCCGCACCTTGCCCAGGTGATTATTGTCAACACCTGCGGATTTATATCAACCGCATCTGATGAGGCGGTTGATGTGATTCTGGAAATGGCAGAATTAAAAAAAACCGGGATTTGTAAACGACTCATCGCAACAGGCTGCCTGGCCCAGAGGTATAAAGATGATAAGAATCTTGTGTCAACGCTGCCTGAAGTGGATGCGTTTTTAGGCACGGCTGCAATAGATCTTATTGTGGAGGCTGTAGAAAATGAGGGCAAAAAGCCCTTTGCTTTTTTTCCTGATCCAAACAAAAGGCCGTTCCAGGATCTTTCGGAACAAAGAGAACTGACTACAAATTTTCTTGCCTATATCAAAGTGTCGGAAGGATGCAATCGAAAATGCACCTATTGTATTATTCCTACTCTTCGAGGCTCCCAGCGCTCAAGGCCTTTGGGCGATATCTGTAAAGAGGCGGAAAAACTTGTTGAAGCAGGGGTTAAAGAGATTCTTCTCACGGCTGAAAATACCACGGATTATGGCCAGGATTTTCAAGATGGGACTCGATTTGAACAGGTTCTTGATTCTCTTGCCAAAACCCTTGAAAAAAAACACCCAAAGGCAAATACATGGATACGATTTTTATACACCCATCCAGAAACATTGACGGAGCCGATCATAAAGGCTGTAAAAAAACATAAAAACATATGCTCCTATTATGATGTTCCCATCCAGCATGCTGCTTCAACCATATTGAAAAAAATGGGCCGGCCCTATACCAGTGAAGATCTTTATGTTCTTTTTAACACCATCCGAAAAATAGATCCTGGGGCAGCTTTAAGAACAACCCTTATTGTAGGATTTCCTGGTGAATCAGAAGATGATTTTGACAAGTTGATGGCCTTTATTAAAGCTATCCGGTTTGACCACTTGGGTGTATTCACCTATTCAGACTCTGATGATCTTAACTCTCATCTTTTAAAAAACCATGTCCCTTCCAGAATAGCCAAAAAAAGGCATGACATGCTCATGGCAGCCCAGGCAGAAATTTCAGCATCAAAGAATGAAAAATTATTGGGTAAAACCTTTGAAGTCCTTGTTGAAGAAAATCCTGAACAAGGCGTATACCTTGGCAGGACAAGATTCCAGGCCCCGGAGGTGGACGGGGTCACATTTATTTATGCCCAGGGGCTTGAAATCGGCACCTTTGTTAAGGTAATAATTACAGATGCGTTTGAATATGATATTGCCGGAGAGATTGCATGACAAAAGGGTTAAAACAAAGAATTATTGAACAAGCGGATATGGATCTGGAAAAAGTGGAAATTGCCCTTGAGCATCACTTGAATCCTAATCTGGAGCTTGTTAAAGAGATTGCTTCCCATCTTCTTTTCAGTGGTGGGAAAAGGTTGAGACCTCTTCTGATGATTCACAGTGCCCGGGCTTGCGGTTATAATACTGGTTTTGAAATAACATTTTCCATCATTTTTGAATATCTCCATGCTGCCTCTATTTTACATGATGATGTAGTGGATGAAGCAGATACCAGGCGCGGCAAAAAAGCTGCCCACACAAAATGGTCTGCTTCCAAAGTGGTACTGACAGGAGATTTTCTTATGGCCAGTGCCGTTGATATTGCAGCAAAAACAAGAGAACCTGATATCATCTCAGTCCTTGCAAAAATCACCCGGGATATGTCCCAGGGAGAGATAGACCAGCTTACAAAAAAGGGAAAGCTTGATCTTTCAGAAAAAGAATATCTTGAAGTCATTGAAAGAAAAACCGCTGTTTTAATCCAGGGAGCCTGCCAGTGCGGTGCCATCCTTGCAAAGGCCAATAAAGAAAAAGAAGATGCCCTGAGCCAATATGGATTTCACTTAGGAATGGCCTTTCAGATGGCTGATGATCTTTTGGATTACACTGCATCTGCCCAGGAGCTGGGGAAAAATCCCGGGGCTGATATGCGGGAGGGAAAACTCACTTTGCCTTTGATCCACAGCCTTGCCAATGCATCCCTGAAGGATAAAGAATGGATGGAAGCTGCCATAACGGCACCAGAGTTTAATCTGGAACAATTTGAAAAATTAAAAGAAAAATTATATAAGTACAAGGGAATTGAATATACCCTGAAAAAAGCACAAGATCATGTAACAAAAGCAAAGGCATGCCTGGATGGATTTCATGATTGCCAGTCCAAACAGCTTTTGTGCCTGATTGCAGATTATTCCATTGAAAGAAAGGTATAAAAAAGATGTTAAAAAAAACAAACTATATTCGTTTCATTGTTTTATTCATAAGTATCCTCTTCATATCTGAACCCTCATCTGCAGCCAGCGATTCCAGCATATTAACGGGTGTGACCACAGGCAAAAGACAAATTATCAATAACGCTCTTCAGCAGGCCAAGCAAAATGCAGTATCTGACGCATTAAGGGTTGCCGTTCAAAATGCCTTTGCAAAAGTTGTATCAAAGCAGGTCCTTGCATCAAACCTTGATTTTTTTTACAACCAGGTGCTTTCCAATTCTTCAGACTATATTGTTACCTATCAAGTCCTTGGTGGAATTGAAAACAAAGGCCATTATCTTGTGGCAGTGGAATCAAAAGTGGATATCCTTAAGCTTGAAAAGGCATTGACTGATGCCAGGATAATCAATGCCAATAAGGACAAGCCTGTAATCCTGTTTTTTATCGCAGAAAAGACCCCTTCAGATCTTCTGCCCAAATACTGGTGGGGGAAAAATCCAATTCCATACCAATCCCTTACAGAAAAAATTATTATTGACAAAATGATCCAGGATCGGTTCATTGTCACGGGCAATGACACTGTACGTCCTGATCCTTCTTTTTATAATATTACCTTTAATTCAATTTATGATGTGGATGCTGCCAAAGATCTTGGGAAAAAATTGGATGTCGATTTGATTGTTTTTGGAAAAGCCGCCTCAGCAGAAGCCACAAATATAATGGGACAAGAAAAAACCTTTAATGCCCAAATCAGTTTGGAAGGATACAATGTTGAAACAGGAGAAAAAGTTCTTACCTCCGAGGCTCAGGCTGTGGCCAAAAGCGATATGGACCGTGAAGGAAACATTCAAGCCCTTTTTAAAGCAGCCAGTCTGTCAGCCTTTGATCTGAGTGCAAAAATGGATGTCTACTGGACCCGGCACTTGAGAAAAGAACACTCCTTTGATGTCACAATAAAAGGGAAAAATTTTCTGCCCCGGTTTATTGCCTTAAAACAAGAATTTCAACAAATGCCCGGGATTGAAAACATGCAGCCCAAAGAGATGGGGGCAAACTATGCTGTCATGCAAATTTTTTATAAGGGAAACTCATCTCAATTTGCCGATGCCGTTATGCTGAAAACCTTTGATTCTTTTGGACTGGAATTTTCAGATGTAACAGATACCCTTGTTACCATCATGTTTATTGAAAAAACTGCTGCTACTATAGTTGATGAGAATTCCCAGGAAAAAACACCTCTTGTGGAGAAAAATCAGAATACAACAGAATAAGCCCACGTTTTTCTTGACACAAACCCTGGCTTTTGTTAATAAAGCAGACGATTCAGGCGCGTAACTCAGTTGGTAGAGTGCTACCTCGACACGGTAGAAGTCAGCGGTTCAAATCCGCTCGTGCCTACCATAAAAAAATAAACGGATTTAATTTTCACAAAAGTTAAATCCGTTTTTAATTTGGTGATTCCTTGAGTGTGAAAAAAAACAAAAAAAATCTTAAACCGAATTTTCCCATTTTTCAGAGCAATAAAAAAACTGCGGCGCAATGTTTTTATTGCGTAACATTTTGATAGGCTTTTTCCCTGTAGATTAATCAAACCCTTACCAGAATAGAATTGTCAGGTACTTTTAAAAAATTAGACCCAATACGGATACGGGACGGCTGAATCCCCCCAAAAGGGTCTTCTGAATTATTTTTTATATTATAAGTATTAATATTATGATTGATTTCAGTATGTTAACCTTAAAATACTATTCCTGGTTTGAATATTTAAAAACAGTGGCACAATTATGGCTATATAGGTGTTTGGAATGTTGTAGAAATATTAGCTTGCTAGAGGAGGCAATAAATTATGAATAAAGAAGTTTTCAGTTTATGTTTTATGTGTTCTGTCAGGTGCCCTATTAAGGTTAAGGTAAAGGACGGGCATGTAGATTGGATAGAAGGAAATCAACATGTGGCAGGAATAGACGGCAGCCTCTGCCCAAGGGGATCAGCAGGGAAATCCCTTCTCTATGATGATCAGAGACTACAGTCCCCGCTCATCAGGGTAGGTGAACGCGGGTCAGGAAACTGGAGAAAAGCGTCCTGGGAGGAAGCCATTGATTATGTCGGAACCCAGCTAAAAGATATCATTGATCAACATGGGGGCCATAGTGTTGCGCTCTGTGAAAGAGCCCAGCTTGCAACCCATGTAAGTAAAACCTTTTTAAAAGCGATAAAATCCCCCAATCATTTTACCCATGATGCCCTTTGTAAGGGGTCAATCAATACTGCCTGCCGTTCTTTATTCGGATATACGGACGGTCAGATTGGGATCAATTACGGCAATACAAAACATATTGTTCTTTACGGCAGGAATATTTTTGAATCCCTGGCCCTGAAAGAAGTCAATACCCTTATGGATGCAATGGAAAAGGGTGCAAAACTTACGTACATTGATCCCAGGGTAAATGTCACTGCTTCCAAATCTCATCGGTACTGGATGATAAGGCCGGGAACGGATCTGGCATTAAATTATGCCCTGATGCATGTTATTTTAAAAGAAAGACTTTATGACGCAGGATTTGTTTCAAAATGGGTCCATGGACTAAACGAACTCCAGGATTTTGTTGAAGAACTTACACCTGAGTGGGCTGAAGCTGAGACGGGGATTGCCGCAGAAGAAATTATCAGCCTTGCAAGGGAAGTCAGCAAAGACAAGCCCTCCGTAATTTTTCACTTTGGATATCGCGGGGCCAACCAGACCAATGAAATCTATATGCGCCGGTCTATGTTGATACTTAATGCGCTTATGGGCAGTGTGGAAGCAAAAGGTGGTATTTTCTTTAAAAAGGGTCCGGGAGAGGTTGGTGGAAAGCCTGCCAGAACACTCACCAGCCAGGAGTTTCCAAAAATAGAGGTGCCAAGATGCGATAAAGCCGGTACCAAGGATTTCCCCCTTCCTGATCCCAGTCACGGGGTGGCCCAAATCCTGCCCTATGCAATTTTAAATGAAGATCCCTATCCCATGAAGGCATTGATTGCCTATCGCCTTGATCCGCTCATGTCCATCGCTGATACAAATCAGACCAAAAGAGCGCTGGACAAGCTGGATCTTATAGTCACCATTGATATCAACTATTCTGATATTGCCTGGTATTCAGATGTGATCCTACCTGAATCAACTTATCTTGAGAGAACCGACTGCATCCAGCAGATGAACGGTCTCAAACCCCAGATGTTTCTGAGGAAAAAAGCTGTTGAACCCAGATATGATACCATGGATGGGGCCATAATTTTGAAAAAAATTGGTGAAAAACTTGGTATTGGCGATTATTTTCCTTACGAGACCATGGAAGACTTAGTTGAATGGCAGCTTGAAGGCACTGGGTTTACCATGAAAGATTTTGAGAAAAAAGGGTTTGTTGCCTATGGTTCGGATCAGATTTTCTGGGACAGGAACAAGCTTCCTTTTAAAACCCCTTCAGGGAAAATTGAATTCAAATCGTCTCTGCTTGAGGATGTCGGATTTGAATCCTTTCCCAAATATGAACCCATACCACTGCCCGAAGACGGTAAGTTTCGCTTGGTGGTTGGTCGTTCAGCCATTCACACCCATGTGTCTACCCAGAATGTTCCCTATCTGAATGAGCTGCAAAGTGAAAATGTCCTGTGGATCAATACAGCCAAAGCAGATGAACTGAAGATTAAAAACAATGCTATTGTTGAAGTTTCATCATCTGTTGGGAAAGGCCAGATAAAAGCCTTTGTCACAGATCTGATCCATCCTGAAGCGGTTTTCATGGTCCATGGATTCGGACATGAGGCCACCCGGGCAAAAAGATCATTTAACAAAGGCCTTTCCGATGCACTGATCCAGGAAAATGTATCAGACAAGATTGGAGGAAGTCCTGCGTATCACGAAACTTTTGTATCGGTTAAACCCCTTTAACTTTAGGAAAAATAAGAAAATGAGTCTGATAAAAGATAAAATGACAATTCATATCAAATATCAGATCAAATATCGGAGGCTTTGAATGAGTAAATATTATCTGTTCCAGGACATTAAAAAATGTATCGGATGCCATGCATGTGAAATCCAGTGCAAGTCCAACAAGAATCTCCCACTAGGGCCGAAACCCTGCCAGGTCATCCAGGTGGGCCCGAAATTCATTGGCGGGCTGCCGAAAATATCATTTATTTTCATGCCCTGTTTCCATTGTGAAAATCCATGGTGCGTGTCTGCCTGTCCCACAGGGGCCATGCAGAAAAGAAGTAAGGATGGTATCGTCTTTATTAATAAAGATCTGTGTGTGGGCTGTAAAACATGTGTGTCTGCCTGTCCCTGGGGAGCTCCCCAGTGGAACCAGGATACGGGGAAGGTGGAAAAATGTGACTATTGCATGGATAGAATTGATGAGGGACTAAAACCTGCCTGCGTCACCACCTGTACAACGGGTTGCCTGAAATTCGATAATGTCGAAGACATGACCCAGATTCGTCGTGAGCGGCATGCAGCATCCGTTGCATCCCATGAAAACAGCAGTTTTTAGGCGCTAAGGAGTTAAAATGGCAGCTAAAACCTGTCCCGTTCGACAAACTATTATTTATCTTTCTGAACAGATCAGCTCAGGATGTTTAACAGATCCCAGGGGAAGGAGAATCTCTGAACAGATTTTGCATTTGACCGAAGAGATTGCTGAGGGCGCGGCAGGTACGGAGCATCTTTTGGCCATTGATTCTCTGATTGAAGAATATTTTTATGCCAAAAGTATTTTGCAGAACCAGGAGATGGGCAAGGCCTTGAAAGGGATCCTGGATGAACACAGGGAAGTTTTTCAAAGCCATATTGAATCAAAGAATTGTCCTTCCCATGATTGTGGTAAGCTGGCGCCGTCACCCTGCCAGATGGCATGCCCTGCCGGCATTGATGTCCCGACTTACCTTAGTCTGATTGCCGAAGGAAAGGATGCCCAGGCAATTGAAGTGATCCGCCGGGATAATCCATTCCCCTGGGTCTGCGGACTTATCTGCACAAGACCATGCGAAATGATGTGTGTCCGTGCCAGGATTGATACGCCAATATCCATTAAATTTTTAAAAGCCTTTGCAGCTGAAAGGGCAATGTCGGACAGAGCCTATAAAAATCCTGAGAAAAAGGATTTTAATGGGAAGAAAATCTGTGTTGTCGGTGCCGGTCCTGGCGGGCTTTCTGCTGCCTACTATCTTGCGCTGATGGGATACGGGGTAAGGGTGATTGAGGCTTTGCCCGTTCCCGGAGGCATGCTCATGGTGGGAATTCCCAGATATCGCCTGCCAAGAGAGGTTATTGACAGGGAAGTGGCCATGATTGAAGAGCTTGGAGTTGAAATTTCTTATAATACCCAGTTTGGCAAAGATGTCACATTTGAAGGATTAAAAAAAGAAGGGGTCGATGCCTTTTTTATTGCCATTGGTGCCCATAAATCATGGGATCTTGGTATAAAAGGGGAAAAAGATTTCCCAAAAGTTTTTGATTCAGTTCAATTTTTAAAGGATGTGGCTTTAGGGGATCACCATGTACCTGGGAAACATGTGGTAGTCATTGGTGGCGGAAATGTTGCCATTGATGCAGCCAGAACCAGTCTGAGATTGGGAGCTGAAACGGTTACCATTGCTTACAGGCGATCCAGAACCCAGATGCCGGCGGATATTGAGGAAGTTGAACAGGCAGAAGAAGAAGGCATTGAATTTTCTTTTTTAACCATTCCCAAAGAAATTGTGGGTGAAAATAATATTATTACAGGTCTTGACTGTGTTAAAGCTGAGCTCATCAAGAAAAAAGGGTCTGACAGGCTGGCACCGGTTCCCATACTTGGCAAGGACTTTACCATCAAGGCAGATGCAGTGATCAGTGCAATTGGGCAATATGTGGATGATGACGGCATGGAAGCCTTTGATCAGGTGAACTGGACACGCAGGGGCACCATAGAAGTGAATCATGCCAGCATGGAAACCACCATGCCGGGCATATTTGCTGCAGGTGACGCTGTTTCCGGCCCTGCAACCGTTATTGAGGCCATAGGCGGCGGTAAAAGAGCGGCAGAGGCCATAGACAGGTATTTGAACAATATTCCCCAGCCCAGGATGCCTAAAATTCCTGTAAGGTATAATATAGAAACACCTATAGAAATGTCTTCCAGCCGGAAAATGACTCTTAAACGTCCTGAAATGCCCATGCTGAATGTGGACCGGCGGCGAACCATGTTTCAGCAGGCAGAGCTTGGGTATGATGAAGAAAGTGTCCGCCAGGAAGCAGCCAGGTGTCTTCGGTGCGATATCTGTCGAAGATGTGCCAAATGTGTTGAGATCTGCCGGGATAAGATGGGGATTGATGCCCTGCAATTTGGATATATGGATTTTGATGACCCGTCTGAAACAGATTTCAGGGCAACAAGTGAAAAATGCATTACCTGTGGGGCCTGTGTTGCCAATTGTGAAAACAAGGCCATTGTCATCGAAGAAGAGGATGGGCAAAGGATGCTGAAACTTTGCGGCACAATATTGAATAAACAGAAAATTCAATATTGTGAAGAATGCAATGCCATGCTTCCGTCCATAGAATATATGCAGTATATCTCCGAAAAAACAGGAGATATAACAAAGGTTATTGAAAACAGGCTCTTGTGCAATAATTGCCAGCGTAAATTGAGTGCAAAGATTAATGTTGAAATACGGCCTGTTAACCAAAGTTAAATAAAAGGAAGTCATCATGCAATTCCAGAGAGGGAATAAAATCGAGGTGTATAAAAAATCAGATGATGAGGCCTGGGAGCCTTATATGGATGATTTTGTCGGGCTTCATGGGCTTGTAACTGATCCGGATACCACCATCAATGATCCAGATGCTTTAATTGAGGTCAGTCTGGAGGCTAAAGGCACTCACCGGCTGCCCCAAGATTGTTTAAGACTGATTGTTTAAGGAGCATTCATTAATCTTAGCATTTGCAAAGAGATGAGGATATCATGAAAGTAAAAGATCTTTTAGAAGAATATTCCGGTCATTTTCATACCATAACCCAGGACCAGACAGTGGAACAGGCGCTTAAGCTGATGTCAGGCTATAATGTGTCTGCTCTGGTGGTAATGACAGATGGAACCTCTCAAGGTATTTTCACGGAGCGCGACCTTGTGCGGTGTCATATTATTTTTTCTGATAAAAATATGAATGAGATTTTGATCAAAGACGTTATGACATCCAAACTCATCGTAGCTGAGCCTGGCGATACCGTTGAAGATGCCATGGGAATGATGATCAAGGCAAAGATCCGCCATCTGCCGGTGGTTTCGGATGGACAAATCAAAGGGATGCTCACCCTTGAAGATCTTGTCAAAAAGCATGTCAGTGTTTTAAACAAGGAGCTTCATTATCTCAAGGACTATATCTCAGATCTTCAGGATGCAGCCCATGATTGATATCTTCATTGATGATAAGAAAATCTCAGCCAGAGAAAACCAGACCATCCTTCAGGTGGCAAAGGAAAACGGGATAAAAATTCCCCATTTATGTTTTCACCCGGCACTAAAGCCGTCCGGCTCATGCAAGCTTTGCGGTGTTGAAGTGGCATCTTCCACAGGCAAACAAGTAGTGATGCTCTCATGTATTATCAAAGTCAAAGAAAATTTAAAAATAAAGACCGATTCCGGGCTTGTGAAAATTAACCGGGAAAAAGCGTTTAACAAGCTGTTACAGATGGCACCGGATTCATCCAGGATCAGAAATCTTGCAGCGGAATTCAATATTGCCATAACGCCGCCGCCCAATGGCTGCATCCGCTGCCGGCTCTGTATCCGGGTATGCAGTGAAATTGTAAAGGCCAAAGCCTTAAAAATGGTTAAAACTGAATCAGGCAGCAGGGTGGTTCCAAATCCAGGGTGCTGCATCGGGTGTGGAACCTGTGCCAATCTTTGTCCGACCAATATTATCAAGGTGGTTGATCAGGACAGTGTCAGGACTATTTCAATAAAAGAAGAGATCATCGGGCAACTGCCTTTGGAACGGTGTGAGGGGTGCACAAAAATGTATGCAACCGTAAATTTCCTCAAGCATGTAGGAGAAAGCACCCTTACCCATCCAGATACCAAGGAACATCATAAGTTGTGTTCCTCCTGTATAAAGCTCATGTCAAACAGGGCCACAACGGAAAGGGAAAGAATAAAAAAATGACCATTGCAACCTTAAAATCGATTTTCATTGGAGTAGGCGGCTCATTGATCCTTGCTGTTTTTTGTTCAACATTTATTGCCATAGATAAAATTTTATTCCTCCTGCCGATTTTTATTGCCTTTAACGGCGCAATGACAGGTTACAGACTGGTGGAAATGTTAAAAAACAGGATTATGAATGTATCGCTCTTTTCATTTGTTCTGGGAGTCGGCATGGGTGCGCTTACATTTGTTGCTTTAAATTTTGCAGGGTCATTTATGGGAAATGGTTTTTCACTCAATATTTATGATTTGTTTATTTATATGGCTGTATCAGGAATCACAAGTTATCTGGGGGCAAAACTGGCTGTCAGATATTTTAATTTATAATTGTTATGTATGTTTTTAAAAAGGAGAATCAAATGAAGAAAATTTTTACGTATTTCATTATGATGACGCTGGCTTTACTATTTACAGCGTCAGGAGCTTTTGCTGCTAACTCAATATCAGCATCTTCCTATAAGGCAGGAGATGTGGTTGAGATTAAGGGCAAGATCGCACCGGGCCAGGATCTGTATATTGCTATTGCCCAGCAGGAAATGTTTGCACCCAACGACACCAAAGGTGTTCATGAAGTTAGCCGCTTTAAAAAAGATGCTGAAAAAGTCGGATTTGGTCTGGATACAAAGATTCCCCCCCTGTATTATCTGATCACCAATGCACCGGAAAAATTCGGTAAGGTAGACAAGAAAAAATTTGGTGGTCCTTCTGTTCTTATGAAAAAAGGCAGCGGTCTTTACAGTACTACAATGTTCTATCTGAAAAAGAAATTAAGTGATGTTGATGCAACTGCTCGCGGTATGCTTGGACCCATCAAATCAGACGAACAATGGAATTTCTTAAGGTACGCTAATGAGAGTGGCTATGGTATCAATACCATTACCAAAGAGGGCAGCAAAAAAGGAAAAATCGATATTTTTTCAAGATCTGTCATTACTGACCAGTCCAGCGGTAATTACTGGGACAAGGGCACATCTGTAAAGCTTGATAAAGCAACCGGTGAATTTACAGCTTCCTTTAAATCCTTCAGGCATACTGCGCCCAATACCAAATTTGATGTGTATGTAAATAGTGCAAAAATCGGAGATTATACACTGGAGAAAAACGGATTCTGGATGTCCAAGGGTTACAGATATATGAATCCCTTATGGATTGTGATTGGTGCCATTCTTGTGGGAACCTATTTTTCCATGATCGGTGCTGCCGGTGGTATGCTCATGGCTGCCTTCCAGGTATTGTTTGTCAGCACAGCAGGCCCTGTGGGTATCAATGCTGCCAATGTTTTAAAACCCTCCAATATAGCCTTGACCTTGTTTTCCCCATTAGGAGCTTTCTGGCGGTATGCAATGGTGGAAAAAAGGGTTGCATGGCCTGTGGGAATCTCCTTTGGTTTGGGTATTTTTATCGGTTCCATCTGGCTGGGTAAATATGTTTCAGCCCTTCTTCCAATGAAAGCCTACCAGGAATGGCTGGCTATTCTGGTGCTTATCATGGGCATCAAGACCTTGATGGAAATGACTCCAAAGGCCATGGACAAAAGAAAAAATATCAAGGCCATGACCCAGAAATTCAACAAAGAGGTTGCCGCAGCCAAGGCTGAGGGCCGTTCTGCTGAAATGGGCAGTATTGAACCAGTAAAAACAGGTCTGACGGATTACAGGTTTAAATTCTGGGGTGAAGAGTTCACGATCAACCCATTGCTTTTTGCATTCCTTGGTATTTTCATTGGTATAGTATCCAGATCCTTTGGTATTGGCGGCGGTTTCCTTCTGGTACCTGCCATGACCACTTTGGCTGCTCTTCCCATGTATGTGGCCGTTCCCATATCTTTGATCGGAACCTGCTTTTCCAGTATCGGTTCTTTTATCGGATATTTGATGGCAGGATACCTGCCTGACATGACTCTTGGTATTTCTATTATTATTGGCGGGTTTGCCGGTGGTATGCTTGGCAGTCGTGCCCAGAAAATGTTCTCTGAAATGACCTTAAAGGTTGTTCTTGCAATTACATTGTTCTTCTTGTTTTTCAGATTTTTTAAGATTGAAATCTGGATTTAACTCTTAAAAAGGGTAAATGAACCTTGAAACCCGTGTGCTGAATCTCTATAATGATTGAATCAGCACACGGGTTTTATTTTAAGGGAAATATTATGTACGATTTTATGGACAGCGTTTGGGAACCGATAGAAGCTTTTTTGAGCAATACAGTGGTGTTTCTGGATGCTCTGTTCTCTCCTCTTGAGGCCCTGGGCCCGGAGTTTGTGATATTTGTTCTTGCATTTATTGTCGTTATTATTACAAGAATTATAGCGCGATTTTATGTGACCAAAAGATATGTCCACCTGGGAAAGGAATTTCAACACTGGAAGGGTGTGCGGGATGAGGCCATTAAGCATCCTGACAGGGAAAAAGGTAAGGCTTTGGCAAAAAATATTGATCAGGCCCAATTAAACAAGGCCTATTATGATTATTTCTTTGAAGGATTGTTAAAGCATTTTATCGGCAATGTCCTTCCCATCTTGTTGATGGTTTCCTATATTACAACTGTGTATACGCCGGCAAACCTTTTAGAACGATTCGGAGAAGAATGGGTGTTTTCCTTTTCTTTTGGGTCCTCTTCTAAGGTGAATGTCAGCTCCATGCTCTGGTTTGTTATTTGTCTGATCCTGTCTTTTATACTCTGGGCCGTAATAAAAAAGGTTGTTAAGAAAAGATATGATAAAAAAGCTTCTGCCTAACCTTTATCTGATATTAAAACCTATGCCGGTAATGGCGGCGGCTGTTTTAATTTTTCTGCCCGTGGATGGATATGCCACCCAGCTTCACGCAAGCGCGGAAGGGATTATAACCCACCAGATGGGGCATTTTTTCTTTCTTTTTTCCATGGCGGCCCTTATTTTTACTGTCACAGGAAAAGAGCTGGACAAACAAAAAGGGTGGCGTCTGATTCAATACTCAGCCTTTTTTTTCATTCTCTGGAATCTGGATGCCATTGCAGCCCATTTTTTTGATAATCAGATCCATGCCGTAAAAATTGAGAACATTTCCATTTGGAAAATGAGGATCATTACCAACAATGATTCATCACTGCTGGCCTGGTTTTATTATGTATTAAAACTGGACCATTTGCTGTGCGTGCCGGCTATGCTGTTTCTTTATAAAGGCCTTTCAAGTCTTGTTGATGATCAAAGACAGATGATGACAAAAAAGGATACCCCATGATCGTATCGTTTATTCCCATACTGGCAGTGGATGTTTTAGGATCTGTAGCCATGGTGGTGATCGCGTTCCTGGCTCTTTACAAGGCAAAAATTTTACGGGGAATGGACCAGGATAACGTTGTCTTTCTTTATCTGTTGTGGATAAGTATGGGATTTACAATTTTTGCTTTATCAAGGAGCTTCGGCCATATTTTAAAACAGTTTTTAGTCCTCACATCTAATTCAGATGCCTGGCATGCCATAAGTTCCTATTCAGGAAGTGTGAATACAGGAACCTTTATGCTGGTAGGCCTGATTACCCTGTTTTTCAACCAGACCTGGAATATTAATGAAAAAATCTTTTCGAGCAGGAAAAAACTTGAGAACACCCATATTAAACTCATGGACCTGAACCAGACCCTTGAGCAAAAAGTCATTGAAAGAACAGAGAGGCTCACAAGCAGCGAGCATAAGTGCCGCAGGATATTTGAACAATCCCTGGATACCATTATTGTTACGGACTATGAATTCAAGGTTATGGAGATTAATCCGGCCGGGATTGCATTGACAGGATATCCCCGGGACGAAATGATTATTAAGAAAATGATCATCGGCAGTTTTTTTGCTGATCCGTCTGAATGGGAGAGAATCACCAATAAAATCGGTTTAAAGGAATATATATTAAACGAGGAAGCTGAGTTCTTAAGACCGGACAATGAGTCTTTAATGGTTCTGATCACGGGTGTTGTTGATTACGGCGCATTTGGATGTACAAAATCTTATCATTTTATCATCAAGAATGTAAGTGAAAAAAAACAGATGGAACGGCAGATTGCCCAGGCAGATAAACTTGCTGCTTTGGGAGAATTATCGGCTGGCGTGGCCCATGAAATAAACAATCCTTTAGGGATTATTCTCGGTTACACCCAGCTTTTGTTAAAACTGGAACCTGAACATAAAGATGATTTAAAAATCATAGAAAAACATGTGCAGAATTGCAAAATAGTTGTGTCGGATCTTCTTTCTTTTTCAAGAAAAGGATCGCCTGAGATGAGAATTGTGGATATCAATAAGGTGGTAGACGGCGTAATTAAATTTTTATCCAATCATACGAATTTCAAAAATATTGAAATGACCTTGAATCCGTATACAGGGGACAGGCTCAATATTCGTGGCAATGAACAGGAACTGGCCCAGGTGATTGTAAATCTGGTGATTAATGCCTGCCATGCAGTTGAAGGAAAAGGCAAAATTGATATTACCACCCATAAAACAGAGCAGAACAAAATCCTGATCATGGTAAAAGATAATGGAAAAGGGGTTGAAAAAAAGAATTTATCCAGGATTTTTGATCCGTTTTTCACAACAAAACCCGTTGGCCAGGGCACAGGACTTGGTCTTTCCGTGGGATATGGTATTATTAAAAGGCACCATGGAGATATTCGTGTAGAAAGCAGTGAAGAAAAGGGCACTGTTTTTACCATCAGTCTTCCTGGTGATAGAAAAGAACATTAGGGATGACCTGGAGATAAAAATGAAAGCAAACATACTTGTGGTTGATGATGAAAAGGATATGACAAGGCTTTTACAAAGAACCCTTGAGCCTGAAATCAATTGCAGCGTTTCCATGGCATTTTCTGCAAAAATGGCCATATCGATTCTGGAGCAGGAAACTTTTGATCTGGTTATTTGTGATATCAGAATGCCGGGTATGGACGGGTTTGAACTGCTAGGGCATATACGATCAAATTATCCTGATTTGACTATAGTCATGCTGACTGCTTTTGGTAATATCGAGTCTGCTGTAAAAGCCATTAAAAAAGGCGCCTATGATTTTATTGCCAAGCCATTTGAGCAGGATGAGATCATTTTTAAAATTCAAAAAGCCCTTGAAAGAAGTCTTCTGCTAAAAGAAAATAAACGTCTTTTAAAGGAAAAAGAAATAAGCCCTTCTCAATTGATTGGCAAAAGTGAGGCCATGCAAAGGGTGTATGACAAGATCAATCTGATTGCATCAAGTGATGTCACAGTGTTGATAACCGGGGAATCAGGAACGGGGAAAGATCTGACTGCAAGATCCATTCACGCCTTGTCCCCGAGAAAAAACCAATCCTTTATTCCAGTCAGCTGCCCCACCATTCCTGAAAATATCCTGGAAAGCGAATTATTTGGATATAAAAAAGGGGCTTTTACCAATGCCACCCGGGACAAGGACGGGCTTTTTCAGGAGGCAGACAAGGGAACCATTTTTCTGGACGAAATCGGGGATATCGGGACTTCCATCCAGACAAAATTATTGAGAGTCCTCCAGGAAAAAGAAGTAAAGCCCCTGGGAGACACAAAAGTCATAAAAGTGGATGTACGAATTATTGCTTCCACCAACAGGAATCTTAAACAGAAGATTGCCGACCATGAGTTCAGGGAGGATTTTTTTTACCGGCTGAATGTCCTTCCCATTGAACTGCCACCCTTGAGAGGCAGAATTACGGATATCCCTATCCTTGCCGAACATCTTGTGGCAAAACACTGCAAAAAGCTGAAAAAAGAACCCAAAAGTATCTCCCGGGATGTGATGGATCTTTTGATGAAACAGCCATGGCCCGGAAATGTAAGGGAGCTTGAAAATATTCTTGTCCAGGGAATTCTTTATTCAAAAGAAAATATAATTGAACTGTCTGACATCCCCCTGAAAGATATAAGTCGGGAAAAAAGCAGTTTTACAGGGTTTGACAGCGACTCCATTGCTGCCTTGCCGTATAAGGAAGCAAAAGAAAAAATACTCCATGAGTTTAATCACGATTATATCGGTGCCAAGCTCTCCTTGAACAATGGCAATATCACCCAGGCGGCCAAACAATGTCATATGGACCGGCAGGCCCTGCAGCAGATCCTTAAAAGGTTTAATATTGACCCTGAGCATTTCAGGTAAATATTCTCATTTCCTATCTTCATAACCGCCCCATGCCAAGGGGATGTTCTCCTGTTTTGTCTTAGTAAGCATATGTCCAGACTCCATAGATTGAAAAATTTGGTTTTATAAATGGCTTGTCACTCCGAAAAATTGGGACGTAGAAATCCGTGACCGTATTGCTCGTTATGACCAGGGAAAAACACATTGGTACGAATCCAAAGAAGCCGGATTAGGGATACGCTTTCGAGATGAAGTTTTCATATACTTGATCGAAGCGTTGATGATCAGCTGCCTATATCTCTCCGGCGATCTCTTCCCTAAATTCTTCGATAGTTGGCCCTATTTTTTTGAGACGGTTCAGGTGGGCAATGTGAATGATAGCATCTCCACGGTGCACCAGAGGAAGGTTCAATCGACCAATCACCATTCCAGAGACGGGTGAATGGATGATCATTTCCTGATCTCCAAATGGATCTGCAATGACCCCGATCCGGTTATTTAAAGCTACTTTGGCACCCAGGGGAGATTCCATCTGTAAAATCCCACTGATTGGAGCTCGCACCCAGGAGGTTGAGTCGGCAATTAGTTGATCGTTTTGCGGTCTGGGTCGATGCGTTGACGGGCGTAGCATTTCAATGCTTGTCATTACAGATAATATCCCCCGAACACCAGCCCTTAAGGCCTCTTCATCAAAACGTAGTGCCTCACCGGCTTCATATAGTATTGTGTGAACGCCTTCATCGGCTGCAGACTTTCTAAGAGAGCCGTCGCGCATGCTAGCGTTGATCACCACTGGCACTCGAAAGGATTTGGCCAATTGAAGGGCCTCTGGATTTTCAATATCAACCCGAATTTGTGGGAAATTTGCCCTATGGTTGGAACCGGCGTGCAGGTCGATACCATACTGGCTGTTCCTAACAACCTCAGACATGAACGTATCAGCTAACTGAGAGGTTAATGAACCATTTTTAGACCCTGGAAAAAATCGGTTCAGATCCCTTCTGTCCGGGGAATATCGTGAATGCTGCTCAAAGGCGTAGACATTTACCACTGGAACTGCAATCAAAGTGCCACGAAGATTTTTAACCTTCTTGAGTTTAATGAGACGGCGGATAATTTCAGTACCAATGATTTCATCACCGTGGATGGCCCCGCAAATAAAAAGCCTTGGGCCATTCTTACGTCCGTGAATGACATGGACAGGCATGGCCATGGCTGTATGGGTGTATAGCGGGGGCAAGGGGATATGTATGGTTGCCTGTGTCCCCGGATTCACCTGTGTTTTGGCGATAGTCGTGGGATTTTGCATGTCACCCCTTACCTTTTGTGCCAGTTTTCCCAGGGCATGCATTTTTTTCAATATAAGAAATCACCATACCTGCCACATCTATACCCGTGATCGTTTCTATACCTTTCAGGCCAGGCGAAGAGTTAACTTCCATAACCACGGGTCCGTGATTTGATCGCAGCAGATCTACACCGGCCAACCGCAAACCCATGATTTTAGCGGCCCGAATTGCTGTGGAGCGCTCTTCAGGCGTAATTTTTATCCTTGCTGCCTGTCCGCCACGATGCAGATTTGATCGAAATTCACCTTCTGGCCCCTGTCGTTTCATGGCTGCAACTACTTTTGAACCAATAACCCAGCAGCGGATATCACTGCCCCGGGACTCCTGTATAAATTCCTGGACCAAAATATTGGCTTTAAGACTGCGAAAGGCTTGAATAACGCTCTGGGCTGCCTGTTGGGTCTCTGCAAGAACGACTCCGACCCCCTGGGTTCCCTCAATCATTTTGACTACCAGGGGTGCGCCACCCACCATTGAAATTAGATCAGTCGTAAATTTTGTGCTATGGGCAAATCCCGTGACCGGAAGACCAATACCCTTTCGAGCTAAGAGCTGCAGGCTGCGAAGTTTATCACGTGAACGGCTGATGGCCACGGATTCGTTTACAGAATATACCCCCATCATTTCAAATTGGCGTACGACGGCCGTTCCATAAAAGGTTATGGATGCTCCAATTCGTGGGATAATCGCATCAAACCCTTCAAGCTTTTCTCCTTTATAGTGAATGGCAGGATGATGGGAGGTGATGTCCATATAACAGCGTAGCGGGTCAATTACCGATACAAAGTGCCCACGTTTTTTTGCAGCTTCAACCAGGCTATTCGTTGAATAGATTGTTGATTTGCGGGAAAGAATTCCGATTTTCATAATCGTTGACTCCTATTTTTAGAATGTGGATATGACTTCGCCAATGCGCGTCCCGTGAGATAAGCCTTGCCAGGGTCTACTATAAACCGTTGTTTAAGGGCTGTTCGTCCTAACAGCATCCTGAACATCATACCCTCACGGTTGGTCAATGATATCTGGATTGGCCATTGCACGAATCCCAAGATAACAGTGGTCTCAATGACATAACGCATTTCAGAATGGCCTCCCGAGTCTTTAACAAGACGGCGGTCAAATACAGGTGCTTCACAGAATAATTCAATATTATTCTGTTTCCGCAAAGGGTGAATACCAAAACGCACCATCAGCTGTTCTTTGATAGTAAATTCTTCAATGCTGAAGGTGTGGAGAGCAGAGGTGCGGGCGCCCGTGTCTATTTTGGCTTTTAAGGCGGGGATACCAAGATCCGGCAATACCAGCCATTCTTTCCACCCGATCAGAGAACACTTGTCTTCTGTCAATTTCGATTGGGAATGTAACAAAAAGCCATCCTTTGCAGACCGAAAAATGCTACTTGTATGTATCACATTCGGAAATTATGACAAGGGCATCTATTATGCCGGTTAACAACTTTATACGCCGCAATGGTAAGATATAAACTTGTTTTCTGTCAATAGAAGTGTGAAAATATAGAACCGTATTTTATCGGAGATCTGCACAAGCCTTTGTTTTCCTTATAATAAATGTATGCATGGCACTGTGGCAGGCCCAGGCTTGTTACTATTTTCTCTTTGAGAAAGGCCATAGTTGCTACTTGACTAATTTTGCATTTGATTTAAGATGTAAACCCATGAACCTCAACCAACTCAAACTTTTTTATCTTGCAGTCAAGTATAAAAGCCTGAGTCAGGCTGCCATGGAATTAAATATTTCCCTGCCGGCTGTTTCAAAAGGTATCCAGCGGCTTCAGGAATATTATGAAGTGTCCCTTGTTCATATGAGATCGTTATCATTTTTTTAAAAGGTTATAAATATATAAAAATTTACGATTTAAGTTTTTATCATCTTCTCGGGATTGCCATAAAGGGGAACTGGCTTCAAGAGCTTCGACAAATTGCCATTGATGCATAAACTTCTGACCTATTAGCTTTTCAATCGCCTTTTTCTGTTCTTCTGAGATCCAATCGGAATCCATGGAATTTATTTTATCCATTGTAATTTCCATTTCATTGATCCTTGAAGCAGATAAAACAATATCCAGAATTTTGGGTGTCAAGGAAATCCGGGCAGACAATGCTTTTTTCATTTTTATTGCCGATTCAAATTTTTTATCCATAAGCGTTTCAAGCGATTTGCTTGAAAAACCGGCTTTATCTATTCTGAGCGCCGCCTCTTTGGTTATCTGGTAGGGGACGGGCTTGTAGGTTTCCTGGATAAATACATTCTGCATAAAAAAAAGGCTGACAAAACTTATCAGCGCAGCAATCACCGGGGTGATGATCCAGCCGCTTGAGATACCACCGACGACACGCCAATTAATGCTCTTACCGCCCTTTAATAAGCCCATTCCAATGACGGCACCCACGATGGCCTGGGAGCTTGAGACCGGGACCAGGGGAATGGCAGGCAGCCCGTGGGATCGCAGGAATGCCTCCAGACCCTGGGAGGAAAAAAGAAACAGGACAATAGAATGTGACCACACTGCCACAAGGGCTGCCACCGGAGAAAGATCCATTATTCCCGAACCCACTGTCGCCATGACCCGTTTTGAATAGGTGAGTACGCCGACAGCAATAGCAACCCCACCGAAACAAAATAATTGTTGGGCAGCTGAAAGGTTAAACAAGCCGAAAACAGAAATATCGGAAAATGGAGAGACCGGAATAAACACACCCATGACATTTGCAATATTATTTGCTCCAAGGGAATAAGAACCAAAAATCCCCGCAAGGAGCAACCCGTTGCGTGTATATCTATCCAAACTGAACATATGAATTTTAAAAGATTGAATGATAAAAACAATTAACTTATAAAAGAATATGGCAAAGAGCGCCGATAAAACAGGGCATAATATCCAGGTTGAAACAATTTTTGTCAGAGAATCAACATCGGTTAACGCACCTGAAAAAAAATTCCATCCGATGATGGCACCCACAATGGCCTGGGAGGTTGATACCGGAAACCGGGCCAGGGTCATGAGATAGACACTTAAGGCTGCTGCAAATGCCACGACAAATGCGCCTCCCAGTGCATTTATAGATCCTAATTTCCCCAGGGTATGGGAGGCACCGGCTCCACTGATAACAGCACCCAGAATAATAAATATGCTGCAATAAATAGCAGCGGTCCGAAATTTTATCATCTTGGCGCCGACCGCAGTGCCAAACACATTAGATGCATCATTGGCACCCAGAGACCAGCCGAGAAAAAGCCCGCTGGACAAAAAAAATGCAAACATTTTAATCTCCTAAAGAGAACGTTTGATGACAAAAATACTCAGATCATCTGATACATCTTCGGCCCTGTCGGCAATTTTGTCGACATGCCTGACCAAATCCCGCAACTGCATCTTCTGACTCAGCCGCAATTCAGTATCCCTGAATATTCTTTTTTGAAGCATTGTAGAGATCTTATCACATTCAGTTTCCCAGAAAGAGACCTTATGCATGTAATTTGCAATACAAGAGATGTCCTTAAAAAAACACCTTGATGATTGCGCAAGGGCTTCCGATGCATTTACTACATTTCTAACAAGCTCTTTAAAGTCATCGTGGAACTTGGGATCAATTTCGATGCATTCAATATCAAAACGGTATAGGGTTCCTTTAAAACGGTCTATGAGCGCATCCAGGCTTTCAAGAAGATCAAGTACATCGCCTCTGGATTCGGGGATCAAGGTTTTACGATACAATTTTTCTTCAATGGACCGTCGAAGCGCATCCCCCCTATGTTCCATCTGGGTAATTTCATCTATCGTTTTTTGAAACCTGTCTTTTTTGCCGCTCAAATAAATATCGACCCCGGATTTGAATAATAATCCGGCTTCACTGAACTGGTTTAAAAAATCATCTATTTCTTTTTCGATACCAGTCTTTTTTTTCAATATACTATCCATACCCTGGAAATCCTCATATAACTAACGCATAAAATTATTGGGTTAATATAAAAGCACACCATTATTTATACACTTTCCCCCATTCAATTCAAGGCTTATCCAAAGTAATTGCTTTCATACGCTTTTTTCTCCGGATTCAGGGATCAACCATATAGAGATGATTCCTAAAATTGAAATGGCTGACAGGATCATAAAAAGCGGTCGATACGAATGAAAAAAATCCACGGTAATGCCTGAAAAATATATGGACAGAATCGTCCCTGTATGCCCGAAAAACTGAAGTGCGCCTGCACCGCTGCCACTGCTATTCTTGGGAACCAGATCCAGCATCCAGGCGAAAAACAACAGGCCGATTAAATTATCAAAAAATCCGATTAAAATTATCAAATATACGTTGATCGTTAAATCCTCCATCCGGGACAACAGAAATGTGGATATTAAAATAACCAAAAATCCGATCAAGATGGTCTTTTTTTTCCCCCCCTTGAAAATCACATCGGAAACATACCCACCCAAAGGCCTGGAAATGATTCCTGCCAAAGGGTAAAGAGCTGCGAAGAAACCTGCTTGAACCAGAGACATATCATAACTTTCAAATAAAAAAGAAGGCAGCCAGATCAAATTACTGTATGTGATATAACACAGGCAAAAAAAACCCAAACCCAAGAGACACATTTCCCTTGAAAAAACTTGTCTGTTTATCCTGACAAAAGATCTGTTTTTAATTGGCGCAAAGCTGTTGGAGTCAGTTTCATCAGTTTTGGAAGGGGTGTCAATAGATGATGTTTTGATGACTATCTTAAAAACAATGAGTACGGGTATAAAAACCAGGGGGGCTGACCAGAAAACCGCACGCCAGCCAAATGTCTGACCAATATACCCGGCAAGAAAGAATGCAGCAACAGTAAAAACAGCCGTGGATGTCATGACCAGACCCAATGCCCTCCCCCTTTGTCTGAAAGAAAAGTGCTGGTCTATGATTTTGACAATCGGACTGAACCCGCATCCCTGACCCAAACCATTGAGGCACTGGGAAGGCGCCAAATGCCATAAGCCGCTGCCAAAACTGAATACGATGTTTGAAAAAGCGGAGATCAATCCCCCTGCAAAAACAACCCTCCTGGCACCGAACAGGTCGCTTAGATATCCGGCAGGAAGCTGGACAATTGTATAGAAGAAATAAAACGAAGCCCCTATAAGGCCGATACGGGCATGGGAAATATCAAGATCTGACATAATCAGCGGAATAACAGGAGAAAAATTTAATCGATTCAGGTAAAAAAAACCATATATAAGCCAGCAGTAAAATAGTATTTTAAACTTCTCTTTGCTCACAATATTCCCTTATATGTACATGTCACCGCCCGAGCCTGTTTACACTATTTTCAAGAAGTTGATTCAGATCTGTTATGACACGAAATAGGGCATTGGGGTCCGGATCAGGCCAGGAACGCTTCACAAGGCTGTGTTTTATCCATACCGGGTTCATACGGACAGAACTGGCCCCAAGGATATCTTTTTGAAAGTCATCTCCCACATAAATTGCCTGGAAAGCCTTTATATTCATTTTTTCCAGACACAATAAAAAAGGTTTGGGATCAGGTTTTGCCGGCAAGCCTGACTCTCCTGCAATGACAATGGTTTCAAAAAATTTCTCAATACCCGGGAAAAGTGATAGGCGATGGTTCCTGGAAGTTTTTTGCCCCTGTGTATTTGTAATAATTCCCAGCTTGAATTGTTTTGACAGTTTTTCCAAAACACTTATGGTTTCAGGAAATGGTGTTGTTTTAGACTGGACAAGTTCCCAATAATCTGTTTCCAGTTGTGTAAGTTTATTAGAATCAGCCTTGCAATTGAACCGGTCATAAACTGCCTGCCAGATCGCAAATCTGGAAAAATTTGATTTTGCATGAAAACTTTTGCGAATCTGCCGGTATTCCATTAGAAAAATTTGCCATTTATCATCATCTGCATCAGGAAACAGGCTTAAAAAAACTTTCTCTTTAGCTATTTTTTCCGCAGCTCGAAACCCATCAGCTGAATCAACAAGGGTTTGCCCGAAATCAAAAATTATGGCTTTTATCATCATATTAGATCCACAATTTTTACCCCGGGGTCATTTGTAACCCCGGGGTAAAATAAAATAACAATGAATAGAGGTGATCAGTTAATTCAATCACTAATCATCTCTTTGATAACTTAATCTCTCCCGTGTTGTTCAAGATATTCTCCGAAAAATTCTTCCTCCGTGGGCATATATTTTTCTTTGGGAATGGAAAGAAGGGTGTAATTTAAAAAATGGCTCCAGTTTATATTTCCACTGGTGATATTTCCGGCCCAACTCCCGCCGCCCAGGGTATCTGTTACTGGAAGTCCGCAGTCCCACCCGCCGCTGTTTGCATGGGCATGGGGGAAGCCGCATACAACACGTCCCACATTGGCGTTAAGTGCAAGTTTCACGCGCTGATCGTCATCTTCAGTATGGAGAGACACTGAATGACCTTCACCGGAGAATTCAAGAATTTTCCCCAGGCGTTCTATTATTTCATCAAAGTCATCCCATTTCCACACAGTAAGAACAGGTGAAATTTTCTCACCGGAGAAACGATCTTCCGGGCCGATTTTTTCGCCAATGACCATGAGAAACATAGTGTTGTCAGGAACAGACAAGCCCGCATTCTTCGCATTCACTATCGCAGGTTTTGCCACAACATCACGGTTCAAATGTGTTCCATCAGGCCACATATACTTTCTGAGCAATTCCCGCTCTTCAGTGGAACACATGTATCCGCCCTGTTTTTTCAGTTCTTGGATCATGGCATCGTAGGATGATTCATGGATTGCCACGGCATTTTCAGATGAGCAGGAAGCAGAATTGTTGGCAATTTTGGAAATCTTAATCTTTTCTGCAGCTTCTGCCAGATTGGCACTCTTATCCACGATGGCGACCACATTCCCTGCACCTACTGTTTGTGCAGGCTTTCCGGCAGCATATACAACCTTAACCAGTGCGGCTCCACCCGTTGCAACAGCATAGTCACAGACACTCATCAAAGCAGAGGTTGCAGCATGGCTTGTCTGTTTGATACATTGAACCAGATCAACGGGAGCGCCAACTCTTTCCAGCCCCTTTCGAACATGCATGACTGTTTCATAAGAAGTTTTCTGAGTTCTGGGGTGGGGGGTTACGATCATGGCGTTCCGGGTTTTAAGGGTGCTTAAAGCAAGACAGCATATTGTGGATTCAGGATTTGTACATGGAACGACATTGGCGATAACACCAATGGGCTTTGCAAAGGTCCTTATACCCTGTGCCTTGTCTTCACTAATCATGCCGCAGGTTTTTATACCCCGTTGATCCCAAAGCGTACCCAGGGTTTTATTTTTAATTTTAGCAATCTTATCCTCCTTGTTCCCAATGCCGGACTCGTCAACGGCCAAGTCACCCAGTTTTTTTCTAACGTCATCCTTTACCAGTTCCCAGGCAACGGCCTGTACCATCATATCAACTTTTTCCTGGGGCCAGAATTCAATTTCTTCAAATGCTTTTCTGCCTTTCTCATACATTTCCTG
>CALGRI010000431.1 GCA_937880875.1 uncultured Pseudomonadota bacterium
AAATAAAATACAAATAAAGGAAGAAACCATGAGGGATCCCATTTTTGAACCCATAATCATAAATAAGCTTAAAATTAAAAACAGGATATATCTTCCTGCAATGCACCTGGGCATGGCACAGGATTTTAAAGTCACGGACCAGATCATTAATTTCTATGCACAAAGAGCCAAGGGCAGACCTGGAATGATTTGTGCAGGATATGCAACGGTGGATGAACTCTCAGGCAATACCCAGAATATCGGGGCCCATGATGACAAATTCATACCCGGGCTTCAAAAGCTTTCAAAAGCCATTAAAGACAATGGGTCTCTTAGCGCAATGCAGATCAACCATGCAGGTCGATATAATTTTTCCTTTTTCCTTAATGGGAAACAACCTGTGGCACCTTCTGCCATAGCATCAAGAATGACAAAAGAAACTCCCAAAGAAATGACGACTGATGAAATAAAAACAACCATCAACTCTTTTGCACAGGCTGCATTAAGGGTACAAAAGGCTGGCTTTGATGCAGTTGAAGTATTAAGCGGAACTGGATACCTTATCAGTGAATTCCTTTCTCCTTTGACCAACCAGCGCAGGGACAATTATGGAGGAAGCTTTGAGAACAGGATGAGATTTGGGCTTGAGGTTGTAAAAGCTGTCAGAGATGCTATAGGGAAAGATTTCCCTTTGATTGTCAGGATGAACGGCAATGACTTTATGCCCGGCGGAAACTCAAAGACTGAACTTCAGGAATATGCCAAAGCCCTGTCAGATGGTCTGGTTGATGCTCTTTGCATCAATGTGGGATGGCACGAGGCAAGGGTGCCTCAAATCGTGAGCTGCGTACCCAGAGGCGCTTTTTCATACCTTGCCAGGGGGATCAAAGAAAAAGTAAATGTGCCTATTATTGCAAGCCACAGAATTAATGATCCCAAAACAGCAAGACAAATGCTGGATAACGGTATGTGCGACATGGTGGCCATGGGCCGCAGCCTTATTGCCGATCCAATGCTCCCTGAAAAGACAAGGCTTGGTAAGGAAAAGGAAATCATACATTGCATTGCCTGTGCTCAAGGATGCTTTGATAACCTTTTCAAATTAAAACATGTTGAATGTCTTTGCAATCCTCTGGCAGGGTTTGAAGGCACGGAGCCTGTTAAAAAAACCACCTCTCCTAAAAAAGTTCTTGTGGCAGGAGCCGGGCCCGCAGGGATGACAGCCGCCCTCACAGCACACTCAAGGGGCCATGATGTGATAATTTATGAAAGCAGCTCAAGGCCTGGAGGACAACTTTACCTTGCAGCCGCTCCTCCGGGAAGAGATGAATTTGCCCAGCTTGCCAAAGACCTTGAAACCCAGATTGTCGTAAAAAAAATACCAATTGTTTTAAAAACAGAAGTAAGCCAGGAAATCATTAAAAAAGAAAAACCAGACACCATCATACTTGCAACGGGTGCAAAACCCCTGATTCCGCCTATTGCCGGAATAGACCTTCCCCATGTTGTGGATTCATGGGATGTATTACAGGACAAGGTATTTACAGGCCAAAAAGTTGTCATTATAGGCGGTGGTGCAGTTGGTGTGGAAACGGCCCTCTTTCTTGCAGAAAAAGGAACAATATCAGCCGAAACTATAAAATTTCTTCTTGTTAACAGAGCCGAAGACCCTGAGACACTTTTTAAAATGGCAACCCAGGGCACCAAACAGATCACCCTTATTGAAATGCTGGACAAAATGGGTAAAGATATCGGAAAATCAACCAAATGGGGCATGATGCAGGACCTTGGCCGGTATAATGTAAAAACCATGACGGGCAGCAAAGTAATAGAAATTACCCCCCACGGCCTGAATATTGAACAGGATGGTAAAATTCATGAGATTGAGGCAGATACTGTGGTTGTTGCAGCAGGTTCTGTGTCAAACAATCCCCTTGAATCCGTACTTGAAAAAATGGGTGTGGAATACAGGGTTGCAGGAGATGCCAGACAGGTTGCCACGGCGTTTGATGCTGTACACCAGGGCTATAAGGCTGGATTGGAGATATAATCTCCCCACAACCGGATAGACAGGAGAATGGTATTTAAAATCCAGGAAAGTTCTTTGGCTATTTTGAATAATAGTGGAGGCAGATAAATGTTAGTTGCCGTGATAGATAATTATGACTCGTTCACATTCAACCTGGTTCACTATATCCGTGAAACGGGAGCGGGTGTAGTTGTTTATAGAAACGATAAGGTATCCATTGATGATCTTAAAGTCTTGAATCCGGATGCCCTGGTCATCTCCCCAGGACCTGGTCGACCTGAGGATGCCGGTATTTCCCTGGATGTTGTCAAGCATTTTTCCGGCATTGTTCCTCTTCTTGGCGTCTGCCTTGGACACCAGGTCATTGCCCAGAGCTTTGGCGGGACAATCATCCAGGCAAACCAGATCATGCATGGAAAAACATCCAGGATTACCACTGATGGAAAAAAGATTTATTCCGGAATAAAAAGCCCTTTTACCGTGATGAGGTACCATTCCCTGGCAGTTTCCAGGGAAAATCTTCCCACCTGCCTCTTAATTACTTCAAGAACTGAAGATGGTGAAATCATGGGAATTCGACACAAAGAGCATCCAACACAGGGTGTCCAGTTTCACCCTGAATCCTTTATGACGGATGTGGGGAAAAAACTGATAAAAAATTTTATCAATGGTGATAAAAAAAAATGCCTCTGAAATAAGGCTTACTGGACAAGAATACTATCCCCCGGATAAATCTTGGCATCAGGGGAAAGCTTGTTCAGGTTTCGTATGTTTGTGACTGTGGTATTATATTTTTTACTGATACTATAAAGGGTTTCCCCTTTTTTAATGGTATGAAACAAACCAGCCTTTATTTCCTTTTTTTCAGGAGCTGCAGATTTTGCAACGGGTTTTGATGTTGTGACTGCAATAGATTGTTTCTTAGGCCCTGAAATACTTTTTTCAATATTATCCATTCTCTTTAGTAAAGAATCAAATTTAACTGAAAAAGCTGTTTCAAGACTTGCCACCCTCTCTTTTACAGGGCCAATACCCATCGCCCCTCCTGTACCTGAACCATCTGATACTAGGCCCGCGTTTTCCAGGATCTTAAGGGCCTTTTCCAGGATCTCAACCCTTTCTTCCAAATCAGCAAAAGATGAGCTTGAAGTATTTGTTTTAACCGTTTCCGTCCTGATGTCCGAAGACCTGAAAAAAAGAAAAAATATAACAACAGTTAATAACAAAGCCCCAATAAGAATCAAGGCAAATTCATTTTTTTTCAAATGAGACGGTTCAATTTTTTTAGTGCTCTTGTGAACTTGGTCTGTCTGATTTTTATTGGGATTAATTTTTGTTGTCGGTATGTTTGATTCAGGTGTGTCTTTGGGATCCATCGCAAAACTCCTGTTTTAGTTTTTTAAAATTATCAAGCCGGAATTCTAAAATCATCAGCCCCAACCATTCTTGATAAAGCCTGGATATATTTATTTCAGGAAGCCTGCTCTGCCCTTTATCTTCCATCTTTTCTCCCATGCGCTTTAAGCCGGCCTTAACCTCCGTAGACGTTTCACAGCCGTCCAGAAATGAATAAATTTCCAATGCCTCTTCAAAATAGCCCTGGCTTTCATAAATCCGTGCAACTTCAAGTGTTTTTAACTCCTGTTTCATGGTGAATTCCTTTTATTACCGGATTTGTCCTTAAAGATGAGCTCATCTTCTTCAGCCATATCATGTTCGTGTTTTGCCACATGTTTGATATAATTCATATCTGTTGTCAAACTTTTAATTTCAGTTTCAAGTTTTTGATTTTCCTGATCAATTGTCTGAACCTGTCTTAAAACTGTCCTTTCCTTTTCTTTTAACATTTTATAATCTAAAACACCATTTTTTGAAAAAAAAATGAGAAATAACAATATCACAATAATAAATAATGAAATATAAAAACCTGTTTTTTCGACCATTGTCATGATTTATTCCTGATCAATCCCTTTTTTAACAATTTCAATTCAGGGCTTGAAATAAAAAAGTTCATGCTAAAGTAAAAAATCATTCCAAAACACATGCAGCACACCACCCCTGTTCCAAACCAAAATTTATTACTCCCTTCCGTCAGTATAAAAACGGCTGCCTGTTTTACAAGAAAAAACATTATAACAGATAAAAAAAGTGATCTGCAAGCAGAAACCATGATCTCAAATTTATTGATATTCACAGCGCCCGGAATATTGATAAACAAAACAATAAACCCCACCATGGCAGATATGGAAACGGACATAACAAGCCCCTTAAGCCCAAGGGTATCGATAAATAAAGAGCAGAGAATCAGATTCAACAAAATGGCAATAATGCCGGAATAAAATGGAATTCTTATATTGGACAGGGCATAATACAATGTGACAAACAATCGAACCCCCGTGAATGCCCACAATCCTAAACTCAAAAAAACCAGGCAATCTGCTGTCTGCTGAATGGCCATTGCATTAAAAACCCCGTACCCGAATAAAAGTGCAACAATTTTTTCATCCAAGGCTATCAATCCGGCCATTGCCGGAATTGTAATAAAAAAAACAAGTCTTACCCCGTTTGAAAACAGTTCGGAAATTTCATCCATGTGCCCCAGAGCTGCTTTTTTTGAAAATTCAGGCAATAGCACTGTTGCGGCAGAAACGGCAAAAAGGGCCATGGGAAACTGAACCAGCCGGTCTGCATAATAAATAAAAGATACACTGCCCTCATCCAGTTTTGACGCAAAAAAGGAGGCCACTGCAATATTAATCTGAAAGGCGGCGGCTCCGATCATACAGGGAACCATTATTTTTATGACCTTGAATATCCCGGGATGAAAAAATTGAAGCGGGGGTATTTTTAACATTCCTAAACGAATCATAAATGGAACCTGGATTAAAAGCTGAAGTAAGCCACCGATAGTAACCCCCATTGCCAGGCCAATTATTGGCGTATCAAAATATTTTGATATCATAAGTGCAAACCATATCACCACCAGATTAAATACAACTGGTGCAAGGGCAGGAACTCCAAAATTTCCCAGAGAATTCAATACACCCATGCAAAATGCGGCGATAAGAACCAGCCATAAATATGGCAGCATTATTTTAAATAATATAATTGTAAGTCCATATTTATAGGAATGAACTACAAAACCGGGTGCTATAATTTTTATGATAAAAGGGGCAAAAAAAATCCCGGTCAGCACAATAATAATACCGGCAAGGGATAAAAAACAAAAAAAGGAAAAAGCCAATGTAATCGCTTTGGAGCGCCCTTCCTTTTCCAGGGTTTCAGTGAATATCGGCACAAATGAAACACTCAAAATTCCTTCGGAAAAGAGCTTCCTGGCAAGATCAAAAGGGCGAAAAGCGATAAAAAAAGCATCGCTTTGAGACGTTGTGCCAAAATACATTGCAATGACGGCATCTCTGATAATCCCAAGAACGCGGCTGGCAAAAGTTAAAATGGTCAGCAATACTGTATTTTTTAAAATTTTACTCACAGGTTTTCCTTGACAAAAACCAACAATCCATATATTCTGACCGTCTTAAAATAGGATGAATTTTTATATTAAATAAACTTAGATAAGGAGCAAGACCAAGTTGGCTAACCATAAATCTGCAAAGAAACGGGCAAAACAGAGTCAGGTAAGACGGCTTAGAAACAGATCTGTAAAAACCTCTCTTAAAAATTTGGAAAAAAACCTTCGCGCTGCAAAAGAGGCTGGTAGTGATAATAAAGATGAACTCATGAGAAAAACTCAATCTGCCATTCATAAAGCCGCTAAAAAAGGTGTTCTCCATAAAAAGACTGCTTCCAGAAAAATTTCAAGAATGTTCAAGTTCATGAATGCCTAGCCTTACAGGCTTTTGTTTCAAACAATTTAAGACAGGATTTATATTGATAAAATGTAAATCCTGCCTTCATCATTTTCCTACTAAAAATTAGTCATCAGGTTACTGATTAATTTTTCAGCACTTCGAATGGCTATTTTATCCACAGCTGCTTTTTTGTTGCCTTCATCCGTTATATTATCCTGTGATACTGTGTAGTCTTCATATGATGTAAAATCTGATGCAGACCAGATCACTTCACCTTCCCTGTTTATCAGTTTCAAATCCACTGTGGCCGAAATTCTTCTTTCTAAAACAGATTCTGTGGTTGAACGGGACAATGTGGTAAATGTAATTCCCTTGATTGTTCCTTCAAGAAAAGCAGATGCAAGGGATTCCTCTACAACTTTGGTATCCGTCTTTTGAATGATCTCCTGAATTAATGCATTGGTAAATGCGATTCCTGCTCCTGTTTCAGAACTTGTATTTTTCAAAGCCCTTACAGCAACACTGCTCACATCTTTATTAATATATCCGCCACCTTCAAACTGATACCCACAGGAAGCAAAAAATACAACCAGACAAGTATATAAAATCCATTTTAAATTTTTCATATTAAACCACAATATTTATAAGTGTTTGTTTTTTCCTAATAATGATAACCTTTTTTGGTTTTTTATCCCCAATGTATTTTTTAATCTTTTCATCTGCCAGGGCTGTTTCTTTGATCACAGCCTCCCCAACACCTGCATCAATTATAAATTTTGAACGGAGCTTACCGTTTACTTGGACAACAACAATAAGTTCATCTGTTGTAAGGGAATCTTTTCTGTATTCAGGCCAGTGTTGTTCAATTATTGAGCCAGTCTTACCCATTTTTGCAAACAATTCTTCACAAAAATGCGGAAGAATGGGAGACAGCAATAAAAGAATATTTTCAAGACTAAACAGGATCACTTTTTTCATTTCCTCGTCTGCAGAATCAAGATCAATCGCATACAAGGCATTAACAAGCTCCATTACCGCTGAAATGGCCGTATTAAAATGAAAGCTTTTATCAATATCATCCGTAACCTTTTGTATGGTCTGGTTTGCTTTGATATAAAGTGCTTTTGCCTGTTCTGATGATAGATCCAAAGCCGCACCGGTAAAGGGCTTAAAACCATCTATTTTTTCCAGGCATTCCAGGGCAAGCCGCCACACCCTGTTTACAAATCTATTGCTGCCTTCAACTCCGTCTTCACTCCATTCAAGGTCTCTTTCAGGCGGAGCCGCAAACAGACAGAACAACCGGGTCACATCAGCCCCGTATTTTTCAAGAAGCTCGCTGGGGTCAACCACATTTTTCTTGGATTTGGACATTTTAATGACCCGACCCACTTCCACATCCTTGTTGCATTTTGTGCATACAAGGCTGCCCTTATCGTCTTTCAACGCTTCTTCGGGAAAAAGATATCCATGATCCGGACAGGTCATGGTTTCCTTGCAGACCATGCCCTGGGTCAAAAGCCGTGTAAACGGTTCTTTAAAATCAATTATTCCAAGGGTATTCAATACCCGCATAAAATACCGGGAATACAATAAATGAAGCACTGCATGTTCTACCCCGCCGATATATTGATCCACAGGAGCCCAGTATTTTACGGCTTTTGGATCAAAGATACCCTCATCATATCTGGGGGAGCAATACCTTAAATAATACCAGGAGGATTCCACAAAGGTATCCATGGTATCAGTGTCTCTTTTTGCATCCTGTCTGTTGCATTCAGGACAGGTGGCTTTTGCAAAACTATCAAGGTATGGCAAGGGAGATCCCCCTTTTTCAAGGAGATTTGCATCCTCAGGAAGCCTTATGGGAAGATCTGTTTCAGGAACAGGAACCACACCGCAATCAGGGCAGTGAATAACAGGGATGGGCGCGCCCCAGTATCGTTGCCTTGAAATTCCCCAGTCTCTTAACCTGTATGAAACAGCCTTTTTCCCCCTGCCCTTTTTTTCCAGCCAGTCTGTGATAGCATCCATGGCTTCTTTGCTGTCCAGCCCATTAAATTCACCGGAATTTACAAGAACTCCCTCATCCGTGTAGGCTTGGTCCATGGTATTGCCATCAAGCTTCTCTCCTTTTGGTTGAACCACAACCCTGATTTCAAGCCCATATTTCCTGGCAAAATCAAAATCTCTTTGATCCCCTGCCGGGACGGACATGATGGCTCCGGTTCCATATTCCATTAAAACAAAATTGGCTGTATAAACCGGGATCTTCTCGCCCGTTGCCGGATTAATGCAAAAGGCACCTGTAAAGACTCCTTCTTTTTCATATTTTTCCAACCCTTCTGCAGATCTTTCCTGGCTTGATACCTTTTGAACAAAAGCTGTCACTTCATCTTGTTTTTCTGTCCCCTTTGAAAGGCTTTCAACCAGGGGATGCTCCGGGGCAAGACACATGAAGGTTGCACCAAAAACAGTATCCGGCCTTGTGGTGAAAACCTCAATATCTTCATTTCTGCCATGGATTTTAAATTTTAACTCAGATCCAACACTTCGGCCGATCCAGTTTTTCTGCATAACAGTTACCTTGTCAGGCCATCCAGGCAGTTTATCACAATGGATCAGAAGATCTTCGGCATAATCTGTTATTTTAAAAAACCATTGCCACAGCTTTTTTTGCTGAACCGTCTGGGAGCATCTCCAGCATTTATCCTGTTCAACCTGTTCATTGGCAAGAACGGTCTGGCATTTCTCGCACCAGTTTACATAGGATTCCTTTCTATAGGCCATTTTCTTTTCCAGCATTTTAAGAAAAAGCCATTGCTCCCATTTATAATATTTCGGATGACAGGTGGCGAGCTCACGATCCCAGTCATATGAAAACCCCATCTTTTTAAGCTGTTCCCTCATGGAGCTGATGTTTTCATAGGTCCAGTCTGCAGGATGGGTGTTATTATCAATTGCTGCATTTTCAGCAGGCATGCCAAATGCATCCCACCCCATTGGATGAAGGACATTAAAACCTTTCATCCGTTTGTACCTGACCACCACATCGCCAATGGTATAATTACGCACATGACCTATATGTATTTTACCGGAAGGGTAAGGGAACATCTCCAATAAATAATATTTTTCTTTTAAAGGGTCCTCTATAACTTTGAAAAGTTGATTTTCTTTCCAGTATGCCTGCCATTTATGTTCTACCAATTCCGGATGATACCGCTCCTCCATTGCACTTACTCCTTGTGAAAGCTACCTCTATATTGAATTATCGTTTCTTTATTTGAATTTTTATAGATGCCACAATCAAACGCAAATAGCAAGAAAATCAAGCGATAAATATTGACTCAAAGCAGTTTTAATGATATACAAAAGAGTTTTTATGCAATACCTGATAGGCAGGTATTGTTTTTTTGTATTCATCCTTGCTCTGGCAAAACGTCAGGGCTTTATATCCGTAAGGAGAAAAAATGAGGAAGTATGAAACTGTTTTTATTTCTGACCCTGATCTTCAGGACCAAACTCGTGCCGACCTGTTTGAAAAAGTCAGGAATATTATTGCCAAAGAAGGCGGCATTCTTACAAATTTTGATGACTGGGGCAACAAAAAGCTTGCCTATGAAATCAAGAAAAAATTGCGGGGTCATTATGTATGTGTCACTTATGGTGGCACGGGCGGGCTTATAAAAGAGCTTGAAAGAAATTTCCGCCTTACTGATGATGTGCTCAAATTCATGACAATCCTTCTTTCTGATGATGTAACGGCCGAACAACTTGAAAAAGAAGTCCAGGAAGCCCTAGACCAATCCAAACAGGCAGACAAAGAATCTGTTGAAGATGAAACGCCTGGGGAAGAGGCTTCTTCTGAAGATGAAAAAGTTGAAGAAACCGAAGACAAAACAGAATAATTAAGATTGGAGGATAATAACAATGTATGATAATAATAGATCACAACAAGGCGGCGGTAAAAATAAATTTTATCAACGTCGGAAAATATGCAGATTCTGTGTGGATAAGGATCTTTTTATAGACTATAAAACCCCCAAAGCACTCAGACAATTCATTACAGAACGGGGGAAAATAATTCCCAGAAGAATCACGGGCACCTGTGCTAAACATCAGCGCCAGCTTACCGTTGCCATCAAGCAATCTCGCCAGATCGCGCTGTTGCCTTTTGTTGGCAGACCCATGTATTAAAATTTAGTTTTCAGGAGCAAGACAGGTGAGTGGCACACTAATACAACCAACCATAATTAAAAATATACTGACCGGTACCCTCTTATGTATATTGATCATTGCCATCATATATATAATGCCGTTGGTCGGTGTTTTTGCCTGGATGGTGCTTCCTTTGCCTGTTTTATTTTACAGGCTTAAGACGGGAAGAAACAGCAGCGCCATTATCATGGCGGCAAGCCTGGCAATGCTGGTTGTATTTACCCGGAACTTTGCATTTAATACGCTTTACTTTGGTTCCTTATTGATGACAGGTTTTTTCCTTGGAGAATTTATAGAAAAACATTTGAGTATTGAAAAAATTATGCTCTACACCTGCTTTGCAGTTCTTGGAACCTGCACAGCGGTTTTGTTTGTTTATTCTTTTACTTATGCCCAGGGAATTGAACACTTGATTTCAAATTATATTTCCAGATATCAAGAATTGTCATCCCAGCTTTTTTCAGAATCTGCAAAATTATATCCAGACATGCAGGTTGATCGGCAAATGCTTGAAAAAGCAAGTTCATTATTTGTTCTTATTTTTCCGGGAATATTTATCAATTCATATCTAACCATGATATGGCTCAACATTATATTGATAAAAAAAGTACTATCAAAAAAAGGGATCATAGTTAAAAGTATTGAAAATTTAAATCAATGGAAAGCACCAGATTACCTGGTATTTGGTGTGATTGCATTATCTGTTTTGATATTTTTACCAATATACACAATAAAAATAATTGCAGTAAATTGTTTGATTATTTTAATGTTTGTATATTTTTTTCAGGGAATTGCAGTGGTATCATTTTTTTTTCAAAAAAAAAGCTGGCCTTTTGCAATTAGGTTTTTTTTTTACATCCTAATTGCGATTCAACCTCTTTTCATGTTCCTTGTTATCGGATTTGGATTGTTTGATACATGGATCAATTTTAGAAAACTTGATACGGCTATGTAATAAAAAATAAACTAAAAGTCAGCCCGATAAAATAAAGAGCTGAATCTTTTTGGAGGTTTAAATGAGAGTTATATTAAAAGAAACCATTGACACACTCGGAATCGCAGGAGCAGAATGTGACGTGGCGGCAGGATATGGCCGCAACTATCTTCTGCCCCAGGGTAAAGCAATTCTTGCGACACCCCAGAACAGAAAAGTCATGGAACAGACAAAAGCAAAGCTTGAACTTCAGATTGCCAAAGAAAGAAAGATTGCTGAAGAAATGGCTGCTAAAATTAAAAACGTTGTATGTACAATCAAAGCCAAGGTTCATGAAGAATCCCGCCTTTACGGATCCGTCACTACCCATGACATCAAAGAATCTTTGAACCTTCAGGATATCATTCTGGAACGCCGTTCTATCCTACTTGCAGAGCCGATAAAAGAAATCGGTGAATATAAAGTGGCCATTCGTCTCTACAAGGATGTTGAGCCTGAAATTACAGTCAACGTTATTGCTGAAGAAAAAGAAGGAAAATAATGTTTAAACTTCATCCGGGAAGATGGTTAAATTTTCCCGGATGTATTTATTAAAATTATATTGTGCTGAAAAAAAACAACATATCTCAAGACCCCCTCTTAAGTAAAACGCCTCCCCATGATATTGATGCGGAAGAATCAATATTAAGTGCCATATTTATTAACAATGACAGCCTTCTTGATATTATAGATATTCTGTCCTATGAGGACTTCTACAAAGGCGCACATAAAAAAATATTCAAGGTGATTGTCGAACTTGCCACTAAAGAAGAGCCTGCAGATCTTGTCACCGTTGCCAATCGACTAAAAGAAAAAGACGAGCTTGAAAGTATTGGTGGAGCCGCATTTCTTGCAGCCATTTCCGATGCCGCTCCCATTGCTGTAAATGCCGTCCATTATGCCAAAATCATTAAAGGCAAGGCCTCCTTAAGACAATTGATAACTGCCTCATCTGACATTATTGAAAGATGCCTGAAAGACAAAGGAGATTTTGAAGATATTATTGATTTTGCCGAAAGCTCTATTTTTAATATTTCAGAAAAAAAATCAGGCACTTCCTTTCAAAGCCTGGGAGAATTGATCAATTTAAATATTGATAAACTTGAAGAGCAACAGGGAAAAGACGGTGGACTTTCCGGCATATCCTCAGGATATCCAAGATTAAACCAGATTACATCTGGATTACAAAAATCTGATTTGATTATTCTGGCAGCACGGCCCAGCATGGGAAAAACTGCCTTTGCGTTAAATATTGCCAGAAATGTTGCCCTTAATGAACGTAAACCTGTTGCTGTTTTCTCTTTGGAAATGTCCAATGAGCAGCTTTCCATGAGACTGCTTACCTCGGAGGCCCGCATAGATTCAAACAGGCTTAGAACAGGCTTTATAAGCCAGGAGGACTGGCAAAATGCAACGGATGCGGCTGGTGTTTTAAATGAATTGCCCATTTTTATTGATGACTCTCCCAACATTACTGCAATGGAAATAAGAGCAAAAGCAAGAAAGCTTTATCAAAGACATAATGAGCTTGGCCTGATTATCGTGGATTACCTTCAGCTCATGAAACCCCCGTTCAGGTCAGATCGAAGAGATCTTGAAATTGCTGAAATATCAAGGTCTTTAAAAGCACTTGCCAAAGAACTGGATGTTCCGATTATTGCGTTATCCCAGCTGAATCGTATGTTGGAACAACGGTCTGATAAACGTCCCATGCTGTCTGATCTCCGTGAGTCAGGTGCTCTGGAGCAGGATGCTGATATTGTTGCATTCATTTACAGGGATGAGGTATACAATAAAGAGCCTGACAATCCTAAAAAAGGGACTGCTGAAATTATCGTTGCTAAAAACAGAAACGGGGCTACAGGCACTGCATTTATGCATTTTATTGGTCAATTTACCCGTTTTGAAGAACTTGCCCCGGATTCATACCAGGAATTTGAATGAAGAAAAAATTGTATGGGAACACTTCCGGCCTGAGAAACACCCAGATCAAAAGAATAGAAAATCTATATGACTACAGCACTCCACCCGAGTATATTATTGACCCTGAACTTGCCCAGCTTTTAGTTGAACTGTCCCATGATATAAGGCGGCAGATCGGTGTGCTCATTGATCGGAACGGTACTATCATCTATGTGATTATCGGAGAGTTCCACAAAATTGTCATTCCCATCACTTCAGGATATATGGCCCTTCCCGGCAAACTCAAAGGCCTTCGCCTTTTTCATACCCATTTAAAAGACGAGCCCCTGACAAGGGATGATTTAACAGACCTTGCACTCTTGCGGTTGGATTATATTACGGCTATTAGCATTTCGCAGGATGGTAAACCAGGAATAGTTTACTCAGGACATATTCTCCCGGATGAGGATTCAGAACCATACCAGGTTCTCGAATCCGCCACAATTCAAGAATTAAATATTGATTGCCTGGCTCAAATTCTGGCACTTGAATCTGAGCTGACGAGAAAAAATTCTTTATACAAACCTGAATCAGGCAGAGAAACCGCATTTTTAATCAATGCAACGACTTCAGATCCAAAAGACGCTTATGCCTCTATTGAAGAACTTAAAGAGCTTTGCAAAACAAGTCGTATCAATGTGATTGGTACTGCCGTCCAAAGAAGAAAAATCATTGATCCCAAATTTGTGGTGGGTAAAGGAAAACTTTCAAGCCTGATCATTCAGGCGATTCAAAAGTATGCCACCCTGCTGGTGTTTGACAGGGAACTCTCGTCATCCCAGATTCGTTCCATTACTGATTTTGTTGAAATGAAGGTCATTGACCGGACTCAACTGATCCTGGATATCTTTGCCAAACAGGCAAAGTCCAGGGAAGGTAAATTTCAGGTAGAACTTGCCCAGATGGAATATCTCTTGCCACGATTGATCACCAAAAACACTGCCATGTCACGATTGACAGGTGGAATAGGTGGCAGAGGGCCTGGTGAAACAAAGCTTGAACTCAACCGCCGACGGGTCAATGAAAGGATTAACCAATTAAAAAAGGAAATTGGCAAAATCCGCAAACAAAGGCACCAACAAAAATCCAGACGTAAAAGAAAAGATTTACCCATTATCTCAATTGTTGGTTATACAAATGTTGGCAAATCAACACTTTTGAATACCTTGACCCAAAGTAAGATCACTGTGGCCAATCGGCTGTTTGCAACCCTTGACCCTTCCAGCAGACGCTTAAGATTTCCAAAGGATACGGAAGTCATTATCACAGATACCGTCGGATTTATTCAGAACCTTCCAAAAGATTTAATGGAAGCATTCCATGCCACCTTGGAAGAACTGACGGATGCAGATGTTATCCTCCATGTGATAGATATCAGCAATCCCCGGTATCAGCAGCAAAAAGACTCTGTTGAAAAAATTCTTAAAGATTTAAAATTAGATGCTATCCCTACCCTCTATGTATTTAACAAAATAGACAGGGTTGATCTTGATTCTTTTGACAATAAATGGCTATTAAACCAAGGGGTTCTTATTTGCGCCACTCAAAAGCAAACTCTGAAACCATTGGTTGAAAAATTAGAATCAATGGTTTCTATATAAAAAAAAATTAGATGTTGACCAATAGATTTTTTTACACTAAATAAACAAAAAAATTAACTTAATATATGGAATGAAGATGGAAATAAAACAACTGGGCCAGATTCTTAACGATACTTTGATTAAAAGGGACTCCCTTGATATACCCGATTGTTTTGGAGAATTTAATAAAAAGAACAGACTCTGCTCAAGATATTGCTCAATATCCATACGATGCTGCATTATGCATACTAAAAATCCAAAAATTGATATTTTGGAAAAACTATTAATCCATAACCAGTATGCAATAAAACTACAATAATTTTCTTGTTTGGAATATCAAAAATGTGAAAATTCAGATGCTTTTGTGTTTTTCTTTTTTCTATTCAGTTTTCTATTCAGTGAAAAATCTTGCCGGGATTTAATATATTCTGAGGATCAAATACCTTTTTAATCCCTTTCATAAGTTCAATTTGTATTACACCGATTTCCCGGGGCAGGTATTCGAGTTTGGTCATACCGACACCGTGTTCTCCAGTAATGGTTCCCCCTAAGCTTAATGTGGCATTAAAAAGCTCATCAACAGCCTTTTTTGCCCTTTCTGACTCATCGCCATCTGCTTTGTTATACATGATATTGCAATGGATATTTCCATCGCCTGCATGGCCAAAACTGACCACTTTTAAACCCGACGTCTTTTGTATCTCTTGAATTACTTTAACCATATCAGGAATTTTATCTATGGGAACAACAATATCTTCGTTAATTTTGTTTGTTGCAATTTTATACAGCATAGGAGACAAATCTTTTCTGGCATCCCATATTTTTTGTGTTTCTGTTTGATCTTTTGCAACTAACACATCCAGTGCATCATAGGAAAAACAGAGTTTTTTTATATCTTCAGCATCTTTTTCAACAACATTGATATCTCCATCCAGCTCCAGGATCAACATGGCTTTAATGCCTTTAGGCAAATCAAAGCTAAGAGAGTCTTTTACAAGATCAAGACAGGCTTCATCCAAATATTCAACACACCTTGGTATCGTGGCCTCCTTCATGATACGGGATACTGTTTTGGCAGCCTTTTGCAAGCTGTCAAAAAAAACAGCCATTGTTTTAATCGCTTCAGGCTTGGGCAATAGCTTTAAAGTAATTTCAGTGACCACTGCCAATGTGCCTTCAGACCCCACAATCAATCGCGTCAAGTCATACCCGGCAACCCCTTTTGCTGTGGAAACCCCTGTTTGAATAACTTCTCCTGAAGGCAATACCGCTCTTAATCCCAGGACATAATCCCGTGTTACCCCATATTTTACAGCCCTTGGTCCTCCTGCGCATTCACCAATATTTCCCCCAATGGTACAAACGGATGAGCTTGCAGGATCAGGTGGATAAAACAAGCCTTTTTCTTCTACGCTTTTGTGAATATCTGAAACAATAACACCGGGCTGTACTCTCACTATAAAATTATTTTCATCAATATCAAAAATTTTATTCATGCGGCTTGTGACCAGTACAAGCCCCCCTTTTACCGGCACTGATCCCCCCGTCATTCCAGAACCGGCTCCACGGGGTACCACAATCAATTTTTCTTTTGAAGCCAGTCTTAAAATCCGGGCAACTTCATTTTCTGAGCCTGGAAATATAATGGCATCAGGAAGAAAAGATGCACCTGTTGCATCATAGGAATAACACAGCAATTCTTCTTTTTCTCTTGTTACGTATAATTTTCCTGATATTTTTTGAAGATGCCTGTAAAGAGAATTGGAAAGTCCCATTTAAAGTTTTCCTGATTCGATTTTTTTTGAAAGATACTTTATTTGTTCAGAAATAACGCTTTTTTGCTTTAATTCTCTTTCTACTGCATTGATGGCATATATGGCAGTTGCATGATATTTATTATAACTATTACCAATTTTTTTTATTGGCTGATCCGTATATTTTCTGGAAAGGAAAATAGCCATTTGCCTTGGCTTGACAATTCTACTTTTTCTGGAGGCAGACACAATATCTGTTTCTGTAATTGAAAATTCTTTACAAACCATTTTTTTAATGGATTCAACCGTAATTCGTTTTTTTGCTTTTGTAATATTGGCCAGAACACTTTTTGCCAGCTCAATATCAATATTATACCCCATTAAATGACCTTTTGCAGCCACACCAAACAAACCGCTTTCAAGTTGCCGGACATCATCACACAATTCCTGGGCAATATATTCGGTTACCTGATTGGGAATATTATATCCAAAAACTTTAGACTTTCGTTTTAATATCCTGACCCGGGTTGCATAATCTGGTTTATCAATTTCCGTAACAAGTCCAAGGCTTAAACGAGATTTTAACTGGTCATTGAGTTTGGGAATATCATCTGGAAGCTCACATCCTGAAAAAATAACCTTTTTATCTGCGTCAAGAAGATAATCTAAAGTGATAGCCAATTCACTTTGTGTCGCTTCCTTGCCTGATAAAAAATGAACATTTTCAAGAATCAAAACATCACATTGTTTCCTGTATTTTTCTTTGAACCTCTCTATGGTTCTATTTTTCAAAGAAAATATCATTTCATTGGTGAACTCTTCTGCAGTTGCATAATATACCCTTTTGGAAAGAGAGTTGGTGATAATATGGTATCCAACAGCCTGGGATAAATGACTTTTCCCAAGTCCGGTTTTAGCTAAAATATAAAGTATGTTGGACCCGTTTCTTTTCCCCTGGGCAAGAGATAACGATGCAGAATATGCAAAGTTTGAATTATTTCCCACAACAAAATCATCAAATGTGAACCCTTTTTTAAACATCCTTCCGTTATTAAATCGTTCGTTAAGTCCGGGTAAATTTAATTGCTTTGATCTTTTCATGGGTAAAGAAAGCGCTGGATATGCACCTGTTTCTTTATTTTTTTCTTTTGAACAAAATTTTCTATTGGATGTTACTTCAAATTCAATATTAATATCATTAATCCCTAATTTTAAAAACTCTTCTTCAAATAGCGGCAGGTAATTATCTTTTAGTCGTTTGACAAAATAAGCATTTGGACTGGATAACTTAATATGATTATCATCATGGGAAAGATGTTCGACCGGGTCTATCCACATTCTATAACTATGGTCGGGTAATGTCTTTTTGAGTTGGTATTTAACTTGTTCCCAGAACGATTCCATATTTTCCAAAAAAGATCCTCTTTCTTCCAACTACAAAAAAAATACTGATTTATAAAACAAATTTAACAATTACCAATGGATAAAACTGATATTTACAAAAAGTATTATTTTTTTTATTGGATTATTTTTTATTGGTCAAATCGAATAAGAAGGGTTAGCTTATTATTAGATTTTTGTTTGGCATAGTTTTTTAATTGCCTGATATAATTAAGATTTTTTTGTGAAACAAAATTTTTTTCAAGCATTACAACCACTTCGACAACTACCTCTTATTTCAAGATATTTTAACATTCCATTGGAAATTTTTATTTCTCAAAAAAATAAATTTGCTCTTATTTATTCCTTTTTCCTTTTAATTACTTCTAATTTAATAAAAACTTCATCTTTTTTTTGGAGCCTGAAGTTTACTATAGTTTCACAATTTTATGACATAAATTATATTTACACTTTCCTTATCCAATAGTATATTGCACTTTATTTTAAACCATTTACCCTTAATATTATCGAGAACTTGATGAAACCGCCACACACACTGCCGATTATCGGCATTACCATGGGAGATCCTGTTGGAATCGGCCCTGAAATACTGGTAAAAGCTTTAAACAACTCAAAAATATATACTTTGTGCAAACCTCTGATTATCGGAGATTCCCAGATTATAAAACAAGCATTAAAACTTTTAAACTTCAAGCATCATGTCCATATCATAACTGATCCAGACCAGGGTAAATATGAGTTTAATACATTGGATATCATGGATATCTCCACTATTCATACGGATTGTTCCTCTCTTTCAGGTCCAACCATTGAAACAGGGACTGCCATGCAGGACTATATCACTAAAGGGATTGATCTTGCATTGACCCACCGCATTTCAGGTCTTGTGACCTGCCCCATCACAAAAACTGCCTTAAAACTTGCCGGGTCTCAATTTCATGGACATACTGAACTTCTGGCCCACAGAACAAAAGCAAAAGATTATGCCATGATGCTGTCCGGCAAAACACTTAAGGTTGTTCTGGTAACGATTCATATTCCTCTATCCCAGGTGTCTGCCCGTCTGACCAGAGAAGATATAATCAAAAAAATAAAATTAACCCATACCTCTTTAAAAAACCGGTTTAATATTAAAATACCCAGAATTGCCGTTGCAGGGCTAAATCCCCATGCAGGGGAAGAATCCATGTTTGGGAGAGAGGAAGAAGATATTATTGCGCCTGCTGTCCGGCTTGCAAAAAAAGATGGAATAAACGTCTCTGGCCCCCTGCCCCCGGATACAGTTTTTTACCAGGCTGTCAACGGAAGGTATGACGCAGTGGTTTGCATGTATCATGACCAGGGTCTTATTCCATTCAAGCTCACCCATTTTAAGGACGGTGTAAATACCACCATAGGTCTTCCCATCATCCGAACCTCTGTGGATCACGGGACGGCTTATGACATTGCCTGGCAAGGAATTGCAGACCATTCAAGCCTGACAGAAGCCATTAAAATGGCAGCATTCCAGGCCATAAATAAAAAAGCACAAAAGAAATAAGGACCAATGGATAAAAATAAAATTATCATTGAAGGTGCCCGGGAACATAACCTGAAAAATATTAATGTTGAAATACCCAGAAACAGCCTGACTGTTATTACCGGACTTTCAGGCTCTGGAAAATCAACTCTGGCCTTTGACACATTGTATGCAGAAGGCCAACGACGATATGTCGAGTCCCTTTCCACCTATGCCAGACAATTTTTGGGCCAGATGGACAAACCAGATGTGGATGCTATTATCGGACTTAGCCCTGCCATATCCATTGAACAGAAAACTGCCAGCCATAACCCCAGATCCACTGTTGGCACTGTCACGGAAATTTATGATTATCTTAGATTATTATTTGCAAGAGTCGGCACTTCCTATTGTTATAAATGCGGATTACCCATTTCTTCCATGTCCATTGATCAAATCACTGACAAAGTCATGGATCTTGATGAAAACTCTAAAATAATAATTCTGGCACCTTTAATCAAAGGACAAAAAGGCTCCCATGAAAAATTATTTGCAAAAATAAAAAAAGATGGTTTTGCCAGGGTCAGAGTAGACAATGAGATCTATTTAATGGATGATCTTGCGCCATTGGAAAAAACTAAAAAACACACCATAGATGCCGTTGTAGATCGACTGGTCATTAAACAAGGCATTGAAAAACGCCTGTCCGACTCATTGGAACTTGCCCTCTCATTATCAGCTGGATTTGTAACCCTGATTGATCTCGGCCATAACGAGGAAACCCTTTTCAGCGAGAAAGCATCCTGTGTACGTTGCGGGGTCAGTTATCCTGAATTTACACCCGCATCTTTCTCATTTAACTCGCCCCAGGGGGCCTGTAAAAAATGTGGCGGCATGGGATCAGTCACAGAATTTGATCCGGATCTGATTGTGCCAGATCAAATGCTTTCGTTACGGCAGGGTGCCATTTTGCCTTGGCAAAATAGAGATTCCGTTCAATTTATGGAGTTTTTGGATGCCCTGGTTACCCATTATAAAGAAGATATTTATACACCCTTTAAAAAGCTGTCACCTGATTTCCAACAGATTTTGCTCCATGGATCAAATAAAGAAGAAATTGCCTTTTATATTGAAAGAATGGAAAAAAAAATTATTTATAAAAAACCCTTTGAGGGCGTGATTCCTAACCTGAAAAGACGGTATAATGAAACTGACTCCACTTATATGAGAGAAGAAATAAAAAAATTTATGAATTTTAAAACCTGTTCTGTCTGTAACGGATCCAGGCTCAATAAAGCATCTGGATCTGTCAGGGTCGGGGATAAAACCATCTGGGAGATCACGTCTCTTTCCATACAGAATTGTGTTAAGTATATTTCATCATTACACCTTTTGGATAAAGAAAAAATTATCGCTGCCAGAATTATTAAAGAACTTACGCAACGCCTGGGATTTTTAGAAAATGTTGGCCTTGAGTACCTTACACTTGCCAGATCGGCTGCAACACTGTCAGGAGGGGAAAGCCAGAGGATACGCCTTGCCACCCAAATCGGATCTCAGCTGACAGGGGTTCTTTATGTGTTGGATGAGCCCAGTATCGGGCTTCACCAAAAGGACAATGCAAGATTATTGACCACCTTAATGAATCTTCGAAATCTTGGCAATACCGTACTGGTTGTTGAGCATGATGAAGAAACAATTCTGTCCTCTGATCATGTCATTGATATCGGGCCTGGCGCAGGAATAAATGGAGGCGAGGTTGTTTTTTCAGGCCCTCCGGAAGAACTTGTCAAAAGCGAAACCTCATTAACCGGTCTTTATCTGTCAGGTAAAAAATGCATTCAAATCCCTGAAAAAAGAAGAAAGGGAAATGGAAAGAGCTTAAACATTTATCAGGCAAGTTCAAATAATCTTAAACATATTGATGTCTCTTTCCCCCTGGGGTGTTTTACCTGTGTAACAGGTGTTTCAGGGTCAGGAAAATCAACCCTTGTTTTATCCACCCTTTATCCGATTCTTGCAAACCAGATCTATCGTTCCAGAAAAACTGCCGGCACTTATGAAGAAATCAAAGGGCTTGAACATATTGATAAGGTGGTTCATATTGATCAGTCTCCCATTGGAAAAACACCTAGAAGCAATCCAGGTACCTATACCCAGGTATTTAACCCTATCAGGGAATTATTTTCCAATACCCGGGAATCAAAAGCCAGAGGGTACAAGCCAGGCCGCTTCAGTTTCAATGTTAAAGGAGGCCGGTGTGAATCATGTACGGGTGACGGCATTATTAAAATTGAAATGCATTTTCTGCCTGATGTGTATGTTGACTGTGATGTCTGCAAGAGTCAAAGATACAATAGAGAAACCCTGGATATCAAATATAAAGGTAAAAATATCGCCCAGGTCCTGGATATGACCATTAATCAAGCCATTCGGTTTTTTGAAAATATCTCATCCATTAGAACCAAACTCGCAACCCTGATAGAAGTCGGACTCGGATATATAAAACTGGGGCAAGCTGCCACTACATTATCAGGGGGAGAGGCCCAAAGGATAAAACTTGCAAAGGAGCTGTCAAAAAAAGGAACGGGTAGAACCATCTATATACTGGATGAACCAACCACAGGACTTCATTCAGATGATATTAACAAATTATTATTTGTTTTGAATAAACTGGTTGATTCAAATAACACGGTGGTAGTTATCGAGCACAATCTTGATGTCATCAAATGTGCAGACCACATTATTGACCTTGGACCTGAAGGTGGAGATAGAGGGGGAGAAATCGTTGCATTGGGAACACCTGAAGATATTGCCCAAAATAAAAAATCCTATACTGGCTATTATTTGAAAAAAACATTAAACAAATAACATCAAAAACAATTGTACCAATTGGCCCCAAAAAAAATCTTATTCAATAATACAAACATCTGAATCACAGGGACAGGCACCATCTATTTCACAGGCATAGGCAATTCTTGAAGCCTGATCAAACATGACATTATTAATCAGTTTAAATGAAAAAGATGTCATATTTTTTTTTACATTTTTCTTATCAGGTAAATTTTCAAACCCGGTTGAGATTACCTTTCCTGAATCCCCTTCAAGGATCTCAGCATCCTCTCCATTTGTGATAACAACAATCGGGACCTGGTAAGGTTTAATTATTCTTGATAATGCCAGGGTCGATAGTCTCCTGGTGACAAGGGATCCGGGTGCAAATTTTATCAGGGCAATGGCTTTTCCCTGAAAATTGATCAAAAAATCAATTTTTATGGCAGCCTTTTTTAACCCTGCAATAACCTCAAGGGTGATATTGCTTTCAATATCTGTTTTTTCAAATTTTCCATCTATTACAAGATTTTTGGCAATTTTCTGCCGGTATCTTTCATCAAGCGTGTCTGCTAAAACAGAACCCGTCAAAAAATCCTTTAGTTTTCCAAGAACCAGATGATGTGGGTTGGATTG
>CALGRI010000432.1 GCA_937880875.1 uncultured Pseudomonadota bacterium
GAACAAAATTTTTATTTTCACAGATGATGCGAATTTCCTGTAACCCCTGGCCGTGGATGGAATCTGTGCCTTTCATCAGTTTAAACCCATTATATTCCGGGGGGTTATGGCTTGCAGTCACCATGGCACCACCGTCAAGGTTCAGGTGGTGTATGGAAAAATAGAGAACTGGTGTGGGGCAGATTCCAATATCAATGACATCGCAGCCAGTGGATATGATTCCCTGGATAAACAATTGAGAAAATTTATCCGAGGTCAGTCTGCAATCTCTGCCAACAGATACGATTTTTTTATTCTGTCTGTTTAAAAGACTGCCATAAGCTTTGCCAATGATTACAACATCTTCTTCTTCAATATCCTTGCCTGCAATACCTCTTATGTCATATTCTCTGAAAATCCCAGGATTCATGATACCTCCTTTAGACGAATTTTGATAAAAGGACCAAAGATCCTATCAGCCAGCAATAAGGGGCAAATAGATGAAATCTGCCCGAGTGAACCAAAGATAATAATAATTTTAAAGCAAGCAACCCAGTTATAAATGAAACAATTGTAGCATATATGGTTATAGAATCAATGACAAGCCCGCTATTTATCATATCTTTAATACTTAATATCTGTGCTCCCAATATTGCGGGGATTGATAAGAGAAAAGAAAATTTAGCTGCATTATGTCTGTCAAGGCCCAAAAACATCCCTAGAGCAATGGTGGTTCCGGATCGTGAAATGCCGGGGATAACGGCAAGTCCCTGACCCACCCCGATGATAAGTGCCTTTTTTATGCTGAAGCCGTCTTTTTTACTTTTGCTGAAATAAAAATTTTTTGAGGTCCACAGGATTGTTCCCGTCAGGATCAACATAAATCCCACTAAAACCTCTGAGGCAAATAAGATATGCTCAAACTGTTTTATGACAAGCCCTATAAATGCCGTTGGAATAGAACCTATTAATATTAAACCTGCCAATTGAAGGTTTTTATCTTCTTTTAAAAGATGTGCCATGGGCTTTAATGAAACAGCCTTTGAAATAAACCCAAACACAGAAACCAGGATGGCCCGGATGTCTGAAGCATAGACCACCAGAACGGCCAGAAGTGTTCCCATATGAACACTGATATCAAAGGGTAATTGTGATTCGGTAATCCCGAAAAAAATCTGTCCCAGAACAAGATGCCCGGAACTGCTTACTGGTAAAAATTCCGTAAGCCCCTGTATAATGCCGAGGATGATCCCTTGATATAATTCCATATCCCATTATTTTTCTTTATTTATTCCGGTCAACAAACAGCACTCGTATATAATTCTTAGGCCTAAATTGCAAGATATTAAAAAAGACTTAAAAAGAAAGATTGATTTAATACTGGTTTTTTGTTATAAAAAAAATATTCTGTTGTTTAGATACCTTTAGGTTGACACCATTTTATACTAACAAAGCAAAAGGAGAAAAAGACATGAGACTTTTAACAAGATCCTTATTAACATTGGTTGCCTTCCTTTTTTTATTTGGATGCGCGGCAAAACAGGTTAGTACACCCTCGCCATTTAACGCAGTACATTTTGATAAAGCAGCTTACTCTTCAACGGTAGATAATTTTTTGATAGTGTTTGATGCATCAAGCTCAATGGCTTACCCTCGTAGTGGAGAAACAAAATTTGATAAGGCTCAGGCCCTAGTGAACAGGTTGAATCTAACACTTCCGGAAATGGGTCAGACTGCAGGGATAAGGTCTTTCGGCCATTCTCCCAAAGTTTCAAAAAATTCAACAGAATTGTTTTATGGAATGGAAAAATATTTCACTGCTAATTTAGATAAAAATTTTAAAAAGATTGTTGAGCCGGGCGGCACCAGCCCAATGTATAAAGCACTGGATGCTGCACAAGATGATTTTAAAGGACTTTCCGGAGAATCCAATGCCGTGATTATCATAACCGACGGTGAGGATTTGCCAGGGAATGTGCTGGCATCTGCAAAAGCATTGAAAGAACTCTATGGTTCTTCCATTTGTTTTTACCCGATCCTTGTCGGCGATGCGCCGGAAGGAGCAGCCATCTTAAATCAGATTGCATCCATTGGCGGATGCGGTTTCTACTCAACAGCAGACCAATTGTTAAAGAGCCCGGAAGCCATGGCAGCTTTTGTTGAAAAGGTTTTTCTGAGCAAGAAACCAGCTGTTGTAGCTCCTGCACCTGTTGTGGTTCCGAAAAAAGAAATTGAAAAAGAAGAGGTTTGGGTTCTTGGAGATGTCCTTTTTGGCTCTGGAAGCTCTGTGATCAAACCGGGTGCCTATTATTTATTGGATGATATTGCCGCAAGACTTGAGAAAAAACCTGCCATGAGTATTGACATTCAGGGTCACACCGATAATATCGGTTCAGATGAGTCTAACAAGGAACTTTCCTTGAGACGTGCCCAGGCCGTCAAAAACTATTTGATTGGAAAAGGTATTATGCCAAACAGAATGACAACGGAAGGATTTGG
>CALGRI010000433.1 GCA_937880875.1 uncultured Pseudomonadota bacterium
GTAAGCGCCAACTCAAGTACACCTCAGGGGCTTCGGAATTTCCAGCTGCTCTGGAGTGAGATTCCATGGTAGCAAGGCCTCAAAATCTTGCAGCGATGAGGCCATTGGCAGCTTTTCGAAGATGAACCGCAGGTAAGCATACGGTTCCAGTTCATTCGCCCGGGCTGTTTCGATCAGACTGTACAGAAGCGCACTGGCCTCAGCCCCTTCGGGTGTTCCTGCAAACAGCCAGTTCTTGCGGCCGACCACGAAAGGGCGTATGGCGTTTTCGGCCAGGTTGTTGTCAATGGACAGACGACCGTCCTCAACATAACCAACCAGCCGTTCCCACTGGTTCAGAGTATAGGCTACGGCTTTACCGAGCAAGCCCTTGGGTGGTGTTTGAAGTGCAGTTTTTTCCAACCACTGCTTGAATTTATTCAAAATCGGTTTGGATTCCTGTTGACGCACCTGGTACAGTTCATCTACAGACAGCCCCTTTTTACGCGCTTCCTTTTCTATGCGGTACAGTTTACGAATGTAATTCAAAGCCTTGTCCGCACTACCGTTTTTCCTATTTTTACCCTGCGCCTTGATCACATCCATGAACTTGCGTCGGGCATGAGCCCAACAACCGAGATGTCGGATCTTTTCATCATAATCCAGGAAATTATAGCCGGAATAACCGTCCGTCTGTACGCATCCTTCGAAATCGCACAGGAATGCCTTTGCCACATCACCGCTGCGAGTGGGATGGTACTGATAAACCAAAACTGGTCTGTCGGGATCTCCACGCCGGAAAATCCACATGTATGATTTGGTTGTCGGATCCCGGCCCGGTTCCCGCAATACCTGAAGGGTGGTTTCATCGGCCTGGATCAGAAAACTTGATAAAACCTCATCGATAAACAGGTTAAGAAGGGGCTGAGAGGATAATGCCACTTGCATTGCCCAACTGCACATGGAAGTTCGTGAGATTTCCACGCCCAGACGATGAAATTGCTTCTCCTGCCGGTAAAACGGCGTGTGGTCTACAAACTTCGCTGTCAGGATGTGGGCCAGAAGACCGGGAGTCGCAATAGATCGGGGAATGATTCGCAGAGGAACCGGAGCAATTTTGACCGTCGGACCGTCATCTTCCACACCTTCACAATTTTTGCAGGCATACTTGGGCCGGATATGCCGGATCACCTGCATTTTTGCAGGTATGATATCGAGCTGTTCCGAGACCTCTTCTCCGATCCGGCTTAACTCGCAGCCACATGGGCATATTTTGTCCGCATCATCAATGTCATGGACAACTTCAACTCTGGGAAGTTCTTCAGGAAGAGGCTTTCTGCCGCGTTTACTGCGATTATGAGCAGGGACATGAACCTTTTCCTCCGGTTCATCTTTTTCATCAGGTTCCGGCATGTCGAACAGCGGGAGCGTCTGAGGGCCAAACTGGATTTTTTCAGTTTTTCTGCCAAACAACTGAGCCCGAAGGTAGCGAATTTGTTCCAGCAGGATGCTGGTTTCTTTGTCATGAACTTCATGCAGATCCGTAATCTGACCATGCAGTCCAATGATGATTTCCTTAAGGTCACCTGGGGTATTCGGCAGTGTGGCAGGGCTGATTTCCATGTCGGTAATTATACCAAAATAAGATGAAATTTCAACTATTAAAAGTAGTTTTTTTGCACTTTTTTAGATCACCGATTTATAGGATAATTGCCTGTGAGCGGTACACTGGTCAGCGTTTAATCCCTCCAGCAACCAGGAAAGTTCACGGCCCTGTATCTCAATCACATCGGCTTCATTTTTAGGCCAATGGAACCGGTCTTTTTCCAGTCGTTTATGCCACAGACAGAAACCGTTTCGATCCCAGTACAGAATTTTTACTATATCCCGCTTTCGGTTACAGAAACAAAAAAGGTGCCCCGACAGGGGGTTGAGTGTCAGCTGCTCGGCAACCAGTATGGAAAGCCCATTGATTGACTTCCTCATATCGGTTGTGCCCGTGGCCATATAAACCTGGTCCAAAACGCTCGGGAAAAACATCACCGATTCCCCAGCGCGGTGAGCAGCCTGTCCAAGGTCGCAGGCTGGAAATTGTTTCCAACAGCAATGGACATCTTCCCCTGCAGGAGGATTTTCAACCCTGATTCATCCCGATGATCTTCATTTCGAATCAAGGCCATCTTCACTGGAACAAAAGTTTGGCGGCTGTTGTCCCTGGAGAGTCTTTTATGCCAATATCCCATCGCATGGTAAGATAGGTTGTGCCGCCTGCAATATTCCGCACGGTTTAGACCGCTTTTCGCCGCTGCCTGCAAATGGGCTTCCCAATGTCGTCGATTTCTGGTTTGGTGATCTTTCGGTTTTTTAGCCATGGGCATCCTCCGTCAAAAAATTAAAAGGTTGCCCAGATTATGGCATGGCTGAAAGCCCTTGGGTAGATGTGGTTTTATTGGCGCTTACGTTGGTGGAATACATGGGGTGGGAAAAACATGGTTTTGTAAGAACCTTGAAGACAGGATGATGATAAAACATTTTTCTGCCAGTCAGCTAATAAAAGAGTTGAAGAAAGACCATTTTGTCGATACGAATAAAAGTGTTAAAAATATAGACGATAATCAAGAGCTACTATTATCGGCAATTAG
>CALGRI010000434.1 GCA_937880875.1 uncultured Pseudomonadota bacterium
GTCTCCTTAATGACTTCCTGAATTAGTTTTTCTGTTTTATTGCATTTTGCACAACCAGGCCCCAGAACTTTAATTTCCATTGATAGACTCCTTTATTTATTAATAATTAAATAATCATATTAAAGAAATAGCCGACAAAAAGAATACCGCAAGCCACAACCCCGATAAAGATTGCTATCAGTTTGGGTTTGAGTACTTTTCTTAAAATCACCATCTCAGGCAAAGACAGGGCAATGACACTCATCATAAATGCCAGAACGGTTCCAAGGGCTGCTCCTTTCCCAAGCAGGGCTTCTACAACTGGGATAATCCCGGCAGCATTTGAATACATGGGAATTCCTATGGCCACGGAAAGGGGAACCGACCACCATGATCCTTTGCCCATGATGGAAGCCATAACGCCTTCCGGTACAAAACCATGGATACCGGCACCCACTGCAATACCAATGATGACATAAATCCAGACTCTTCCGATAATTTCCTTTACAGCATCCCATCCATATACAAACCGGTCATTCCAGCTTAATTTTTCTTCTTCCATGTCTATGGCTGCCGCATTTGTCTGTGTTACCCAGTCTTCGATATGGCCTTCAAGTTTTAGGCGGCCAATGATCCAGCCTGCGAAAATTGCAATAAAAAGACCGGTTCCCAGGTAAATGGCTGCCACTTTCCATCCCAGAAGACCATAGAGCAAACCCAGGGCAATTTCATTCACCATGGGCGCTGCAATAAGAAAGGAAAATGTAACTCCAAGAGGTACACCGGCTGTCACAAATCCTATAAATAAAGGCACGGCCGAGCAGGAACAAAAGGGAGTGATAATTCCCAGAAGGGCTGCAAGAACATTGCCGGCAAATTCACTTTTCCCGGAAAGAAAGGCACGGGTTTTTTCCGGTGTAAAAAAGCTTCGAATGATACCGACACCAAAAACCACCAGGAACAGGAGCATCATGACTTTCGGGGTATCATACAGGAAAAATTCGACGGAAGACCCCAGGTGGGACCCCTTGTCAATGGGCAGAAGATTATAGGTTGCCCACGAGGACAGTGCCGGCAAAAAGCCGTACACTACCCACCATATATATACGGCGGTTGCACCAATGAGAAAACTAAAAAAGATTGGGATGTTTGCTTTGTTTTCTCTGGCTAAGGTTTCTATTTTTGATTTTAATTTCATAAATTCTCCTGGCATTACTTATGTACTCAAATCTGGCAACTCCGAAAGTTGAGTTACGTATGGTCACTTATTGATATGAAGTGGTAAAATTTTTTTGATGTTATTTTCCGACAATATCCTCACGGTTGATGCCTGGCAGTATTTGATTCAAAGTTTTAATTTCGATTTCATCATTCAGCCAGTGTTTTAAATTTTTGATCATATTTGCTGAATAGGGCGAATCACTACCGTCAGCCAGGGAATAGTTGACCCAAAGCCCATCTTTAAAGCTTCTTGCAAGTCCTGCGTCTTCTAGAAGTTTTAAGTGCTTGCTGGCTGTAGATTGTGCAATGCCAAGGGTCTCTTTGATTTCACACACGCACAATGGGCGGGATTGAAGAATTTTCATCATCTTAACTCTGTTGGGATCTGAAAGTGCTTTCATGACTTTTATAAATTGTTTCATTTTAATCCTTTGCTTGATCTATATATCGTTAAAGCGGAATATAACGATATATGCAGACTGTGTCAAGACATATAACAAAAAAGATATTAAAGCCCCGTGGTTTATGGTAGAGAAAACCAATGTCAACTATTGGGATAAAGAAAAAAAAGGCTGTGAGCACATCTCCTGAAGATTTGATCCTTACTGTTTTTAAAAAGTGTGCTGGAAAATCTGGCTGTGACGTATGCAGGCTTCACATGGAAGATGATTGTCTTTTTTTCCCAGAGCTCTATCGGTTGCAAGACAAGACAGAAGAATCAAGACTGTCTGTCTCTACCAAAGACCTTCGTCACTTGCTTGATCTTTGTACTCTGTGCGGACTATGCCCTTGTCCGGATATAAGAATGCTTATCCTTCAGGCAAAAGCGGCTTTTATTGATGAGAATGGTATCTCACTGTCCAGTCGAATAATTTCTGATGTTGAGATGATCGGTCGCTGGGGAACAACTTTCTCAAAAGTTGTCAACAAATTGAACAGGTTGACCTCTGTTTCTCCCATTTTGAAAAAGGCTTTAAATGTCCATCCAGAAAGGCACCTGCCTGTTTTTCCAAAGGAAAGTTTTTTCCTCTGGGCAAAAAAAAGAGGTCTGAGTTCCCTAAAAAACAACAATAGTCGGTCCTCATCAAAGGTTGCCTATTTTGCAGGCTGTAGTGCAGGATACCTTTTTCCGGAAGTCGGGAAAGCCGCTGTAAACATCTTAGAACGAAATGACATTGAAGTCTTTGTACCACCCCAGGAATGCTGCGGTATGCCATTGATTATGGAAGGTGATAAAAAGACGGCTTTAAAAAAAATACATAGGAATATTGAAAGTCTTTTAAGGTATGTTCAAAATGGATATGATATTGTCTGTTCATGTCCGACCTGCGGATATTTTTTTAAAAAGCTGCTTCTGGAAAATGCCTATTATTCCGAATCATTTCAAGAGAAAGCAGGGGCTGGCAATAAGGTTATGAAGGTTCCTTTCGGGTTAGGGGAAAAAAAATTTATAACGGTCCCAAAAGAGATCTATCAGAAACTATTAAAGGATGATGGATACTTTTCTTCACTTGATCCCTTAAAACGGATAGAATTGTCAAACAAAGTAAAGGATATGGGAGAATATCTTCTATCAATTCATGTTAACCACAAATTAAATACCAGCCTGACCTGCTCGGATAATCCCATGGTCTATTATGCCCCCTGCCACCAGAGGGAACAAGAAATCGGGCAACCGTATTACCGCCTTCTCAAATCTTTTCCTGGTTCAGATATTATCCAGATCAAGGGAGTCATGCAGTGTTGTGGTATGGGGGGGCATCTCGGATATAAAACATCTTTTCATCCACACACCCTTAAAATCGGTGAGCCGCTTTTTGAAAGACTTTTGGTTGAAAAGGACAGGACCATCATTACAGACTGTCTTAGTTGTAGAATACAATTCCAGCAAATTATATCCAGGAAAGTTTTCCATCCCCTTGAAATGCTGTAACAGATCTTTTTTTAAATTTAATTATCGCAATTTAGCCGATCTTCCACCTTTATAAAAGTATTGACAGGTTTGAGGATTAGAAATATATAATTAGTTGTTTAGCTAATTATAGAAATGGTGGAATTATGG
>CALGRI010000435.1 GCA_937880875.1 uncultured Pseudomonadota bacterium
GAAAGAGCGACCCTGAACTCATGATGAAATTTTAGATCCCCCTTTACATTCTCTTTTAAAAAGGAAAGGATGTTTTCTTTTTCAAAAATTTTCTCAATATCTTTTGCCAGCCGGGTACCGGAATTTGCCGTGTTCGGGCATCCGGCACCCCCAAAGCAGGTGGTAACCTCATACCCTTTGATATCTTTTTCCATCCCGCCTTTGGACAAGAACTTTTGTTTCAACTCAGTCACATCTGATAATTCAACAGATGTCTTTTCCTTTTGCGCTGCAAACGCCTCAACTTTTTTTTTAACTTTTTTCCTTACAAAAAATGGGACTTTTAAAATGGCATTTTCTGCAGCGCTGGACCACTTCATGAAAGTATTTGTCCACGGGCACTGATCACAACTTCTTTAAGCGGGATATCAACAGCCGATTTTTCAAGGGCCTTCTTAATAATTATCGGCATGGCAGAACAGCAAGGCACTTCCATGACAACGGATGTGATGCTTTTTATCCCTGACACTTTAAATACCTGGGAGAGCTTTTCAACATATTCTTCAGCATTATCAAATTTGGGGCATCCTATCATCACCGCATTTCCTTTTAAGAAATCTGCATGAAATGTAGGATAGGCCACCGGCACACAATCGGCTGCAATCACTAGGTCTGCGCCTTTTAGAAAAGGCGCACCCGCCGGAACCAGCTTGATCTGAACCGGCCAGTGTCCCAGGCAGGATGCCCCGCCGGATGTCTGCCCGGATGCCTGTATGATTGGTTTGTTTGCACAGTCACAAGGGCTCTCATTTGCGGTTGGAAATGTATGTATTGCCGTTGAAGGGCATCCACAGGCAACGGGTTCTGTCACTTTTTTTTCTGTTTTCTGCTGTTTCAGCAACGCTTCGACAGCTGCTTCATCAAAATCATCTGCTTCTCTTTCTATTATTTTTAAAGCATCCTGGGGACAATCGCCAATACAGGCTCCTAAGCCATCACAATACTTATCTGCAATCACTTTTGCCTTGCCATCTATAATTTGAATCGCACCTTCTGCACAGGCAAGCACGCAGTTTCCGCAGCCATCGCATAATTCTTCATCTATTTTGATTATTTTTCTCATCACTTTCATAATAGTCCCCCTCATTCTATATTGATTTGAATTATAAACATTCTTTTGGTTCGTTTATGATTCAACATTATTTCCTAATTCGCTTCTATCAGCACTTGTTTTGCCAACTCATTTCCGGCTTTTGTTAAAAAAATCCGGTCAAGTTTGGCGCGAAATTCTTCATCCTCAACGCCGTTTTTCTTTTCGCAACTTGCCATATGGGTGAGCATATCCGCATCATGCAGAACTTTACGGTTTATATTATCATCCTCAGCCGGACGATTATGATGTCCCACGATATCAATGACCTCAGTGATCAATTCTTCTTTTGCTCCCAGTTTTTCCATGAGTTCCCGGGCCACTTTCGGGCTCTCTTTTTCCATGTGTTCAGAATCAATAGAACCCTGTTTTTCAAGGATGTTTTTCACACCAATATCATACAGGTATGCGGCACAAAGAACCACGGCAAGATTTGCTTTTTCTTTTTTTCCAATTTTCTCTGCAAAATTTGCAACCTTTGCTGCATGCCCGATACGTTTAAAATCTGTTCCAAGGTATCTTTTCATTTCCACGGCCACCCGGTCTTTTAAGAGATCGTCTCTTTTGGCAATAAACTCTTCAGGCAGGGCACCAAGACATTGCTCGGCAAATTTACAATAGGAAGCGCAGCCAAAATCCATCTTGGGATTAACAATTTTTTTCTTACAGTTTGCGCATCTTCGAGTGGCATCATCCTTGAAAAACTCCATGGGATGACCACATTCCGGGCATTTAGTTTCAAAGATGGCATCTTTATTCCAGTACTGGGTATCTTGTCCAGGGCATTTCATTTTAAGCCTCCTTGCAAACCTTTTGGGTTTAAAGCCGATGCATGATCACTTCATGCACCGGCTCTAAATTGTCTTTATTTATTTACCCTGCATCATCGCTTCTACATCTGCATCAGGTTCTGTAATCAGTTTAATATCAAAATTTTCAACAAGTACATTCAGGACAGTCGGCGATACAAAAGCCGGCAGTGTTGGCCCAAGACGGATACCTTTTACACCCAGGTGTAAAAGAGCCAGAAGAACGGCTACAGCCTTTTGCTCATACCATCCAATATCAAAGGAAATTGGCAGATCGTTAATATCCTCAAGTTCAAAAACCTCTTTGAGTTTAAGGGCGATCACAGCCAGAGAATAGCAGTCATTGCACTGTCCTGCATCAAGCACTCTTGGGATACCGCCGATATCGCCTAAGTCCAGTTTATTGTATCTGTATTTTGCACATCCGGCAGTCAGAATCACAGCATCTTTGGGAAGTTTTTCAGCAACTTCAGTAAAATAGTTTCTTCCTTTTTGACGGCCATCACAACCAGCCATGACAACAAAACGTTTGATTGCGCCTGATTTTACGGCATCAACTACTTTGTCAGCCAGGGCCAATACCTGATTGCGGGCAAACCCGCCGACAATTTTGCCGGTTTCAATTTCTTCCGGTGCCTTGCAGGTTTTGGCAAGCTTGACAATCTGTGAAAAATCCTTGGCCCCGCCCTTCACCCTGTCCACAATATGTCTTGTTCCTGGATAGGAGACCACACCCGTGGTAAAGACCCTGTCCTTGTAAGTGTTTTTACTTTTCATGGGAACAATGCAATTGGTGGTCATGAGAATCGGACCATTAAAGGATTGAAAGTCTTCATTTTGATGCCACCATGAACCGCCGTAATTGCCGATAAGATGGGTAAACTTTTTAAAAGCCGGATAATAATTGGCAGGAAGCATTTCACCATGGGTGTATACATCCACTCCTGTTCCTTGGGTCTGGTTTAAAAGTTCTTCCATATCTTTAAGATCATGTCCGGAAATAAGTATTCCAGGAT
>CALGRI010000436.1 GCA_937880875.1 uncultured Pseudomonadota bacterium
GTCTTGTTTTAGACCCGCTCTAAAATTTCTCACTGACCAATTTTCAAAGATCAAAAAAAAACCTGTTCAAAAAAAAACTTCCCGAGGACACACAAACCATCTCTCGAGAAGACCGGCGTATAATGCATGAAAAGAATGGATGTGTCAAACCTTTTTTTCATAAAAATAAAATTAAAATGTATCTGTCTGAATTAATAAGTGATTTATGCCAGACAATTTAAGAGACCAAGGTTCCAGTGACAGTCACAGCAAGGAATATCCTTGATCTGCATCAATTAAAAGAAGAATTAAAAGAGCGTTGCTTAATGCACGGATACTGGTCGTTTTTTTCTTCTCAAATTTACAATGATCACCCCTGTTACAATAAAAGCTATTGAGATGGCCAAATGAGGTGTAAAGGCCTCTCCTAAAAGCACCACGCCAAACAAAACACCGACCAGGGGCATGATAAAGATAAAGGAATGCAGAGCTGTGGCTCCGAATTTTTGAAGCAGGGTGTTCCAGGCAATAAAACCAAAAGATGCCGTTACAAGGGACAGATACAAAACGGCTTTGACGACAGTGGGGTTGATCATTCGTATCATTTGATCATCCCATAAATAACCACCGAGAAAAAAGAAGGGTATGCCTAAGACCATGGGATATATGGTAATTTGAACCACATTGTATTGGGAAATAATTCTTTTGACATAAACAGCACTTGAACTCCACATGAATACAGCCACAAGAACAATTAAATCCCCTTTTCTCAACTCCCCGGTCAGATCCTGTTCATCAAAAAACAATAATAAAACACCAATAAAACCAAGGGTTATACCGATACCTTTTTTAAAGGAAATCGTGTCTTCGGGAATAAAAAAATGAGCTAGAACCAGGACAATAAAAGGCAGGACATTTGATATCAGTGCCCCGTGGGAAGCAGTCGTTTTGTCCATACCCATATAAAAACAGGAAAGCTGAACAACAAAAATTGCGGCCAGTATCAGCACCTGTCCCCATTGTTTTTGATTGATTTTTAACGGTATTTTTTTATATTTTGCCCAGATAAAAATTACAATGGCGGCAATGGAAAACCTGATTCCTGCTGCAGTAAACGAACCTATACCTGTAAGACAAAATTTTATGGCCACGGGATTGCCGCCAAAAAGAATACATATAAAAATAGTTAAGGCGGCTGCCCTGATAGTCAGATCATCATTATTTTGCAACTTGTGCTCCTGCCCCGTTAAATAAACCGGTCATCTGATTTTAAAGAGATTGCCTTTTCATGGCTTTTTTCAAGCCAGCCAGTGGATGTTACTTCTTTTGTATCAAATCCAGGAACATAGGGTTTAATATCTATTAAGGGGGTGCCGTTCAACACATCAATGCCTTCAATATATAATTTATTTCCATCTCGTTTCATCAGCCGGACTATGGACAATCCGATGGGATTGGGACGTCTTGGAGCCCGTGTAGAAAAAAGACCTCTTTTATGATCATCTAAAAAGGGCTTTACCATCAATTTATATCCTTTTGAACGATGAAAATGATAGAGAAGGATGATATGGGAAAAACCTTCCAAATCATTTAAACCCTGCTCATATTCTTTGTCCATTACAATGGTTCCCTGAACTTGTGCAGCCCCTGAGGGTTGGATGGGCATCCCCTCCAAATCATCAAAAGGGGTATGAATTATCCCGATAGGAGTGATACTGAATTCCATTATTTATTCTCCTTTAAAAATCTGAGTTCACTTTTTGTTTGAGTCAAAAGCAGGCTTCCCATCAAAATCAAGGATAATAACACTGATTTCAAGTTTATGATCTGAAAATTTTAGTGCTACTTCTTTAATTTTTTTGCCTACAAAAAAAATCAGTTCCGGGTATTTAGGATAAATAAATGAAAATGCATGGCGGGCAGTGTTGGCGCCGTCAATCTTTTTTGCAAGCTCGCTATTGCCTGTAATGTCAAAAGCCCATTTGGAAAGTTTTTTCAAGGTTAGTTCCGACTTTGCCGCATGGGTATGTTCAAACCCCAATGCCATTTTTACGGCTTTTCCAAAAAATACTGTGTAAGTGACCCTTTTAATCTTTGGGTTCAACAGCACCATATCAAGGGATGCCTTAAAAAAATCTCCTGTCTGGATAAAGGTCTCTTCGCCAAAAGACTTAAAGATTTCCATGGCAAACCGTTCACTTCGTCTGCCCGTGGTAAAAACAAGCGAATCCAGACCCTTGGCCGCTGCAACTGAAATGCCTGCTTTAATGGTGGCAATATAGGCATCGTGGGACATAGGGGTGACAATGCCCGTGGTACCTAAAATAGAGATACCTCCTATAATCCCAAGCCGGGCGTTCAGGGTTTTTTTGGCGAGTATCTCACCCTTTGGAACAAAAATTTCAATATCCACCTGTTTGTTTTTCATATTGAACAGGGTAAAAACCTCTGCCACTGAATTTTGGATCATTGTCCTTGGTCCGGGATTAATGGCAGGCTCTCCCACGGGCAGCTCAAGGC
>CALGRI010000437.1 GCA_937880875.1 uncultured Pseudomonadota bacterium
GAAGATTCGAATCCTTTTTTTGTTATAAAATGAATCGGGCAGGAGGGCCTGAATTTGCAATAGATATCAGGATCTCGACACTCAAGACACTCCTCGCAAAGATAAATATTGTGTTTCATGCAGATATAACTGGTTTCTCGGTCAGGATGATTGATACATTTGCCCATTTTAAACCTCCGGTTTCTTTATTGATTCAAGTTCTATAATGCAGCATCCAGGCTCTTTGCAATGGCGGTCTCAGATTGAAGGCCAACAAACCGTTTAATTTCTTTGCCATCCTTAAAAAGGATTAATGTGGGAATGCTCTGAACCATATATTTTGTCGCCAATGTTCTGTGGTCATCGATATTGATTTCAATGATGGAGGCACGGTTCTGGTATGTATCCACGAGTTTTTTGATAATCGGTTCCTGTGCCTTGCAGGGAGCGCACCAATCTGCATTAAAATCAACAAGCGTAACACCTTTATCCAAAGTTTTCTGGAATTGATCTATACCCATTTTTAAATAACCTCCATAAATGATAGAATAAAATAATTATTAAAAAAATTAGTATAGTCAAGAAGTATGCCATATGTTTTTTTGATGGCCATTAAAAACATTGTAACATACTTAAAATAAAGAGTATTATCCTATAAATCATCTAATTAAACCATCATATAATAATTTTAATAAAAAAAAGAAACGTTACTTTATTGAAATGGTTTCGATTAGTAACGTTTCTTTGACAAATACGATATCATATATAGTTTATATTCAATAGTTTAATACAACTGGCATAACCCTTGCTTTTATCTAATTGTTTAATTGTAGGGTTGGAAATTTTAAAATTAACCCGTAACTATGAGGTGATTATGAAAGAGATGGTTTATGTTTTAATTTTTTTGGGAATTTATATTCTGGTTCAGGTGTATATCCTTCCTAAAATGGGTATATCCACCTGAATGAAAGATGCCTGTCAGGTGACAGACAAAAAAGAAATTCAAAAAAAAATGCCTGAGGAGAAATCCTAATTAACTCAACTTCCACAGTTGGCAGATTTGATCAGAAAGTTGAGTAATTAAAAAATAAAAAAATCCAGATATTGACAGGAATGGTAACGTTACTTATTGTAATGCTAACGACTGATAACGTTACAATAAAAGGATAAAACATGGAAACCTATCAATTATGGAATGTTGATTTTTTAAACCAGATTCTTGATACAATGGCAGAAGGTCTTTTCACTCTGGATGATCAGGGGATTATTACATCCTGGAACAAGTCCATGGAAAAAATCAGTGGTTATTCTGAACAGGAAGCTTTGGGTAATACCTGCCGTTTGATTGAATGCAGTCAGTGTTTTGATAAAAAATGTCCTGCTGATATTAAAAAATGCGGTGTGATAAAGCATGGAAAAACAGAAGCTAAAGAGTGTTTTATAAGTCACAAGGATGGACATGATGTGGCTGTAATAAAAAATGCAAGACTTGCCCGGGATGCTAATGGTCAGATTCTGGGAATTGTTGAAACAATTACAGATTTGACTGAATTAAAAAAAATCAAGAAAACTGCTGAAGAGGCTCAAAAGAAGCTTAAAAAAGTTTATCGCTTAGGAAATATTATTGGAAAAAGTGCTGTAATGCAGAATGTGTTTGATGCCATTGGAGCTGTTGCAAACAGCCAGGCCACAGTGTTGATTCAAGGTGAAAGCGGAACAGGAAAAGAATTGGTTGCAGGAGCCATTCATTATAATAATGAGGATGTTTCAAGTCCTCTTATTACTGTAAATTGTTCCGCTCTTTCTGAGACCTTGCTTGAAAGCGAACTCTTTGGTCATGTAAAAGGAGCCTTTACCGGGGCCCATAGAGATCGTAAGGGCAGATTTGAAGAAGCTGATGGGGGAACTGTTTTTCTTGATGAAATTGGGGAATTAACCCCATATATGCAGGTAAAACTGCTTAGAGTTCTTCAGGAAAGAGAAATTGAAAGGGTAGGGGAGTCAAAAAAAAGAAAGATTGATATCAGAATTATCGCTGCAACCCATAAAAATCTTTATGCGCTCACCCAGCAGGGACAATTTCGAGAAGATCTTTTTTATCGTTTAAAGGTTTTTCCTATTAATGTTCCACCTTTACGAAACCGTAGGGAGGATATTCCATTACTTGTCACTCATTTTATTAAAAAAGGAAATAAACGGGAGAACAAATCAATAGAAGGCATTGATACAGAAGGGATGAAGCGGTTGATGGAACACCCATGGCCTGGAAATATCCGGGAACTGGAAAATGCCATTGAACATGCTTTTGTTGTCTGCAATTCAGACAGGATTACACTCAAGGATCTGCCTGTGGAAATCAGAGAACCTGATGAATTATCAGGGACTGATAATCTGGCTTTTGATTTGGAGGATACCCGTGTATTTGCACCAGGGAAAGCTGTTAAGCTGACAAAAGAGCTACTTTTAGATCTGCTTGAAGAGTGTAACTGGAATAAGGCAGAGGTGGGACGGCAAATTCAAAAAAGCCGGACCTCTGTGTGGAAATATATGAAAAAATGGGATATCCCATTGCAAAAGGAATAAAAAGCCCTGGAGAAATTTCTTCCTCCAAGGCTTTTTATTGATATTATTTAGCATCGGTTGAGCACTATTTACGCCCCAAGATATGCTTTTTTTACATCAGGGTTATCGAGCAATTCATCTGCAGGTCCTTCAAGGACAAGATATCCATTTTCTATTACGTAACCCCGCTGTGCAAATTT
>CALGRI010000438.1 GCA_937880875.1 uncultured Pseudomonadota bacterium
GATGAATCATTGTTATAGGGGTTTTCCTTTCACCCTGTTATAGGGTGATCAAGGATTCCCCACTGACCTAAACGGCTTTATTTAAAAAAATCATCCCTGGCTTTTTTCAGTTGCAGTATATTTTCCAAAGGAGATCCCGGAGCGATCCCGCAACCCGGACAGAGGAAATCTGTTCCGTTTTCAAGCGCGGCAAACGCTTCCTTATAGGATTGCTCAGGCGTGCCCATAAACAGTGTGGTGGCAGCGGCTACATTGCCAAATACCCTGACACCGTTTGCATGGGCAATTTTGACAGCTTCTTTCATATTGGCACCCTCTTCAATGCTTATCCCTTTAACACCGGTTTCACACATTAAAGGAATAATCATATCTGTATTGCCGCATATATGAAGAACAAGGGGAATCTTTGTTTTGGCAACAATATCAGACAATACAGGTACTACAAATTTTTTAAACAGTTTCGGGCTCATGAGAGCAGGGCCTGCAGTGGGTTCTGCCATGACATAATAATCTGCCCCGTTTTCAAAGGCAAAATTAATGGTATCAATCATGGCCTGCTTGGTCACTTCAAGAACTTTTTCAACATCGTTTGGTCGCTTAAAAGTCCATCTCATGAAATTTTCAGTGGACACAAGATTGGCACCACAGGTAAAAGCACCTTCTGACTCACCAAAAATTGCCTTTTGACTGCCTACTCGTTCTTTTAAAATGGCAAATTGTTTTTTATAAGCAGGAAATCTTCCTCGATCCAGAAAATCAGAGGGATAATCCAAACCATCCAGGCTTTCTGCATAGGGATGTTCTTTGATGCAATACTGCAGATCAATCTGCGGAATTCCCATCCCGCATCCAAAAGCCTCGCTCATGGGCGTAATATCCCATCCCATGGCTTTGACCATTTCAAATCCGGCCAGTTCACCGGCAATGGCAAGGGTTGCCATGGCTTCTGGGTCAGTGTCGGCAAAAGGTCTTTCGGCACCGCATTTTTTCATCAAATCCACCATGCCGTAGGTTGTGGTACACCCGACAGGGGTCATATCAACGGTTTTCCCCTCCAATTGATTCATAACTCTTTCTTTTAAATTCATTTTTCCCCCTGGTTTTTGTTATTGGGGACAGATTTAAATCTGTCCCCAAATCTGCTTAAATCTGTCCCATTTTTCAAATTTTTCAAAGTGCCAGGTCTATAAGTTCGACCAGGTCATAAACTTTCATATCACTTTGAAGCCTTTTGGAACCTTCATTCAGGTTGAAATGACAGAATGGACAAATGGAAACCATTTTTTGTGCACCTGTATCCAGGCCTTCCTGTATTCTCAATCCGGCATTTTTTACAGCCCATTCCCCATATCCGGTCATGACGCCACCGCCACCGCCACAGCAATAGGAATTGCTGCGTATTCTTTCCATTTCCCTGAACTCAATGCCTGGAATGGCTTTGAGTATTTCACGGGGGATGTCATACAGGCAGTTGTCTTCATTTTTACCCAGATAAGATCCTTTCCACTGTTGGGAACCATCTTCATCTATCTTATAATCAATCAAATGTCTGCCTGTGTGACAGGGGTCATGATAGGTCACTTTCCAGGGAACTTCCTTGGTAAATTTTATCTTGCCTTCTTTGAAATAGTTGAAAAGGAAATTCGTGGTATGGATGATCTTAATACCGCCCATGTAATCTTCATATTCATCTGAAAGGCTGTAATCTTTTTTCATGGCCCGAAAACATCCTGCACAGGATGTAACAATGGTTTCAACCCCGTGGTTATCATGAAGATCCTTGAAAGTTTTCATATTAGTTTCAGCCACGCGTTTGAATTCATCCACATCCCCAAGTCTCATGGCAGTGGATCCGCAGCAGATTTCATTTTCTCCCAGAATCCCGAAATCAATGCCCAGTTTCTGGAATATGGAAGCCGTTGCCACGGGAAAGTTTCTGACAGGCAGGTTAAATGCTCCCGTACATCCCACATAAAAAAGGATCGGGGCATTTTCTTTCATGATATTTTTGATGGGATTTTTTGCTTTCTTAAAGGGCCGGGTCCAGTCAGTTCGGACCCTTCTGGGACCCTGGTAAGGATTATCATAACTTCTCAGGGACTGGGCAATCACTTTCTGGGTCGGCATGGGACCCACACCATCTTCAACTGCCTTACGCCTCATGGCCTCCATGATTTCCGGAATTACCGGTTTATGGTCCAGTTCGCACTGGTTCTGACATCCGCCGCAGATGGTGCATCGATAAATATCATTTACAAACTCTTCAGTCCATTCAAGCTGGCCGTCAAGAATTCCCCTGGCAAAGGCAATTTTACCCTTGGATGCCATGTTTCCGTCAAATCCGAACTCCACACCGGCCGGGCATATTTCCCCAAAGGTGGGCGGGGGGCCAAAATCATAAGTTGTTTTACAATTACCACATGCCGTGCATTTCCATACGGCATCTTCCAATTCTTCAAGTGAAGGAATATTCCACTTCATAAAAGCCTCCAAATATATTTAAACGCATAATTTTTTTAAAATCATATTTATACACGATGTCTAAAGAGCCAGTTTCCCCGTATTCATGATATTATTGGGATCCAGCATATTTTTTACCCGCTTCATTAGCTCAACATATCCGGGATGGGCTCTTTTATTTATCTCCAGTCCAAAATCCACGGGTGGCTTGTAAGGGATGCCGCCATTATCCAGATCGACTTTCAGGCATTCAACAATGGCTTGCCTTGCATTTTCAATAGAGGCAGGATCTTTTTTGGGAAAGGGTATCATGGCCCGGAGCATGCCATAATGAACGCCTCTATAATTGGTGACGCGAACCGAGGGTGACAGGTTTCTACCAGTCAGGATTTTTTTCCATTCTTCATAAACCGGTTCCCATTTGTTGACGGGTGTAAAGGTACCGGGCCATGAAATTCCTGCCCCTCCCTGCTTGGTATAATTTTTGGTTGACCCGACAATCTGGCTGGGCAGCTGGGTTCTTGCCTTCAAGGCTTCTTCAGGATATACAGTCTCCTTTAAGGACGAGCCTTTTTTGGTTTCTTCATCCACCACCATTTTCCAGATTTCTTCCCTGGCTTCTTTTTCTTTCTGGGTCCAGGAAAATGTTGTGGCAAAGGAAATCCATTCCGGAACACCATCTGGTTTGGGTTTGTACGGATAGGGGATGGGTACCTGGGAAAGCCACCAGGATACGCCTGTCAGATCATCACAGATTTCATAATTACCAAGGGTTCTAAGATAGGATGCCATTTGACCAATGGTTTCCGTAGATGCTGTAAAAACTTTCAGGATAGGTGGCGTAGGGTGCACACGCAAACCGATTTTTGTTATCACTCCGGTGGTACCGAGCCATCCTGTGAACAGGCCGTCCATTCTAGGCAAGGGAAGGCAACTGTGCCAGGCATCTTCCTGGATGGCACAGGAACCGACCCGGACCAGTTCCCCTGTGGGCAGCACCACTTCCATGCTGGTTATTTCCTCACTGTTGAGGCCGTATCGTCCGCTTAAACCGCCGATTCCGTGGCTGATGGCGCAGGAAGAGGTCGAGGCTGAAGGCGGTCCAACAGGCCAACTAAACCTGAGTTTGTATTTGGCCAGGGCACTGGCAAATTTGGCATGGGATACCCCAGGCTCAATAATGGCGTAGTGGGATTCCTCATCAATACGGATGATATTGTTCATCCGCTTCATGTCCAGTAAAATTCCACCATTTTCAGGTATACACAGACCACCAATATTGGTGCCCGCAGTAAATGGCGTAACGGAAATTTTTTCCTGGTTGGCAAATTTCATTATTGCCTGAACCTGTTCTACACTTGTCGGCATGACAACATAGTCCGGCAATTTGGGTTTTACAAAGGACAGGTCATAAGAGTAAGCATAACGAATGTGCTTATAATCGGTTGCATTTTTTTCACCGACTATTTCACATAGTTTCTTTGTTATTTTAGAATCAACTTTTGATTCCATTGGCATTTCTGTCATTTTCTTCCTCCTGCTAAGTGGTTCAAAAACTATCAGCTTTTCCGGCTTTTTTTTAACAGGCCTTTTTCAGTGATGATCATGGACCCGTTTTTACTTGCCAGCATACCTTTTTCAACTTCATTAATATGTTTCAGCATTGCTTTGCTTGCCTTTTCAGGATCATGCTCTTTTAATGCGGCAACAATTTTTTTGTGGCCTTCGCAGACCATTTTTAAGAATTGTTCGTCTGTGTGAACCATTCGTTTGATATTAATCAATGCCGTTTGAATCGTTTCAACAACCAGACTGATAATTTTGTTTTCAGTAATATCAACAAGCTTTTTGTGGAAAGCAATGTCAAGGTCACTGATAAAATTTTTACCATCTGGTTCCTGCTCCATGGCTAAAATATTATTTTCAAGGTATTCAATATCTTCAGCCGTGATTTTTTCAGCACAGATTCTGACCACCTGTGGTTCAATAAAGGTTCTGATCTCAGTGTATTCCCTGAGACCCGGGTTTTGAAAAAAGAAATAATTTACAAGGCTGTCTTTTATAGTGGTAATGTCGACCTGTTTAATAAAAGCGCCCCCGGACATTCCCTGGCGGATTTCAAGAAGGCCATATGCTTCCAGCACCCGGTATGCTTCTCTGAGGGAAGATTTGCTGACACCGAAATGATTGGCAAAGTCTTTTTCAGAAGGCAGCTGATCACCGATTTTTAATTTGCCATCCAAAATAGCCTCACGAATCTGTTCGGCAATATTTTCAGAGATACGACTGGCTTTTACAGTTTCAAATTTAAAACCCACTGGTGTATTGTTTCTCCAGCTATATTTTTTAGTTTTTGGTAAATGAACAATGCATCGATTACATTTTCATTTATTATTGTCAAGGAATAATTGAAATATTAAAACATCTGATGTTTTAATATTTTTTATTGACATTTTTTCTTCTATTGACTACGAAGAATATACGCTTTACTGGTAACATTAACATTATAAAAGGATAAACTTTGTTCTGCTTATAATTTAACTCAACCAATTCTAATAAATTAAGGAAATAAAATGGGAATCAACATCAATGCTTTAAAATGTACCAATTGCATGGCATGCGAAATGGTATGCAGCTATCATAGAGACGATGGTTTTGCCTTCCTGTCGGCATGTATTGTGGCATATCGCGCCAAAGAAAAAAAAGATTATTTCGGCATGCTTCTTAAAGAGGAAGATGTACTGATTGTTGCGCGTCCGGAAGGGATTGAAATTAATAAAATTGGTGAAGAGGCTGATCCTGACAAGAAAGCGGATGCTTCGGCAAAACCCATGCTGCTCAGAGAGGGTTGTGACCTTTGCGAAGATATGGATGACTACGGGCCCATGTGCATTGCATTTTGCCCGGTAGATGCAATTACGCTGGACTAAAAAGGAGAGAAAGGAATGGAATATTTATCAACGGATAAGATTCTTGTCATAGATTTAAACACAGCAGAGGTTGAAGAAGAAGAACTTTCTGAAGCGCTTGTCGAAGAGCACATCGGCGGTATTGGAATGACAACGTATTTATATGATAAATACAAGGAAGATGATCCCATCGTTATCGGGACAGGATTGCTTGCCGGCACAACATATCCTGCTTCCGGCTCAGCCCAGATAACGGCCAAAAGTCCTGTAACGGGGAAAGTCTGCCATTGTCCGGTTATATATAAATTAGGAGTGGAAATTAAATATTCAGGATTTGATTATATAGTGGTCAAAGGCAGGTCAGAATCTCCAGTATATTTATGGATCCATGATGGTGTGGCAGATATTTCAGATGCCGCTGATATCTGGGGAAAAGATGTATGGGAATCAACGGACGTGCTTAGAAAATTTGTAGGGGATGACCTTCTCCAGACCATGATGATCGGTCCTGCCGGTGAAAACGGGTCTGATTATGCCCAGGTGTGTTTTAATCATTGGACCAGCCCAGACCGATTTGGATTTGGTAAACTATTCGGTGCCAGGAATTTGAAAGGGTTTGCCTTCAGAGGCATGGGTCTGATAGAGGTTGCTGAACCTGAAGACTATGTTGAACAATCCCTTGAAATATTAAAAGCAATTAAAGAGAATTCTTTTCTTGAGAAAAAAGGGGTTGCCCAGATCCTTGAAGCACTTGGACAAGACGGTGTCGCAGAATGGATGGAATCTGTCACCCATCGGCACAGTGCAGACTATTTCACGCCCTATGCCACCAATACGGCACTTTTTCTGGATGAAGACCCGGGTCTTTTAGAAGAATCAAAAAAAGATGAACCCGGGGTACTTGTCTCTGACATCTATGCCTTGCTTGGGTTTAAAAATTTAGGCCTTTCGGCTGTTGATGCCGGTCGTGCCTTAAAGGCATGTGCAAAATATGGGATTGACCCCTTTGCCGTTGCAAAATTAAGTGGAAAAACAACCCTGGAAGAGATCAAAGCATCCTTTGATTCGATAAGCGGTGAAATTGTTATCCCAGGTCGAGGTCTGTTTACACCCTGGTGTCCAACAGCACCTGTTTTTAATGATTTTGGCCTGTCTGGTGAAGATGAAATAATGGCCTGGTGGGAGAGAAGACAGGCCGTATCCATGATTTTTGGAATCCAGCCGCTGTTTGCCCTTATGTGTCCGGAATTGACCGAAGAAAACATGCTGGAGCTTGCAAGTCTTGGTACAGGCCTTGAACTAACACAGGAAACCCTGGATAAGGTCATTGATAATATTTCTGGATAAAAAATGAATAGTCCAAAAATTGGTATATATGCAGGGTCAGGAACTTCCCATTCCTGGCTCTGGTTTATAGACCTGTTTGAAAAGGCAGGTCTTTGCGACCTGGTTTTTCTGGATGAATTTTCTGTACAGAACAACGACATAAAAGACCTTGACGTATTGGTAGTCTCCGGCGGGGACACATTTGCCGTGGCCCATAGCCTTGGAAAAAAGGGTGGCAGGAACATAAAATCATTTGTCGAGCAGGGCGGTATGTATATCGGCTCCTGCGCAGGGGCCTATCTTCCCATGAACTCCTCCCAAAAGCCCCTGGATCTATTTAATTTTGTAGATGTCAAGATTACAAATTTGAGTAAACTCTTTCCCAGTGCGGAAGTTCAGACCTGTAAATCCTGCGCAGCCTATGGGTATGATTTTGTTTTTCATCCGGTGAGAGAGGCTGTGATCTTGAAGACAACCTGCTTTTTTGACAAAGATAAGGGCATTGAATTTACAGCACCTCTTTATGGAGGGCCTGGTATGAAGGCTGCAGATCCATCCTGGGTGCTAGCAGTCTATGAAGGGTTTACTCCCAAAACCGCTTTTTTTACAACCAGGGAAATTGCCCAAAAAACCCTTGTGACCAATGGAGCAGTTGTAAGGGTTCCATTCAATAGAGGGTGTTTTTATCTTTTGGGACCCCATCTTGAGCATCCCAGGTTTAAACAGGCCAACCAGTTTATCATAGATGCTGTGATCCGTGAGACGGGTATGGCAGGCGATTTTACCGGGTTAAAAAATAAAGAGAAATCTTACGGCACAAAAGAAAAACTGAGTGGAAAACAGGCCAGAGAACTGCTTTTATGCATCCGCCGCGAACTGAGCAATTCCAGAATTGTGGCAGGCAGCCTGGAATTTTCACCTGTCCAATGGCTGATCGGGCAAAAAGTTTATGCACCGCAGAAAGTAAGGGTCTTTCTTGAGTCCATGTGGAAACGGCTTAGGGCTCTTGAAAAAAACAAGGTATTAATCCTTGAACCCGGCCTTTATGACAGGATCACCCATGCTGCCAGCCAGATAACCCTTGAACTGCGCAGGATAAAACAGCAGATTGATGAGGAAAAGGACAGCCTTAAAACAGCAATTATTATTTTTGATTTGCTGCATATCCTCTCTATCTCTTTTTTTGACCTGTATTTTGCAACCATGTTCAATGGCATGTACCAGTATCATGAAAGTATTAAATCAAAGGCAGGTTAAATTTAAATAATTCAACTTTCAAAGTTGGCAGATTTGACTATAATTTTCACAACAGGAGATGAAATTGCAATCCAGGACTATAAAAATAAAAACTAAATTGAAAACCAGATGGATGTGCCTGCTGCTAATGGCTGGATGCTTTTTTCTGGTTTTTTTCTGGTTTTCCCATGCCCGGGCCGGGAAGGATGCGGCATCACTTTCCACCTGGTTTGTGGATATGAATCAATATGCGGCTTCTGCCCATGGAAGTCTATCATGTGAAGA